>JAMPBB010000049.1 GCA_023666885.1 Muribaculaceae bacterium | reverse complement strand
TTTTAGTCTCTTCAGAGGGAAATTATGAATTTATATATCTTTTTCAGTGCCCTCTTTCTACCGAGGAGCATTTCTCCTCACAGTGGAGCACACATTTCTTCAAAAGCGGAGAGATAAAGAACCGGCTCAAAGGGTACCGTGATGGAGAAGTAGTCTACTCTACATTGCTTACCACATACCTTTATGAGCGTGACTTCCTTTGCTATGACTGGGTGGAGGGGAGTTTTGCAATAGCCAAGCCTTCCAATCAGGGTATATACTGCCTGCTTGATAAGAGATATGAATATACCGCATTAGATGCTCAGATGATGAACGATGTCCGTTATGGACATATCGGTGTGGGCAGCATATATGGCTTGTCGGAAGCGGAGCGATATTCGCATATGCAGGAAGCACTCATAAAGCTGATGGCTGACAATGTCGGGCCGGCTCAGAGTGCTGCCGGAAAGACTGACTCATTCAAATGCCTGCCGTCGGAAGGAGTTGAAGCTCTGAAATTTTGGTAAAACAAAACTACCCGGATTCTTCTCATGCATCAGCTTCCTGCTGATGATGCCATAGAAAAGTATTACCTCCACATTGAAGCAAAATAATAAGCATACTGTCCCTGATTCTGTGAGCTGACAGCGCTATTTTACGTACCGTAGGCCTTTTTGCGGTATAGCGTTCTCTATGTGGGAGTATACGTCTGCCGTGGTTAGTATCTTTGTGAGAAATTCGTATAGGAGCGTGCCTTCGTTGCGCGGGTCACGGGCATCGGGTAGCAGCGGAAATGCTCCTATGTTGATAGTTTCAATGCTTTTATAGAAATATCGGGTGCGGATGAAGTCATTGTCACCTCGTCCGGGGAATAATATGTATGCACCTATAACCTCTTTGGCCGAATGATGATCCTTGTCCGGCCCGAAATAAATTGCATCGCGGTAACGGTGCATCTGATTTAATGTATCAGGGTGCGGATAGTCGGCACCCTGTGCTGTGTCAGGGTCATTGTTGAGCCTGCTGTCATCCTGTATGCGGTATTTGGCATCAAACAGATAAGTCAGCTCAAATTCCTCAGGATGCGCTATAGTCAGCACTATGTCAGGCCGGTTCTCCGTTGTAGCTGTATGAGCTTGTCCGGAACGTCGGCTGTATGTATGCTGATAGTGGAGGCGTACCTTTAAACCATCGTTGCAATTATAGAATACGGTGTGCTCATCCTTATTGTCCTCAAACGGTTTGACCATCGGCATCGGGCTCTCGGTTATTTCCTGCGGGTTGTTAAAGTCGAGTCCGAGAATCCTACCTACCATTTGCCTCATTTTAAGGAAGCACCACAGCTCATATAGTTCCCATATAGGCCGCACTCCAATGGCTGAGGCACCATCAAAGAACTCTATGCTCCTGCGTAGAAGTAGCCAGCTGCTATACACCTGAGTGTAACCGGTGCGTTTCTGAAGCACTATGCTTTCCGAGTGGAGCGGTTCGCCGCAGAGTCCGCGCAGCAGGGATGAATTGGCGAGTTTGCGGAGTGATACTGCGTAACTGTCAAGTTCGGCAAGTTCGCTGTCCGATACTTTATCCTCCGCCTTGGCCTTGTCATTTCGGTCCTTGATTTTGGCTATGATGCCTGCGAGCTGTCGGCCTATCCGGTCAAGTGTGAATTTGATGAATCGGTTCTCACGGGTATTGTGAGTGTCTGTGGCTTCCTCATGTCGGAAATATTCCCTGTCCAGCCGGCCATTGGCCTCCACTGCGGCATATCTTTCGGCCATCATAGGCGTCCACCGCTTAATGCGGTCGGCACGGCTGTACCTTACCTCGGTAGTGTGACTCAGATGAGGGCGGTTCACTATGTACGTTACAGCTTTTATGTAACCGGCTGCCACTTGACGGAATATCGCCATCCATACCACATCGCTGTTTGAATGGCCTTTGTATTGCAGGTTCTGTAATGTAAGCGTAAGATATCGGAATACTATCTCGTGGTACTGTGCATTTACCTCGGTGAGAATATGATTGTAATCATTCTTAGCGTCAAGCTTCGGCGACACTATGCGAAATGTCAATCTTTCAGTACGCGGTGCATTACCGGTGGGCGTGTATCGGTATGCCAGTTCAAAGATTCCCGGCTCGTTGACAAACGAGAGTGTGGCGGTGAGGAGCCAACTGTTATCGCCTATCTGTATGGCGTTGAACAGCTCTGTTACAGCCTTTGATTTGTGCAGTATTACGGGAGCGTCAGTTACGTTGCTGAACGCAATGCTCACATTGTATTTGGCGGTTTCGTAGAATACCGGCGGCAGGTAGTCCCATCGTGTCATTTCCGGAATACCGGCGTCTTGAAGATGCTCACCCATAGGGGGTAATAGTAGCAGGCTGCCGGGGAGGGAGCTTTCATAATAGCAATACGTAAGAGCCGCATCCTTTACGCGGCTGCGGAATCGTACCCAGTTGGCCGACATATCAGCCGCAGTCGATGCGGTTATCTTTATATTTCCGTCAGCGCTTATGAAGCTTAGTACCTCCATCAGGTTACGGCCAGTAGCTTGTGAAATGTCCCAGTCCGAATCGGCGCTTCATTTCTTCCACCTTGCTCTTGGCATTCTGGTATGGGGCGCAGAAGTTGGCAAGCTCTTCAAGCGGTTTCTCAAGCATATCCTCATCGCCTTCTACACGAGGCAATACCTTCATCATCAGTATGCGGTCCGTAGCGTTGGCAAGTATAGCCTGCCATCGGTCTGATTCGGCCGGTTCTTTCTCATCGCGCCACTGCTCATAGAAATAAAGTACCAATTCGTTCTGAACGCGATACGCCACTTTGAACGGTGTATTGTCAAGAGCCGTGTTCAGGTCTGTTAGCGTATCGGCTATTTTACGCTTTAGCCAGTCAGTATTTTCGGCGCTGACGGCATATAGCTTTTCCAATGCTTCAGATGCCGACACTATCGTAGGTAGGAACAGTGATGCCTCAAGCGGCTCGTCATGATAGCCGAGTTCATCGCTGTTGTAGAAGGCCATAAACGGATCATCCTCAGGCAAGTTCATCTCTATGGTCATTGCGCGGTCTATCACCTTTCGTGAAAATTGATGAGTGGTTTCATCCATGTTTACCGTGCCTATTACAATCAGGTTGCGTGGTATGCGCAGTCCTGCATCTGTCAGCTTCTGATATACGGATAATTGCTCATCGGTAGGATCGGCCTCATATATCTTTACACCGTCATCATCTATCCGTGTGATTCCTATATCAAATAGATCACACATCAGTTCCGGATGATATTTTGAGAATACCGATGGCTTTATCAGTGGTTCACTCGTTATGACTCCGTCCACCACCTTTCTGCTCTCAAGAACGCTCAGAAACTCTGCAAAATACTGCTCTACGGGTGCAAGATTCATCTCATCAAGGCATACGAAGAACGGTGTATCCTCATGCAGCATGGCCTTGACTAAAAATTTTACGAATGGAGTCACGATATATTTGTCGCCTCCTATCCGGCTTTCATATCCTATCAGCTCAGTGGAGTCATGCCAGTTAGGCTTCACTTCTATAAGGCAATAGTTGCCCGGCGATGTCGGATCCTTGCGCAGCGCCATATCATTGGGGCAGCTGTCAAAAGCCATTTCCTTTACTATACGGCTCTTGCCGGTGCCGGAAATGCCGGCGAGCAGCAGAAACGGCTTGGCGCGCATGGCCCGTAGGTAATCCTTGTCTATGGCATCCTGTGGGTCAAGCGGCTTTCTCTTGCCTGTTATTTTGTCTATCAGCGGTGGTATTTCATCATTTAAGGCTCGCCGTGTGCCGTTGAAATCGTAAAGATACGGAGTGCCGTCCACATCGGTTATTATCAGATACTGATCCTTGTAGCCGGCGCACATCTGCTTCCACTGGCTTATGCATCTTGCCAAATCTCTGCCTTGATCACGCACTGAAGTGTATAGGAATTGTGCTTTAGGCCATGACTTGCTCGGGCGGTTGGCCACTTGCGCGGTGAACAGACCGTTGTTGGGTATGGCACCGTATGTGCCTATGTAGGTGGCGCCTCCGTCTAATTTGGATAGATTGGAGGCTAAATAATTTAGTAGAGATCGTTCATCCATGATTCAAGAGTGTCTTTGGTGAGCGGTCGGGGCGATGATGCTCCTATAGGGAATCCCATCAGATACTCACCGTTGAGTGGCGCCGGTTTGCCGAATACCTTGACAAAGTTCTGGCACGATGAGTGTTTCATCATTGAAGCGCAGTGATAGTTTGCCATAGTGGTAGGAGTGTGCAGTCCGCCTATACCTTTAAATCCCGTCTGTATCCAAGTGTCGTAGGGCGTAAATACGCTGTCAAGCTCCTCTTTGCTTGCAGTTACTGATGTATAGTCATTGCGAAGCTGACGGTTGACCAATATGCGGAATGCGCAGGCGCAGACCAGTGGCGATTGGGCGTTGCCTATGCCTCGGAGCTGATGCCGCTTACCGTCTACTACAGCCGGATACTCCATTGAGTTGGCGTCTCGGGTCCAGCAGCGGGCTTGTATCTTACCGAGTGTGTTTATGTGCCGGGCCACCTTTTCAAATACTGCGTCATCTTTGACAGCAAGCAGCCAAAAACGGTTTCGCTGATGGTCGGCGCCCAGATCCTTGCATGATAGGCGGCATATTGACACGCGGTACCCCGAAGCCTCCAAATCGGTTTTGGCCTTAGTGATGGCCCGCAGCACTACGTTTTCGGCAAATACTACCGGAGCTTCGGATTCAATGATGAATCTGTGCATGTAATCCCACAGGTTTTTTTCGGCAATATTCTTGCCGTGGGCTGCCGTGCTGAACGCCTGACAGGGGAATCCTCCGCACAGTACATCAAATGAATTCCTGAAATCCTTTCCACTTAACTTGGTGATGTCCGGATATATGCTGAACGGCTCTAACCATCCGTCTTTCTGACGCTGGATAAGTACGCTTGTGGCATACGGGTCTATTTCCACGCCTCCGCAGCATGTATGACCCAATATTTTGCCTCCGTATATGCCGCCACCTATTCCGGCAAATAGATGAAACTCCTTTATGCTTGTATTTGAGTTATTATTCACACTTGTTGGTCCTAATGATGATGCTTGCGCGTGCTGGAATACAAAATTACAAAAATATCTGACACATGTGTATCATATGTCCAAATATCTTTTGCACATAGCACGTCCCGTAGCGTGGACTTATGTGTGAGCATGTTGGGTGGTTTCGCTTGGCGATTAGAAGCTTAGGGTCAGGCACAGTGCCGGCGTGCAGTCGGTTTGGGCGTCAAGTAGCCGTGGGGAGCTGATACTGCTTATGCCGGCATTGAGAGTCATCCGCCTGGCCTTATTGCGGTAATGGTATGCGGTGACCAGCACGGGTACGCTTGCCAATGTCAAAGCTCCTCCGCCTATCATCAATCCGGGGCCGGTAGGCGATTTGCCCGTAAAGCTGTTTTCTATCATGTATACCAGAAAGCCGCTTGTAGTGGTGGCTAAGCCTAAGCCCATGGTGGTCCATCCCACAGCTCTTAGCGCTTTGTAGGTACCCCATTCCGGAGTGTTTTTGTAGTCGAGAGGTGAAGGTGCCGGGACGTACGAACCACTGCCCTGTGAATATACATTTACGGTGCATAAAATAGCGAGCACCGCCATGACTAAGTATCGTTTCATGTGTGTCTGATTGATAATGAATTGCAAAGATAGCTAATGCCCGGTTATATCAAAGTCAGCCCCCGTATGCTTTAATTTTTTTTTTAGATTTATTATAATACATTTACTTGTGGCTTTTTTGCACAGGGTATGTCTTATTGCCATTGATCTTTTAACAGGAAGTCAAATATCCCGGTGAAATATATGCCGTTGTTGTCGGTATAGGGCATTATGTCATCGCCTAATACTATAATTTTTTTGAATGAATCTCCAATTTTTAGTAATGATGAGAGTTCCTGCATGCGCTTTTCTTCTGTAGGTATGGAATATGCTGACTGTATGTAGTATTTTTGTTCGCCTTTGTTTGCTATAAAGTCCACCTCTCGCTGCTTGTAAGTTGACTTGCCATCTTTCATCTCGCGCGTTTCCACAATACCTACATCCACGAGGAATCCAAGTGTGCGAAGATGATTATATATAATGTTTTCCATTATGTGAGTTAATTCTTGCTGTCGGAAATTCAATCGGGCATTCCGTAAGCCGATGTCTGTGCAGTAATATTTTTTTGTTGATTCAAAATAGCGTTTCCCTTTCACATCGTATCTTTCGGCGCTTTCAAACAGAAATGCATTTTCAAGATAACCAATGTATGAATCAATGGTCTTGGAATCTATTTTCATTTTCTGAACGCTTGTCAGGGTATTTGCTATTCTTGAGGGATTGGTAAGAGAGCCTATTGAACTGCATAATGATGTAGCCAAGTTTGAAATGGCAAGTCCGTTTTTCACATTATTCCGCTCAATCACATCATCGATATAAGTTTTATCCCATAGATTCTGGAGATAGCTGATTTTTTGCTCATTGCTGTTGTAGTGCAAAAGACGCGGCATACCGCCAAAAGTATAGTATTGCTTCCATGCCTCTTGAATATTGTTTGGCCGGTTCTGACAAAACTCTCTGAACGAAAGCGGAAATACTCTTATTTCATCACCTCTGCCACGAAAAATTGTTCGGATGTCAGTTGAAAGGAACCGAGAGTTGCTCCCTGTTACATATACATCAACATTGTCTTTCCCGTTAAGCCCGTTTACTAATCTTTCAAAATTGTCGAGCTCCTGTATTTCATCAAGAAAAACGTAGTAGTTCTCATCACTATTGGTTATCAGCGAATAAATATAGTTTTTTACATCGGAGTAGTCTACAATGTTAAATTCATATTTGTCATAGTCCTTGTCAAAATCAAGCATGATTATATTGTCTGGGTTAACTCCCTGTCCGAGAAGATAATCACGATATATATGACTTAATAGCCACGATTTGCCGCATCGGCGGGGGCCGGTTATTATTTTTATGTCGCCATTGTCGCGCCTTGATATTAATTTGTCAAGGTATGAGTCACGTTTAATATAGCTGAAGTGTACCATATTTAATTTCTATTTTAGTGCGAATTTACAGTATTTTCGGCGTATGAGCAAGTATGTATGTTATTTTATCAGGTAAATATTTTATTATAAACGTATAATGTTCAATATTTCATCGCTCCGATTCTATGGTATAGTTTGATGATGCAAGTCATTTCATATGCTATATATTGATGATATGAAACTTTTAGAGGGTATTTATTCCGAATTTACTGCAAATTTGCAGTAAATTCGGTGTGCTATATGGTGCATCTTTCTAATGGCTCCGGATTAAAATGTGCGGATTAGTGAGTCGGGTGCCGTACTTTATTTGTAAATTTGCGTATTGAAAGAATGGAGTATGGCTATGAAAGAATTGAAATGTCCGCATTGTGGCAGCTTGTTTCAGGTTGACCGTGAGATGTTTGACTCACTTGCTGAGCAGGTGCGGTCCGTTGCGTTTGAGGAGGAGCTTTCGCAGAGGGTGGGTCAGCTACGGGAGCAGCTGCTTGCTGAATACAAGGTGCAGCACATCAAGGATGAACGGGAATATTCCTCACGCATGGTGCAGCGTGACAAGGCCTTGGCTGAACGTGATGCGGAGATAGCGCTTTTGAAGGAACGTATGGAAGCGGCCTCGCGGTCCGGACGTGCAGCCATGGCTGAGGCCGTTGCTCATAAGGACTTGGAGATAGCCAAGCTTACCGAACAGATTAAGGGCATGAAGGCGGGGAGTGAGGCT
The DNA here is from genome assembly GCA_023666885.1 of Muribaculaceae bacterium. Taxonomy (GTDB): domain Bacteria; phylum Bacteroidota; class Bacteroidia; order Bacteroidales; family Muribaculaceae; genus Paramuribaculum. The sequence goes on along the minus strand of JAMPBB010000049.1, from coordinate 3,945 downwards.
GAATTCGAGTCGCGGATGGCCCGGCGCGAAAATGAGTTCGTGCATCAGCTTTCTGACAAGGAAAAGGAGATAGTGACGCTTCGCGGACGTGTGGAAACCGAGCGTAAGGAGGCGCAGGCTCGGGAGGCAGCGCTAAAGGAGCAGCATTCGGTGCTTATGCGGCAGAAGGATGAGGCCATAGAGTACTATAAGGATATGAAGGCGCGCATGTCCACCAAGATGATAGGCGAGAGCCTTGAGGTGCATTGCCTTACGTCATTCCGTCAGGCCCAGAGCCTCGGCATGTTTCCTGATGCATACTTTGACAAGGACAATGACGTGCGTACCGGCACTAAGGGCGACTTCATATTCCGTGACTATGTTGACGGGCGTGAGTATATATCCATCATGTTTGAAATGAAGAATGAGGCAGATACCACCGCCACCAGACACCGTAACTCTGACTTCCTTGAAAAACTTGACAAAGACCGGCGCGACAAAGGCTGCGAGTATGCCGTACTGGTATCCATGCTTGAACGTGACAGCGACCTGTACAATGAAGGGATAGTAAACATGTCGCACCGATATCCACGCATGTATGTGATACGTCCACAGATGTTCATGAACATAATAGCCCTCCTAAGTCAGGCTGCGCGTAAGAATGCCGGGGAGATAAGCGCCTTGCGTGCGGAGCTTGAGGAGGCAAGGATGCAGACGGTAGATGTGACCAATTTCGAGAAGCGGCGTGATCAGTTTGTGCTTAGTTTCGGAAAGCTCGTGGAGGCTCACGCCCGCAAGCATGCCGATGCCATAGGCGGTATCGACAAGGTTATAGAGGCACTTGAGCGTCAGGTAGAGCAGCTGCGTAAAGTCAAGACGCTGTTTGAAACGTCCGAACAGAAGCTTCTTCGTGCCAACGAATCGGTTGAGAATGACTTTACCATAAAGAAGCTTACGCATGGCAATCCTACCATGAGGGCCAAATTCCGCGATGCCCGCGAGGCAGCATTGCGGCAGTGTGATGATAATAATAACGATAATAACATATGAGTATGAGAAACTGGACTACTATAAAGGAATACGAGGATATTCTGTTTCAGCAGTGCGGAAAAGTGGCAAAGATAACCATCAACCGACCGCGAGTTTACAATGCATTTCGGCCGCAGACTAATTTCGAGATGCTTGATGCCATGGCTTATTGCCGCGAGGCGCCCGACGTAAGGGTGGTGATTCTTACCGGTGCCGGCGACAAGGCTTTCTGTTCAGGAGGCGACCAGAATGTGAAGGGTGTGGGCGGCTACGTGGATTCCAATGGCGTACCGCGCCTTAACGTGCTTGACCTCCATAAGGCCATCCGTTCCATACCCAAGCCGGTAATAGCTATGGTCAACGGTTATGCCATAGGTGGGGGCAATGTGCTTCAGGTGGTGTGTGACCTCACTATAGCCTCGGAAAATGCACGCTTCGGTCAGACCGGACCTAAAGTGGGTAGCTTCGATGCCGGATTCGGCTCGTCATATCTGGCTCGGTGTGTTGGGCAGAAAAAAACTCGCGAAATATGGTTCCTGTGCCGGCAGTACACTGCCCATGAGGCCGAGCAGATGGGTATGGTCAACAAGGTAGTGCCGCTTGAACGTCTTGAGGATGAAACCATGGAGTGGTGTGAAACTATTGCGAGCCGCAGCCCTATGGCCATACGCATGATCAAGCGAGCGCTTAATGCCGAGCTTGACGGGCAGCGTGGCCTTATGGAGTTTGCCGGCGATGCCACTATGATGTATTATCTTATGGCCGAAGCTCAGGAAGGTAAGAATGCATTCCTTGAGAAGCGTGACCCTGATTTTGATCAGTTCCCTAAATTCCCGGGCTGAGTACATGCGCGCCGAGTACTGTCCGTATCGCCTCACTTTCAAGTTTGAGGCGCGCACATCACGTGCGGTCTTGCATTATAAGGATACATGGCTTATACGTATCACTGATCCTGTCAGTGGTGCAGTGGGCATAGGGGAGTGTGCCATGTTCGCAGGATTGGGGTGCGATGACCGTCCTAATTATGAGGAAGTGCTTGCCGGTACATGTAGGGTTTTGGCGCAGGGCGTGGTTCCGGATTTGGCCGATTATCCTTCAATACGTTTCGGTGTGGAAACGGCTATGGCCGATTTGCGCCATGGGGGTGTGATGCAGCCTTTCCCCGGGGCGTGGAGCCGGGGCGAAAGCAGCATAGTTATAAATGGACTAATATGGATGGGTACAGCCGAGGAGATGGAGCGGCGTGTGCAGCAGAAGCTTGATGCCGGGTTCAGGTGCTTGAAGTTGAAAATAGGTGGTGTTGACTTCAATCGCGAGCTTGACATACTGCGTGCCATACGTAGGGCCTTCCCTGCCTCGGTTCTTGAAATCCGTCTGGATGCCAACGGGGCATTTATGCCTTCCGAAGCACTGTCACGTATAGAAAGCCTGTCACGTTATGACATTCACTCCATTGAGCAGCCCATAAAGGCCGGACAGCTTGATGACATGGCGCATATATGTAGCTATTCAGCCATACCTATAGCGCTTGATGAGGAGCTGATAGGCGTTAATACCTCTGATGGAAAGCTACGCGTGCTTGACACAGTGAGGCCCGACTATGTTATACTCAAGCCATCGCTCTGCGGCGGCTTCAGCGGAGCCGATGAGTGGATAGATGCGGCATGTGAACGAGGCATAGGGTGGTGGGCCACGAGTGCGCTGGAATCCAATATCGGCCTTAATGCCATAGCTCAGTGGGTATCGCAGAAGCGTCTTTCCATGCCTCAGGGTCTGGGTACGGGCGCTTTGTACTCTAACAATTTTACATCTCCTCTGCGTCAGCGCAGTCAGACTCTCAGCTATGATCCTGAGGGGGGATGGGTGATACCTGAATTGCCATGGCGCAGGGTGTAATGTCATTTGGCGGTGCCGATATCTACGGTGCAGATGAGGCTGTAGAGCGTTTTGTCCGGGAGTGGGACGCTCCGCAGGATTATGTCAAGGCCATGACATCGGGATCCACCGGCAAGCCTAAGCCCATACGGCTTATGAAAGCTGATATGATAGCCTCAGCGCGGGCCACAGTGTCGTTCTTTGGACTTGACCGTGGCAGCTCGCTTGTAATGCCTCTGTCAGCCGACTATATCGCCGGCAAGATGATGATAGTGCGTGCCTTGGTGGCCGGATGTCCGCTGTATGTCGAGCACCCGTCCATGACTCCGCTTGCGTCATGTAGTGTCCCTGAGGTATCACTGATACCCATTGTGCCCTCGCAGATAAAAGGGCTTTTGGCCTCACCGTATCTGAACCGGTGCTCAGCAGTACTGGTGGGTGGTAGTGCTGTATCGGAAGCTGATGAGCAGGCGCTGATAGCTTCAGGGGTGGCGGCTTATGCATCGTACGGTATGACTGAAACATGCAGCCATGTGGCTCTGCGTAGGCTTGGCTCGGATGAGCCGTTTCACTTCCTGCCGGGCTTTCGCGGCAATGCTGATGAGCGTGGATGCCTTGTCATAGAAAGCGTACATATGAGCTTTGGCCGCTTGATGACTAATGACATTGTACGGTTTTATGCTGATGGAGGCTTTACGGTGGTAGGACGGGCTGACAATGTGATAATATCCGGTGGCGAGAAGATTCATCCTGAAGCTGATGAACACATGCTCGCTAAATTGATGGACGGACGCGCATACTACATAGCTCCTCGGGTGAGCGAGCGATGGGGGATGGAGCCGGTCCTGGTGGTGGAGGGTGACGGTGATGGCGTTTTGCGGGACAGGATTATCTGCGGCACCCGGGAGCTGTTGCCGCGTCATCATGTGCCTAAGGATGTAATATTCGTGGAGCGGATGGAACGTACATCATCAGGCAAGATAATTCGCCGAAAATTGCATTAAAATGCACGGCTCTTTCATTTAGAAATTAAATAACCGTATAATGCCCTTACCCGGGTCA
>JAMPBB010000048.1 GCA_023666885.1 Muribaculaceae bacterium | reverse complement strand
CTCAAAGTTACTTATATTTGCTCTTCTTTTAACAACATTGTTTTTACATTGACCCGAAAGCAGTCGGTTTGGGGCAGTAGAAAAATCATTATTAACTCCATCTTAATACATCATATAATAAATATTTTTATTACTTTTACCTCACCAAATGAATTGTTGGCAAGGCTAAGCCATCGGCATAGCCGCTTTGCACCTTAGAAGAATGTAGACAATGGCAAAGAATACTATTGGGACTAAGCTACCACGGAAACTGGAACAGAAAATGGAGTTGATGGGCGAACAGATAAAACTTGCCCGTCTGCGTCGCAATCTCTCGATAGCACAAGTGGCTGAACGTGCCACTTGTTCGCCATTGACCCTTGCGAGAATTGAAAAGGGTTCACCAACGGTATCAATAGGAATATACGCCCGTGTGCTTTATGCCCTTCAGCTTGATGATGACTTACTGTTGATAGCCAAAGAAGACACTCTTGGGCGCACACTCCAGGACCTAAACTTGAAACATCGGCAAAGAGCTTCTAAAAAAGAATAGACTATGGAGCGATTGTTTGTTTATGCTGATTTCGAATTTCTTGAATCAACACAATTAGTGGGCGAGTTGTCATTTGACTCCGTGCGCGGTAATGAAACTTACTCCTTTTCCTATGACAAGAGTTGGCTTGCCAAATATGGCGATGTTATTCTGAGCGAAGATCTGCAAAATCTCCTGGGCATACAATACACACGGCCTGGACGTGACATCTTTGCTTGTTTCTCCGATGCCCTGCCCGACCGATGGGGACGCACTCTGCTGAACCGTCGGGAGCAGATTGCGGCTGCTGATGAAAAGCGACCTGTAAGGCGGTTGTCATCTTTTGATTATCTTATGGGTATCGATGATACCTCCCGAATGGGTGGTTTCCGTTTCTCCAAAACAAAAGGCGGGGAATTTATCAATGTGGATCCCAATCTGCGTGTGCCTCCCTTGACAAGTGTTAGAGAATTGATGCACGCAGCTCACAAAATCGAGGCGAGTGAGGAAAAGCAGCAGTTACCTGCTAAGAAATGGCTCGTACAGCTTCTGCATCCCGGCACATCGCTTGGCGGAGCAAGGCCCAAAGCAACAGTGGTGGATGAAAACGGAAATTTGACGGTCGCAAAATTCCCCTCACGAAAGGATGACTATGATGTAGCCTTGTGGGAGCATCTATGCCATGTCATGGGACGTAAAGCCGGGCTGAATATGGCTGAGACACGGATCATCAACGGAGAGAAGCATCACGTGCTTCTTTCAAAGAGATTTGACCGCAGCGATGAGGGGAAGCGGATACATTACGCTTCGGCTCTGACATCACTCGGACTGGAGGACGGAGACAACGCTTCTACCGGATTCGGCTATCCGGACATTGTGGATTTCATCATTCAGCACGGAAGCAATGTGGAGGCTAATCTTGAAGAATTGTATCGGAGGGTGGCATTCTACATAATCGTGGGCAACTCCGATGACCATTTCCGCAATCATGGTTTTCTGCTGACACGAAAAGGATGGGAACTCTCTCCGGCCTATGACATCAACCCGACATTGCTGGAAACACAGAGCCTACTTATAAACCGCACGACAAATAACTCTGATTTGAACATTCTTTTGGAATCAGCCGGAGAATACATGCTGACAACTGAAAAGGCAGAGAAGATCATCACTAAAGTCAAGGAGGCAATGAAATCATGGCATACGGAAGCCCGGAGCCTTGGCATACCTCATCGCGACATTGACACATTCGCTCCCCGAATCAACAAATGGCTTGAATAGGTAACAGGAACGACTGCGGCCGCCCCATTGATATGGTAATCAGAAATTGTTAAATCATTGACTTATCGATATGGCCAAAGTAATAACCGGAGTCCGAACTTCGTTATAATGATATGGACACGCTCAGACGCACAATCATCAGAATTGCCTCGCGCATACTTGCAGTCATTGCGTTGCTGGCCGCATCAGGATGCAATAATGACTCACCCTCTTACCCTGACATCAGGCTCATATTAGGCCGGTGGGAAGTAACGTCAACTGACAGCCCACGCTACGGCTACATATACGATTTTGCGCCTAAAAGCGAATCCACATACTCATGGGGCACACTCACCGTATATCCGGCATCAGCCCACGAGGAATATAAAAGCTTCAGTTGGTACGCCTATGATCCCGCCAACGACAATGGTGTAATACGTATGGAAATCACGGACTTGAGCGCCGAAGACTCTGACGATGCCTGGGCCAATACCACGTACTACACCGTATCAAAGCTTACGGCAGATGAGCTGTGGCTCACGGACAACACCGTAGGCGGCAACAACTACCGGCTTAAATTCAGACGGTACAATCCCTCCTGAACGGAATCAGTCAGGAGGCTGACAATACCGTTTTGGCCGGGATGTCGAATACCGCATCACGCCGCCTCACCATATCCACAAACATCACCAGCACACCGCACACTGCCGGGAATATATACCACCACACATTCTGTGCTTTCATGGCCGACACGCATAGGTAGTAAAGGAGGAACCAGCCTGACATATCGGACAGCCAAGTGTTAATGACTATACGCTGAGGCCTCTTTATCCACAGCCATAGCGCGTAGCCTATGGCGAGGAGCAGTGCCAGAGCTGCGCACGCTATCATTATAACCGAATCGGTGATATACCACAGGAGTATCCCATCCACCAGCGTTATCATCATAGCGTTAATAACCTTGCTGTTATAGAAGGCATATAGCCGGGGATGCCGTACAAGCACCGTGTTTGCTTTCTTATCTTCTGCTGATTCCATATGCAAATATAGTCATTATCCGCCTACCGGCAGCATAACAGATTGATTTTTTTTGTTTTACGCACACACAAAAAAAAGAAGCCCGACACCTATGCGATGTCGGGCCGTATGATTATCCGTTTATTTCAGGTATGTCAGCCTGGCCTACGGTCAGTTGCTGCCGCCGTTATGTCCGCGGGTATACGAGGCAGTACGTATGGTGACAGTACCGTACGACGTGGCCTGAGCCGAGCGGTTGCGCGATGTAACACTCACGGTCTTTACAGCCTGAGTACCTGATATCTTAAGGCCGGTGCCTATAGATATGTTCTGGTCTATGGGATATTCGCCGTTGATAGTCTTAACGGTGCGCGGGCCTACTATGTCAGCCAGACGCTCTATAAGGAGAGCCTCCAGAGAGTTGGCACCCACGGCATTGTATTCGCTACCCATCTTGTAGGTAAAGGTCGACTTTCCTGCGCGTATCACCTGAGTACCGGCTGTGTTATCCCATTCATTAGGATTCATGGTCAGAGCCTCAGAGCTGGATGTTTCAGTAATGGTTACGTTGAAGAACAGACCTATGGCACCGAAATGACGTGTCTTGACGGTTATGCCGGTGTCAGTCTTGTCATTATCCACTACCTGCCATGTGCCGTTGATAAGCTGCTTGGTCACCACATAGTCAGTAACAGTGTTGTCCACAGCGAATGATACATTTATATCATTGGGCAGAGTGGTTACTGACGTGTTGCTGCTTGACAGCACGGCACCTATAAGCATGGTTTCGCTTGTAGCACGACCCACGAGCTCGCTATCCTCAGTATAGATAGGAGTGATGGTTATGCGGGTATCATCGCTGAGCGTATTCTCAGGCACATCTACGGTTATGTCAATTTCACCCTTGGTGTTACCTTCTACGGCATCAGAAGTCACAGTACCCTCAGCACCGCCGGCTTCATTGTCCACGATGAGTGTGCGGGTATTGTCCGTAGCCAGCATGGCGTTCCATATCAGGCTCTGGTTGCCGCCGGCAGCCACTGTCACTGAACCGGTGGTGGAAAGCTTACCGGATGCAGAGGCAGTAAGTTCTATAGTGCCTTGCTGTACACCGCTTATCGTATACACACCGTCGGAACCGGTCTGAGCCGAGAGGTTACCGGCAGCTACAGTAGCACCGCTGATAGGATTGCCCGAGCGGTCAGTAACGATACCTGTTATCACATTAGGCTGAGCCGGCACCTCCACTTCTGGTCCGGGAGTCGGGTCATCACTGTGACAAGCCGTGCCAATGAGGCCAAGGAGCGCTATGGCTCCGAAAATTACAATTTTGTTCATTTTGGTTTAATTGTTAAAACTGCTTGTTAAGTTAATTTGATTCTTTCTTTTATTGTACCTTTTATATTAGAGTGTGTTCAGAAGAGATTCACTACATAGCAGAGTCCGGCTGACGGATACCGTCCCCCCTGTAGCGATCCCTGTATAAGCAAATGCCGACACAAGAGGCAGTCAACACCTACATTTACATCACAGCCGGTCCACTCCACTATGGCCCGCAGATTACGGGCAAAGGGCGGACGGTAAGTCACTCCACCTACCACGCCATTCCATTTATGGGCCTTAAGATTAGTAAAATGGCGATATACCGCCGTAATACCCGCCTCGCCCCAGCGTCCGCTGAAGTGCTTGGTAGCTGCCGCGTAATAATTGCGGAAATAACTGTTGCCCTTATTGCTATCCTCTGTACTGATATTAAACGATGATGAGATGAAATCGTTCGACCCCACCGCTACTGCCGGCCACCATTTTCCCTCACGCAGAGGGTTAAACTTTATGGACATGTACCTGTCCTTGCTGTGATAGCCTAAATGTCCTTCAGGATCCTTGTCCTTGAACAGGGTTATGGTATAGCCCAATTCCACCCACCAGAACGGAGTGAGCGATATATAGAAGTCATACGTATGGTACGTACCACGCTCGTTCTTGAATGCTCCTGTAGGCAGCGAATTCCGGTTAAGGAAGTGAGCGCCGAGGCGCGCATCACCGGCACTGTCCATTTCGGCCGACGGTACATTTATCATACCGCTCATGCCGGTATACTGCTGTGCCGTAGCGCTGACACCCATAGCCGCCACATACAGGGCTACGGCCGCGGCTGCAAGCCGGAGCTTCATTGTACAGCCGCCTCCCCTGCCGGCTCTGCTGCCTTTATGCTGTCAGCGCTTGCTTCCGTATGCCGCTTGTCAGCATCCTTTTCCTTATAAATGAAATCAGGCTCCATGGTGTCAGGCCCCCAAGGCAGCATGTCGCGGTCAAACCATCCGCTACGCTCATTCTGCTCGGGATCAGTATTATACTCGCGCATGAAGAATGCAGTGGCATAGGAGCTGTATGTGATACGGAAATTGCTGGCCGGACGGAAATTGACACGCCTGCGCGTACGCTTGTACGGAGGCAGCATCACTATCACACGGAATCCGGCGTTCTTTTTTTCAAGATTCGTATAACCGCCCCATACGCCTACGCTCACATGACGGAAATGGCGCCAAGCCTCAGCCATCACGCCATAATCAGCATATATGAATCGGCCTCCTTTAAGAAGCATCTGGGTGTTCCACTTCTTAAGCCAGAAATCGGCTCCGGCCTGCCATGTAATGCGCTCCATGCTGCTGGCGGTCCACTTGCTGCCCATGTTATAGTAGCCTGTAAGGCCGGCCTCGCCTATGAAAGCAAGCCAGTCACGCACTATAAGCATACCCTTGGCGTCGATACCGTAACGATTGGCCGTAAACACGCCCCCGCTAAGTTTCAGGCGCAGCCGCTGCCCCACGGACAGCTGCTTGGACAGCGACAGCAAGTTGAGCCTTACACGGCTCAAGTCCTTATTGCCATACTGGTTGATAATGGGTATGAGTACCTGTGCCGATGTCTCCCAGCGGTGCCCCATGTTCCACTTCACTCCGGGCGTTACGTACACCAAGAGGTCAAATACACGGCCATTAAAGAAAATGTCGCGGTAATTGAAATCCACCCCGGCAAATATGTCCACCTGTCCGGGCTGCATCTGCGCGCCGGCACGCGGTACAGAGGCGGCAAGGAGAACCACCGCTATAACAACGCGCTTCAGCACGCCCATAGCCTTACTATTTGCATCTGTGATAGTCATCATATATCAGCCACGGCGGCGGTCAAGCGCCTCATATTTCGAATGCTGGCTCTTAAATTCAGGCACCAAAGCCTTCATCTCGCCCACTATGGTCATATCATCAGAGTTATGGGCCAATGCCACCAGATGGCTTATACGCATACGTACATCCTTGTAGTCATATTCACGCACCTGAGCTATCTTTATCTTTTCATGGAAGGTGGGCAGAGTGAGCTCCTGATCGTTGAGCACCTCTTCATAAAGCTTCTCGCCGTCACGCAGGCCGGTAAACTTTATTTCTATATCCTTAGCGCCGCTCATCTGTATCATACGGCGGGCCAAGTCAGCTATGCGCACCGGCTTACCCATGTCAAACACGAATATCTCGCCGCCGTTGCCCATAGTGCCGGCCTCAAGTACCAGCTTGCACGCCTCAGGTATGAGCATGAAGAAACGTATTATGTCAGGATGCGTCACCGTAACAGGGCCGCCACTCTTTATTTGGCGTTCGAAGAGCGGTATCACCGAGCCGTTGGAGCCGAGTACGTTGCCGAAGCGTGTGGTCACAAAGCGGGTATCGCCTTTTATAATACCGTCCTTGATAGCCTTGTCAAGTGACTGTACGTATATCTCACATATGCGCTTGGAGCAGCCCATCACATTAGTGGGGTTCACGGCCTTGTCAGTGCTCACCATCACAAACTTGCGTGTGCCGTAGCGTACTGACAGGTCAGCTATTATGCGTGTGCCGTTCACATTGTTTTCAATGCTCTCCTCAGGATTGTCCTCCATCATGGGCACATGCTTGTAAGCTGCCGCATGGAACACATACTCCGGATGATGCGCTCTGAACAGATCCTCCATACGCTTCTCGTTGGCTATGTCAGCCACCACGGTGTATGCCTTCAGGTCAGGCCAGTCACGCGCCATCATAAGGCGTATGTCATGAAGCGGAGTTTCGGCCTGATCCACGAGTATGAGCAGAGCCGGACTGAACTGCGCTATCTGGCGCACCATTTCGCTGCCTATGGAGCCGGCGGCACCTGTTATAAGTATGCGCTTGCCGCTCAGCAGCTCGCCCACAGCCTGCATGTCTATGTCTATCTTGTCACGGGGCAGCAGCTCCTCCACGTTCACTTCCCGGAACTGGGTGTAACTGAACTTGCCATTCTCATTCAGCTCATGAGCGGCAGGCACCATGAGTATCTTTACACCGGCTTCTATAAGTGAATCTATCATCTCCTCATTGCGGCGCAGCTCCTCATTCTTGGCAGGCGATACGAGCAGCCCCGTGGCACCTGCCTTTTTCATATGCACTATAAGGTCTGCATCGTTAGGATACACCTTTACGCCCATAAGAGTCTTGCCCACCAGATCAGTCTTGTCAGCTATGAAGCCCGTTACCTCATAAGGAGAATCCTCCTGTATGTTTATGCTCTTGGCTATGGCTATGCCGCCCTTGGCCACACCGTAGATAAACACGCGCGTGGTACGCTGGCGGTGTATAGTAGTGTCGTACAGCCCCTTCACTATGATACGCTCAGTCCACATCAGGGCTATGGTAAACAGAGCCATCATGGCCATAGTGGCCGGTGACAGCGCCACGAGCCAACGGTCAAGGCCGAACATGCGCTGAGCCACCAACGACAGCAGCAGCCCTAACCCTACGGCGAGCCCTATACGGCGCAGGTCTATGAATGAAGAGAAGCGGACCACACCCGAATAGGTATGAAACACCCGGAGCCCTATCACATAGAATATCAAGTATATGAGCATCTTCGTGACCAACGGCCAGAAATTCTGTAAAGTTTCCAGCACGCCACGGTCAAGAGCGAAGCCCAAGATTCCGGAGGCAATCACGAAACAGCAGTCAAGTAACAGTATACACCAATAAGAGAGTGCTTTACGTGAAAAATACCAGGAAGTAAGTCTTTCTAAAAATCTCATATGTATAATATAAGCAGAAATGTGTCTACCCTAAAAAAGATAAATCAACTATACAATTATCTATCCCACACTTAAAAAATCCCTGAATCACATCCGGTGCACAAATGATACTGTGCACCGGGTATCAATCCTCATCCTTAGGTTCGTAGTGACGGTAATTGCCGTAACCGTAACCGTAGCCATAGCCGTACTTGTACCCGTAGCGCGAGCCCTGTGCCGGAGTGGCATTGAGCACCATGCCTATATTCTTGAACTTCTTCTCCGTATACAGGCGTTCAAGTTCTGACAGCATGGAGCGGTCAAGCAGCCCGGCGCGTACCACGAATATGGTACGGTCCACCACGGATTCCACTATATGAGCGTCGGCCATCATCTCTATAGGCGGACAGTCTATTATCACATAGTCAAACATGCCCCTGAGCCGTGTTATGAGCTGACTGAAACGCTCGCTCTCGAGCAGCTCGGTGGGGTTCGGCGGCAGAGAGCCTACAGGAAGCACATACAGATCCTTGCACTCCGGAGTCTGCACTATCACTGAATTTATGTCCTGTATCTGACCTACCAGATAATTGCTCAAACCTTCCTTAGGCGAGCCCACGTAGGCCGATGATGATGCGCGGCGCATATCGCCGTCCACCACAAGCACACTCTTGCCCCTGATAGCCATACTCATGGCCACGTTCATGGCTATGAACGTCTTACCCGAGCCGGGATTGAACGATGTTACCATAACCACGCTGCACCCGGTGTCGGAAGCTGACATGAATCCGATGTTGGTACGAATCACACGGAACGCCTCGTTTACCACATCGCGCCGTCCCGGACGTACCACAAACTCGGTATCGCTCTTCTTCTCGCCCTTCTTAGGTTTGAGAGTGGGTATTTCGCCTATGAACGGTACTGACAGATCCTCTATATCTTTACGTCCGCGCACCTTGTTGTTGTTCATCTCCAGCATATAGGTCACGCCGAAGGGCAGAGCCAGTCCGGCAAGGAACGCTATAAGCAGTATCTTATTGCGCACGGGTGCCGTGGGGGCCGATGACCCGTTAGGACTTGTTATAATCTCGGTATTGTAGGCAGTGAAAGCCTGCGACAGCTCGTTCTCCTCACGTTTCTGGAGCAGGAACAGGTAAAGTGACTCCTTGACCTTCTGCTGACGTTCTACTGACAGCAGGTACTTGGCCTGGTTAGGGCTGGCCGCTATGCGCGAGGTAGTGCGGTTCTTGGATGACTGGACATTGCCTATCTGCGTGCGCAGAGCCACTATCTGATTGTCCACAGCCGAAAGTATGGCCGAACGCAGCGAAGCCAACTGAGTGTCAAGCTCCACCACCTTGGGGTGCGACTCCGATGAGTTGTTGACATAGCTGTTACGCTGAAGCATCAGTGCGTTGTACTCCGATATCTGACTTTCAATGTTAGAATTCTCGATACCGCTGTTTACGGGAAGTACCGATTTCTTGTTGGACGCCTCGCTGAGATAGTTGCGCATGTATCGCGTCATCTGCAAGCGGTTGTTCAGCTCAAGTATCTGCGATGCAGCAGCCTGATTCTCGCTCATATACATGCTGGCAGCCTGCTGTACGTCAGGGATAAGGTGCTCGGACTGGTAGGATGATATGTCATGGTCCACGTTGCCCAGTTCGCTTTCTATCACAGCCAGACGCTCATTGATAAACTTGGACGTGGCCACGGATATCTGATTGCGGTTCTCCACCCACTTTTCGTTGTACACGCTTATGAGAGTGTTCAGCACGTCCTCGGCACGCTCTGTGGAGCGGTCAGTGATAGAGAGGTTTATGGTATTGCCCTTATCATTCTTGCCCGAAATGCCCAGACTGCCAAGATACGAAGCACTGGCCGATGCCAAAGGCGCACGCGATACATACACGCGGTACTCCTGACCTTTCTTATAATACGGTGTGGGGTTCACCACTACGTAGCCAAGCTCGGTAGGTATGCTGTCGCCTATAGGAAATGCCTCCTTGGGCGCCGAGAGCTCTTCAGCTCCCTTTACGAGGTCAGAAATTTTGACCATGCCTTTCTTGTCAACGTTCACCACTACCGATGCACGCTCACTTTCGGTAAGCGACGGGAACCTCACGGTAAGCGGGAGCGATGACCCGTACAGCGTAACCTTATGGTATGGGCCGTCAGTGAGGTAGTTCATGTCAAGGTTCAGTCGCTTCACCACCTCTATCATCATGTCCGGGCTCTGGAACTTATTCAGCTCATCGTTAAGGTTGGTATTGCCCGGATACAGCCCCACCGAGGTGAGTGCGTCAAGCTGCGATGACGAGTTCTTGGCATCGTCCTTGATGAGCACCGAAGCTGTACGGGTGTACGTGGGAGGTGTACGCAGCAGATAGAAATACGCACCGCCTACAAACACGGCCAACGACACGAATATCCAAGGCCAGCGCCGCAGTGTGGCATAAATTACATCAGATATTTTAATCTGACTTATGGTAGTGAACTTGTTAGTTTCCCTATTTTCGGCCATGATGGATTACTTTATTATAAGTACAGCAATAGTAGTGAGGAACGATGCCACTGACAGCCAGAAGGATGGCGTGAGCACGGTGTTGCCGTTGACGGTGGCCTGGCGTTTCTTTACATTGTTAGGTTCTATGTACACTATATCGTTCTGCCGCAGATAGAAAGCAGGCGACTGCATGAGCGACTCCGTATCGGTAAGGTCCAGACGGTAGGCCACGTCACGGCCGCCCTCCTCGCGTACCACGAGCACATTTGTGCGCTCGCCGGTAATGTTAAGGTCGCCGGCCTTGCTTATGACCTGCAGCACATTCATGTCATCCTTGTCTATTGGGTATTCACCCGGTGAGTTGACATCGCCGAGCACTGACACCGTAGCGTTGAGGAAATCCACCGTCACTACAGCATCGTTAAGATGCTTGCCTGACACGAGCTTGTCCTGAATCATCGAGGCTACCTCGTGGCGTGTGAGCCCCAGCACCCTTATCTCGCCAAGGATGGGATAGTTTATATATCCGTCCGGCGTGACAGTGTACGCAGCCGACGCCATATTGTTGGACGATGCAGAGGCCGACTGCCCTATACGCTGCTGCGGAATGGCCAGATTGAACACTTGGGCCAAATCCGGGTTATTAGAACTGACATATATGCCCAAACGGTCATCGGGCTGTACGGTGATACGGCTCTGTGCCCTCACCTCCTGGGCCATCCCGTTGGAAAAGCCCTGCATGTATGTTATGTCCTTAGGTGTAGAGCAGGATGCGGCCAGCATGGCCACTCCGGCAGTAACAGCAAGAAGATTACTCAGTTTCATAGATGTGATAAGTGTTTATATCTTAAATCATTTGTATAAATTCAGGTTTAACCTCTACGGCCACTGCAAAGTAGCCTGCGAGTTCCACTATAAGGCGGCGGGTACGCGCTCCGCGCAGCGAGAGCAGCCTGCCTTCATAACCGTCGAGCGGTCCGCCTACTATGCGGATTTGCTTGCCGAACATGGCCGGCGTAATCTCTCCGGGCAGATAGTACCGTGGCGATTCCGAGCTGCGCACCGCTGCTATGAACCGGTCCATATCGGCGGTACGCACCGTCATGGGCTTACCGGCCGAATACCCCCGCATGAAACGGAACTGAAGTGTGGGCACACGGTCAGCCACCGCTTTAAGCGAGTCATAGTCAGAGTGGACAAAGAGCAGATCGCCCACCACCGGCACTTCACGACGTATGCGGCGCGAGCCTCGGCCCGTAATCTCCCATCGCATGGGAGTGAACACCTCAAAGCCCTTAGCAGCAAGCATAGCGTAAGCAGGCTCCTTGGCATTGTGCCTCTTGAGGTCGCGCATCACGAACCATTGCTTCTCAGCGCCGCCGGGGGCAGGCGCCACCGGGCTTGTAGGTTTATCGATATCTTTCATAGACAGTAGGTGTATTTTCCGCGCAGGGACAATACTCCTAATCCTGTCTAATCCACATATACATCTGCAAACCAAACAGTTGAAGCTCAAATGAAGAAATTAAAGCATGTTTATTCTTCATCAGTGGTTCCTACGCTTCATGCCTGACAAAAGCATACATATATGCATATCACAGGCATGAGTGACTGCAAAATTACTAATTTACTACCATATACACATCATATTTCAAGCATTTTTTGCGTGCCTGTCATTACATTTTAGCTTTATTTTTTAGGAACGGCCAAATTACCCCCCCCTATTAACATACTGTATATATGATAGTTAGCAATAAGATATAAATATTCCCCCTACAAGCTGAACAAGGTCCAGTTAACGCCCACGCCTACATAGGGAGTGAAGGATCGGCCGTCCCACCCCACTCCGGCCGACACTCCGAGCCCTATCCTGCCCCTCCGGACCGGGCCACGGATCGGTGTCTTGACCACCGTATGCTGCGGAAGCCGCAGACGCAAGGAATCGAGCCGTGCCTCATATCCGCTTACCCACGCATCGTAAAGCGTGTCAGAGTACATGCGGATCTCTACAGGCAGCACGGCATAGACCGAATCAGCCGGCGGTGCGGCACTGTCAGCCACTGCGTCTGCCGCCTTAAGCCGCACAACCCTATACCGAAC
>JAMPBB010000047.1 GCA_023666885.1 Muribaculaceae bacterium | reverse complement strand
GTGGCCGGGATAGCCTTCGGCATACTTGTTGGTCAGGCATGAGCCCATGGCCTGCATCACTTCATCGCTCACGAAGTTTTCGGAAGCTATCAGCTCTATGCCTTTCTTCTGGCGGCTGTGTTCATCCTCTATCAGGTCGAAAATCACTTTGTCACGTTGCATGATAAATATGGTTTTGATGTTATTTCTTTTTCTTTACTGAGAAGCCGAAGCGGCCCAGCGGTGTACCCTGTGTGAAGTACTGTCCGTGGGAGTAGTTCATAAGTCCGGCACTGTCCAATCGGAACGCTCCCGTTTCGGGGTCGATGAGGCTCTCTTCGGCGCGTACATTGAGCACATCGGCTATAAACATGTCATGGCTGCCCAGATGCACTATCTCCTTCACACGACACTCTATGCTCAGGGGCGATTCCTTTACGGCCGGGCAGCCCACTTTCACTCCCGGCTCCGGGGTGAGCCCGGTAGCGGCCCATTTGTCGCCGTCGCGGCCTGAGCGTACGCCGCACCAGTCAGTGGCCCGGGCCATGGAGGCGGTGGTGAGGTTTATGGTAAACTCCATGCTGTCACGTATCAGCCCGTAAGAGTATCGTTCGGGGCGCACTGATATGTAGCACATGGGCGGATTGGTGCATATGGTACCTGTCCAGGCCACAGTGAATATGTTGCTGCACTCTGCGGTGCCGCAACTCACCAGCACAGCCGGGAGCGGGTATATCATAGTGCCGGGTTTCCAGTCCTGCTTCATTGCGTGTGGGAGAGGGTCAGTCTATGAGAGCATCGCCGCTTTTCACCGTCTGTCCGCAGTAGTGGCAGCGTATGGTCACGTCATTGCGGTCCGTCACGGAAAAGCGTGTGCGCATGGGCTCATTGTTGGTTATGCACTTGGGATTAGCACAGCGCACTATCCCCACTATCTCATCCGGCAGTGTTACGGGGCGTTTCTCCACTACCTCGAAGTCACGTATTATATTGATTTTAGCGTGTGGGGCTATGAGTGCTATACGGTTTAGCGTATCCTCGGCAAATTCCACATCGGCCACCTTGATTATGCCCTTGGTGCCAAGGGCGTGGCTTTCAAGGTTGTTGCCTATGGTCACGTTGGTGTCCATATGCTCTATGCCGAGTATGCGCACGGCCTTGAACAGCATTGAACTGGGTATGCGGTCTATCACGGTGCCGCAGCGCAATGCGGCTACGGCAAGTTCTTTCTTGGGTGTGTTCATTTTGCGGCCTCCTTATATATGTCTATTCCTAACGCCTTGCATATTATGGCCTGACGGGCGTAGAGTCCGTTTCGGGCCTGATCGAAGTAATATGCCTTGGGATTGTCATCCACATCACGGTCTATCTCATTGACGCGTGGCAGCGGATGAAGCACCCGTAGATTCGGCTTTGAGCAGTCGAGCATGGAGTTACGGAGCGTGTACAGATTCTTCACACTTTCGTACTCCATAATGTCAGTAAAGCGCTCGCGCTGTACACGTGTCATGTACAGTATGTCAGTGTCAGCTATTACCTCGGGCGAGAATTCGGTGTGCTCGGTGTAGCGTATACCGTTGGCATCGCAGAAGTCACGGTACTCACGTGGCATACGCAGAGTGTCGCAGGCCACGAAGTGGAATGTGGGATTGAAGTACCGCATGGCCATGAGCAGGGAGTGGACGGTGCGGCCATACTTAAGGTCGCCTACCATGGTTATGGTCAGGTTCTCGAGCCGCCCCTGGGTCTTGCTTATGGAGTAGAGATCCAGCATAGTCTGCGAGGGGTGCTGATTGGCCCCGTCGCCGGCATTTATTATGGGAGTGTCAGTCACTTCCGTGGCATACCGTGCAGCGCCTTCCAGATAGTGCCTCATTATTATGAGGTCCACATAGTTGCTCACCATCTTTATGGTGTCCTTTAGGGACTCTCCTTTTGATGAACTTGATGTGGCGGCATCAGAGAATCCTATCACTCGGCCGCCCAGACGGTTTACCGCCGTTTCAAAGCTGAGGCGTGTGCGGGTGGAAGGCTCGAAAAAGAGGGTGGCTACCACCTTGCCGTCAAGGATTTTATGGTTAGGATGCTCCTCAAAGTAGCGGGCACGCTCTATGAGGTCGAGGATTTCCTCGCGGGATATGTCATCTATTGACACGAGGCTATTGCTGTTCATATGTGTGTGATATGGGTAAGTGCGGTTTATATCCTGGCACAAAAGTACTAAAATCCGCGGTCACACACAAAAAAAGCGCGCTTTTTAAGGCGCGCTATTATTATATGTGGGATGTTGATGTCAATGTCCGCAGCTGCATGAGCTGTCGCCACAGTCACCGTGGCTGTCGCAGTCGCAAGAGTCGCCACAAGCATCATCGCCGCATCCGCAGCCACAACCGCAGCCGTGGGCCGGCTGTAACTCTTCAGGGGTAGCATCGCGTACGGCGGTCACTTTGCCCTTGAAGCGTACGTCCTTGCCTGCGAGAGGGTGGTTGAAGTCCATCTTCACGTTCTCATCGGTCACTTCAGTTACCAGACCGTTGATGCGGAAACCATCCTGAGTCATCATGGGCAGTACGGCTCCGGGCTTTATGGCCTCGGTGTCAAACTTGCCGTCCACCTCAAAGATGTCGCGGGGCAGGGTAGCCACCTGCTCAGGGTCGTGCGGGCCGAATGCCTCATCGGCCTTTACCATTACATCAAATTCACCATCTACGGCCAGACCGTCAATGGCGCGTTCCAGCGGAGCTATCACGCCACGGGTCACGCCGAACACTATCTTTTCAGGATCATCGGGCGAAGTCTGGTGTACAAGAGTTTCGGTGCCGTCAGGATTTACCTGATACAGGTCATATCCGAGTTCTACATATTTTCCGGGTTCAATCTTTTCCATATCTAAGTGTTTTTTTGATTATGATATAACAAATATCGTGCCACAAAGTTAGTTCAGCCTATGGCGGCTGACACCGTGTCATACAGGTTACGTGTGGCTTCGGTCAGGAGATCCAGCACGCGCTCGAATCCTTCAGCGCCGTCATAGTACGGATCCGGTATGTGGTCAAAGTGGCGCATGTCACTAAGCAGCATGGCCATAGGTATGACTTTCCGCTCATCCTCTATGGTGGGTGCCAAATGGCGCAGGCGGTCCACATTGGCATCGTCCATACCTATTATAAGGTCAAAGGAGTCAAAGTCGCGTTCCGACACCTGACGGCAGCGGTGTGTCAGTTCAAGTCCGCGCCGCCGGGCGTGTGCCCGCATTCGCGGGTCGGGTAACTGGCCTATATGGTAGCCCCCGGTCCCGGCCGAGTCTATTTCCCATCGGGCCGAATCATGGTGCTCGCTGACTTCGCGGAGCATCAACCCCTCGGCGGCCGGACTGCGACATATGTTGCCCAGGCACACAAAGAGTACGCGTATATGCTCTTTGTCAGCTATCTGTCCTATGGCCTCTTTGAGGCGTGGCAGGTCAAAGTAGTTGAGTATGTTCATCTTGCTGTCAAATCTTTATATATTATTCGGGCGGCAGTAGTGGCGGCAGGGGTGTTCCCGAGTCGCTCCGTTATGAGCCTGTAGCCTTGTAGCTGCCGTTCGCGCCCCGGCTGTCCGGGAAGTATGTGCTGCAATTCGCGGCTCACGGCCTCGGGGGTGCATTGATGTACAAGCATTTCGGGTATGACCCGGCGGCCGGCTATGAGGTTGGGCAGCGTTACAAAGGGGCATTTTATGAGCCGCTTCATTATGTTGTAGCTTATTTTCATGCCGTTGGCGCGGTAACATGCCACTTGCGGCGTGCCGGCCAGAGCGCACTCAAGTGTCGCGGTGCCGGATGTTACAAGGGCTGCATCTGCATGCTTCATTATGGCAGTGGTCATGCCGTAGCTGACAGGTATGTCAGTTATGGCTGTATATATATCGGCATCTATACCGGGTGCACCGGCTATGATGGACTGCATGTCAGGATGACGACGTGCCACCTCGGTCATCACGGGAAGATTGCACCGAATCTCTCCACGGCGGCTTCCGGGTACAAGTGCCAGCACTGGGCGCGAGGATGTGAGTCCATGCGAGTCCAGGAACTGAGCTTTTGGCTCTGCGGCATCAATGCGTGCGCGTATCTCCTCCACCGATGGATTCCCCACATATGTGGCATCAACTCCGCGCTTGGCAAAGTAATCGGTCTCGAACGGAAGTATTGACAGGATCTTGCGTACATATCGCCGCAGCTGCTTCACGCGCCACTCTTTCCACGCCCATACCTTGGGCGATATGTAATAGTATACTGGTATACTGCGGCCTGAGGCGAACGATGCAAGCTTGAGATTGAACCCCGGATAGTCCACAGCTATGAAAGCGTCAGGGTGTGAGGACGCAATGGCTTTACGGGCACGCCGCATGTTGCCTAATATCTTGCGCAGGTTTCTCAGCACTTCGCTGAATCCCATGAAAGCCATATCCCGGTAGTGTATTACGGGGATATGGCCCGAGGCCTGTGCCATAAGATCACCCCCGAGAATGGTGAACCGTGCGTCAGGGTCGGCCTTGCGCAGCTCTTTTATTAGCTCGGCTCCGTGTAGATCGCCGGATGGCTCACCGGCTGAGATGAAGTAGTGCATAGTCAGTGCAAAAATAATATGAAACGGCCTATCGGCAAAACTTTTTTCTTATCTTTGTGGGCACAACGATATATGTTCCCGTTACGATGAGTGACTTCCTACGACTCCTGCGCCGTTTTGTGCCCCCATATAAGAAATACTTGATACTTAGTATCCTGTTCAATATCCTGGCTGCGGTGCTGACGCTGTTTTCGTTTGCCGTGATAATGCCTATCCTTGAGATGCTTTTTCAGGTCAAAGAGGCTAACTATGCGTTCATACCTTTTGACCTGTCACATCCTGATGACATAGTTAAGGTGGGTATCAATAATTTCTATTACCTTACGCAGATCACCATAGAGCGTTGGGGCCCGTCGGCCACTTTGGCCGGGCTGTCCGCTCTGCTTGTGGTCATGACGGCGCTTAAGACGGGTGTCACCTATTTGGGATCCCACTTCATAGTGCCGCTTCGTTCAGGTATAGTGCGCGACATACGTAATACGGTGTACGATAAGATAGTGTCACTGCCCATAGGATTCTTCTCAAGCGAACGTAAGGGCGATGTTATGGCCCGTATGAGCGGTGACGTGGCCGAGATAGAGAACTCCATAATGGCATCGCTTGACATGATGTTCAAGAATCCCGTAATGATATTGGTGTGTCTGGGCATGATGATAGCCATCAGCTGGCAGCTTACGCTGTTCGTGCTCGTGCTGCTGCCTATAGCCGGAGTGGCCATGGGCAAGATAGGCAAGCGGCTTAAGCGTACATCGCTTGAAGGGCAGCAGCAGTGGGGGCTTATAATGAGCAATATAGAGGAAACCTTAGGCGGACTGCGTATAATCAAGGCCTTCAATGCCGAGGATAAGGTGCGGGTGCGTTTCCATGCTGGGACTGAACGATTCTTCCGTATATCAAACCGTGTGGCCCGCCGTCAGTCGTTGGCGCACCCCATGAGCGAGTTCCTCGGCACGGTGACTATAGCCATAGTGCTTTGGTTCGGAGGCTCGCTGATATTGAGCGGACATACGTACCTGTCGGCATCCATGTTCATATATTATATGGTGATATTCTATAATATCATAAATCCGGCCAAGGAATTGAGCAAGGCCATGTACTCCATACAGAAAGGTCTTGCCTCAATGGAACGTGTGGATGTGATACTGTCGGCTGAGAATCCCATAGCAGATCCGGCCCAACCTGAAAACCCCGGCGAATATAAAGGCGAGGTCAGGTACCATAATGTCACTTTCGGATATGACAAGAACGT
Source organism: Muribaculaceae bacterium (assembly GCA_023666885.1). GTDB lineage: Bacteria > Bacteroidota > Bacteroidia > Bacteroidales > Muribaculaceae > Paramuribaculum. The sequence goes on along the minus strand of JAMPBB010000047.1, from coordinate 6,978 downwards.
GCCGGTGGTGCACAATGTGAACTTCACCATCCATGCCGGCGAAACGGTGGCTCTGGTAGGGCAGAGCGGCAGCGGCAAGTCGACGTTGGCCGACCTCCTGCCACGGTTTTATGACGTGGACAGCGGCAGTATCACCGTTGACGGACATGATGTGCGCTCGCTGCGGGTGCATGACCTGCGGGCGCTCATGGGCAATGTCAATCAGGAGGCCATACTGTTCAATGACACATTCTATAACAATATAACCTTCGGGGTAGAGAATGCCACAATGGAGCAAGTGGAGGCTGCCGCCCGGATAGCCAACGCGCATGACTTCATTATGGCCAGCGAGAATGGGTATGATACGAATATAGGCGACCGTGGCTGCAAGCTTTCAGGCGGACAGCGCCAGCGTATATCCATAGCCCGTGCAATACTGAAAAATCCGCCGATACTCATACTTGACGAGGCCACCTCGGCTCTTGACAGCGAGAGCGAGCAGTTGGTTCAGCAGGCTCTTGACAGGCTTATGAAGGATAGGACAACGCTGGTGATAGCTCACCGGCTATCTACTATACGTAACGCTACATCCATATGTGTGCTTCACGAGGGGCGCATAGTGGAGCAAGGCACGCATGATGAGCTGATGGATCTTGACGGCTACTATACGCGCTTGGTACAGATGCAGTCCATGCGCTGAAAAAATGCCATTATTTCTGTATAAAATAGTCAACATTTGTGTATGATTATTGACTCAAATGTGCTTTTGGTTAAAAACAGCAGTTTGAACGAAATTTTTGGGCAAAATATTTTGCAGGAATCAAGAATGGCAGTATATTTGTGCCGATTTAGAATCCCAAATGTATAATTTAAGGCAACATAATTAACAATCACATCCCTGTATACACTTTACAACATGTTTAGTTGGAGCTATGTCGTGAGACATGGCTCCAACGTTTTTTACAGTCTAATCCTTAAGACTCCCTATAGGGACAATGAGAATGCCGTCATCGCGTTTATAGGCATATTTTCCGGTGGCAGTTAGTATCATTTTAAAAGAGGGTTGCTTCATTTTTGTAGTATCAATCTTATCAGACAAGAGTTTAAGAGTTGTACAACCTTCTTCTATGAGTTTATCTCCGCCTAATTTGATTTCAATAAGTCCGTATCGGCCATCGCGTAGATGTATTACTGCATCACACTCAAGTCCATTTTTATCGCGGTAGTGATAAACGTTTCCGTTAAGGGCTTCAGCATATACTCTTAAGTCACGCATACATAATGTTTCAAATATCAATCCGAATGTATTGAGATCAGAGATTAAGTCGGAAGGACCTATGCCAAGAGCCGCTGTAGCGATTGAGGGATCTGTAAAATAACGAGTATCTGATGACCGTATAGCAGTTTTTGAACGGAGATTGGGATTCCAGGCTTCGACATCTTCTATTACAAATATCCTTTTAAGAGCGGTGATATATGATGCTATGGTGTCCAAGTTAAATGATTCGCCCTCATTCTCAATCAAGTCTGCTCGTATAGCTGAATTTGAAATTTGTGTTCCCTGATGACGTGCATATGACCGCAAGATTCTGTGCACCCTTGTCGGATCACGAGAAATTCCATCGGCCCATTGTATATCTCGTTGTTCAACGGCTGCCACATAGTCAAATGCTTGGTCTAATGCTATGTCATCAGTCATGTCAATGGCTAAAGGCCAACCGCCACGACATGTGATAAATGCCATAAGTTCCAAATCAATATTAGATATTCCTGATATTTCTTGATTCCAGTCAAAAAGAGTTGACAATGATATGTCACCAGAAGAGTCGCCTGATTCCCAGAGTGACATTGGACGCATTCTTATCCATGCAAATCGACCAGTTCCGCTATGTATCACATTGCTCATATCCGGAGGTACACTTGAGCCTGTTAGTATGAACAATCCTAATTGATGCCTATGGTCAACTTCAAAACGAACTGAATCCCAAAGTTGTGGAGCTATCTGCCATTCATCAATGAGTCTGGGATTCTCACCTTTAAGGAGTAATTGCGGATTGATGCGTGCTAATTGAATGTTCTGTTGTAACATACCCGGTTCCGACATGTATAGAACGCTTTTAGCCTGCTGTTCGGCAGTGGTAGTTTTTCCACACCATTTTGCACCTTCAATAAGAACTGCTCCTTTCCCTTTCAGTTTCCGTTCAAGAATTTTATCGGCTATACGTGGATGATATAATTTTAACTTGGCCATAATCAGTTAGTTTATGGGTGCAAATATAACACTTTAATTTGTCAATCCGTAATTTGGCCGGTTTTTAATCCGTAATTTGGCGCAATTTCAATCCGTGATTTGGCGCGATTTTGATCCGTGGTTTGGCCGGATGCGGAAGGGTTTGGTGAATATGGCTTCATAAATGGAGATTTTTGGATAGGAGGTTGGTTTTGATAAGGAGGTTTGATATATTTGCATAGATCAAATATACGTTACTATGATGAGATTACTTATATCAATGACTTTAGTGTTGGCTATGGGTGCTCTGAACGCCATGGCCCAAAAGTATGAGCCTAAATGGGCGGGTGAAGTGGCAGTACTTCAGGTGATAGATGGCGATACGATAGCAGTACCGGCCGAGAAATCGAATGTAAAGTTACGTACATCGGCGTCGGCAGGATTGATATTGTTTGACATTGGAAACGTCAGGGAAAAAATGATAATTAAGGGTGGACGGTCAACCACTCAGATTAAGCTTGGATATCCCATAATGCTGATAGTGCGCTGTAAGGACAATCTTAACGATCCGGCCTCATTCATACAGGTACTTGAATTTGAGGAAAAGAAAAAGGAGCGTCGTATAGAGCTGGCCAAACTGAACTGGTTAGGCACTCTTACTCAGAATGACCTTGACCATGTACCGTATAAGGCCGACAAATATGGCGAGTCATCCTACATTCTTACCCTTGAACCGCAATTCGGTGAATATGGGGTGCGTGTGCTGAATCCTGATAATGTAGATGAGAAGATGACCATATTTAATTGTTTCGGCGTACATTAAATCCGTTCATCGCACGGTTTAGACACATCCTTTTGTATGGTTACAGCCCGGCATGGCGGAAACTGATGTGCTTCGGATACCTTGTTTCGGTGCGCATTGATATTGGCACCAGTATGTAGGGGAGGGGGTGTTTCGGTAGGGGGAGTGTCGGCCTGAGGTGACGGACGCAACGAGCTGCGGGATTTTTCAGCGATGGGGTATGTGATTGGGGCAGGTAGTGGAGGCGTGTCCCTGTCCGTTAGCTTATAATACGGCAGAGCGTCCTTGCGAGCCGAGGGACGGCGCGTGGACAGATAGCGCTCCTGAATTTCCTTGGATGTCAGCACGCCTGACTCGTGGACTACCTCGCCTGACAGCAGCCCTATTTCAATCATGTACGATATGACTTCGCTGACATAGTCCTCTTCAAGGCGGGTCTGTTCGGCTATGGCGAAGGGCAGATCCGCATCCCATGCCATATAGTACCCTTGGCTACGGCTTATAAATCCTAAAAGTGAAATGTACACGGCTATGGACTCAGCGCCATGATACTTGAGGAGCTTGCGTATGCGCAGATCCTGAAACATGTTTGTGTCCACAGTCATAGCCTCGCGGGCTGAAATCAGAGCAGTATTCTTCATAGCATAAATATATAAATGGTTTTTATGCTGCAAAGATACTGCCACGGTGTGGGGGATGCGTGACTAATTTGTCACATTCGGAACGGGAAAAATACCTCAGCGTATCAGAACGTCGATAAAACAGCTGTCAGAGGCCAGTTCCGGCTCGGGGCCGATGAAGGCGCGTGCGGCAATGGAATCGCCTTTAAGTTGCCACATCATCCATGCAGTAACGTAGCCATCGGCAAATACCAGCATGTCGCCGTGACCGCAATTTAGACGGCGCCCCATGACGGCAAACGTGCTGTCAGGTATAGCGCCATATAGCTTCCGAAGATCGGCCTCGGGTGTGAGGGCATCTTCCTTGGCAGCGAGTATGAGAGTGGGTATGCGTATTTTAGATGCATCGCAGTCCCATTTTAGGAACGAACTGTAGCCGTTGAACGAGCTGGCAAGTATTACGGCTGTCTTGAATATATCATGGGCGGCAATGGCTGTTACGGAGTTAATAACGCCGGTACCGCCCTGTGAATGGCCGATAGTGGCTATCCGTGCACGGTCAATGTGATTATGGAACAGCGAAGCCGGATCGGCGTCAAGTGACAGTATCCATTCGAGAGATGTCTGTGTGGCCTTACCGTCCCATGTAGTAGGTTCTTCATTACCTACAACTATAACCCCCCATCCGGCCATATGGCGGAACCATTCCTGATACTTTGAAGCACCCCAGCCGGTGCCGTTGTTGGATATGATAAGCGGATATTTGGCCGCTGAAGATGTCATATCGGCCGGATACCATACTTTGAATTTTTCAAGCGAGCCGGGGCCTCCGCCTCAAAATAGCTGACTTCAAAGGGTCCGGGAGCCAGATAGCGTGATTCTACACCCTCCTTGGGGGTAAGCTTGGCGTAATAGTCGTTGCTTCCGCTCGGATGATTCGCGTCATACCATTTCCATATGGCTGCACATGAGGCCAACAGAGCAAGGGCTATTATGGCGAGTATCTTGAAGGTCTTGAGGATGTACATACGGTTATCTAATTTGCAGCGCAAAGATAGGGGTTTGTCTAAACATATACAAGCGCAGGGGTATTTGCATAATCGGAATGATTGGGCTACCTTTGCCGCACTTATGGAATGGATACAAAGCATAATAACGGATCACACGCCGCTGCAAGCGGTGATAGTGATTTCGCTTATAATAGCTGTGGGTCTGGGCCTGGGCAAGATACACATAGCCGGCATATCGCTGGGTGTAACGTGGGTGTTCTTTGCCGGTATTCTGGCGGGGCATATAGGCTTATCCATAGATCCGGCCATGCTTACGTATGCGCAGAGTTTCGGACTGGTACTGTTCGTGTATGAGCTGGGTCTGAAAGTGGGGCCGGGATTCTTCAGCTCATTCCGCTCCGGCGGCCTGAAACTCAATATGCTTGGACTTGGCGTGGTGCTGTCAGGTACGGCGGTGGCCATAGCGCTGGCCTATGCGCTGAATATATCCATGGCCGATATGGTGGGCATACTGTGCGGAGCCACTACCAATACTCCGGCATTAGGTGCCGCTCAGCAGACTTTGGAACAGTTGGGACTGCCTTCGAGCAGTGCGGCACTGAGCTGTGCAGTGACATATCCGTTAGGCGTGGTGGGCGTGATTCTGGCCATGATAGCTGTGCGTAAACTGTTTGTACGGGAAAAAGACTTGGAGGTAGCCGAGCATGAGGACAATAATCATACTTATATAGCCACCTATCAGGTGGAGAATCCGGCCATATATGGGCGCAGCGTAAAGGATATAGCAAGTTTGGTAAACCATAAGTTTGTAATATCGCGCCTGTGGCGTGACGGAAAGGTGAGCATACCGGCGTCGGATACAGTGCTTATGCACAATGACCGGCTGCTTGTAATAACTTCGGAAACTGATGCCGAGGCTCTCACCGTACTGTTCGGACTCAAGGAGGCCAAGGACTGGAATAAGGATGACATAGACTGGAACGCTATAGACAGCGAGCTGATATCAAAGCATATAGTGGTGAGCCGTCCGGAGATAAACGGCAAGCGGTTAGGCTCGCTGCGTCTGCGCAACAGTTACGGGATAAACATAAGCCGTGTGAGCCGAAGCGGGGTGCAGCTACTTGCCACACCGGGGCTCATACTTCAGCTCGGCGACCGTCTGACAGTGGTAGGCGAGGCCAAGGCCATAGAGAATGTGGAGAAGGTGTTGGGCAATACGGTACGCACGCTTAAGGATCCGAATCTTGCCGCCATATTCATAGGTATAGTGCTTGGTCTGATGCTCGGCTCGATACCAATATCCGTGCCCGGCATGAGCACTCCGGTAAAGTTGGGGCTGGCCGGAGGCCCGATAGTGGTGGGCATACTTATAGGCAGTTTCGGGCCGCGGTTCCATATGATAACCTATACCACACGCAGTGCCAATCTGATGCTGCGCGGCATAGGGCTGTCACTGTATCTGGCGTGTTTAGGATTGGACTCAGGCGGTCAGTTCCTTGACACAATACTCCGGGCTGATGGCGTGATATGGATATGCACCGGATTTGTGGTTACGTTTGTGCCGGTGGTGATAATGGCGGTGGTGGCTATGCGCTGCGGGAGGATAGATTTCGGTAGCGCTTGCGGCATGCTGTGCGGTGCCATGGCCAATCCTATGGCGCTGAATTACGCTGATGATACCGTGCCCGGTGATAATCCGGCCGTGGCTTATGCCACCGTGTACCCCCTGTCAATGTTTACAAGGGTGATACTGGCACAAGTACTCGTGCTGATGTTCCTGTAGGCACACTGAGGATCCATTATTATTTTTATCAAACTTTCCCGCCTGTGATTTGGTTTTGATATTAATAATATATAGTTTTGCTATAAAAATGATATCATTATGGAATTAGCGGCAAATAGAAAATCAGCTATGTTCAGGCTTCGCACGGAATTGTTAGACAGGCTAAAGCAGTTGGCAGCAATGGATAATCGCAGCCTGAACAATTATGTGGAGACAATACTTATGGATGTGGCTTATAACATACCTAACTCTACCACTGTGGCAGCCATTAAGGAGGCTGAAGATGAGTCAACTTTGACGGCAGTAAACATGGATAGCTATGATGCATTTGTTAAATCGCTGACAGCGGAATGAAAGAGGTAAAGAGCGGCAGGCAGTTCAAGAAAGATTTCAAGCGATATAGAAATCAGCCAAAGAAATTGATGAAATTATATGAGTTGGTTGATATAATGCGGAAAGGCAAGGCTGTCCCTATGGAGTATAAACCGCATATGCTTATAGTAAAGAATCGCCCGCTTCGCCCCCTATACATTTCGGCTTATAAGCCATAGAAA
>JAMPBB010000046.1 GCA_023666885.1 Muribaculaceae bacterium | reverse complement strand
GTAGAGAATGTTTCGCTCTTACGGGTAGGTATGGTGGTGTTGGCCTCAATAAGCTTGGTCATCACGCCGCCGAGAGTTTCGATACCTACTGACAGGGGCACAACGTCGAGCAGCAGTACATCCTTGACATCGCCTGATAGTACGCCGCCCTGTATGGCTGCGCCTACGGCTACCACTTCATCGGGGTTGACGCCCTTTGAGGGTGCCTTGCCGAAGAACTTCTCTACTATCTGCTGTATGGCGGGTATACGTGTCGATCCGCCTACGAGTATTACCTCATCAATGTCCTTAGCTGTGAGGTCAGCGTCCTTAAGAGCCTGTTCGCAGGGCTTGATGGTGGCCTGTATGAGGCGGTCGGCAAGCTGCTCGAATTTGGCGCGGGTAAGGGTCTTCACGAGGTGCTTTGGAATACCGTTGACCGGCATGATGTAAGGCAGGTTTATCTCGGTGCTTGTGGTGCTTGAAAGCTCTATCTTGGCTTTTTCGGCAGCTTCCTTAAGACGCTGCAGAGCCATAGGATCCTGACGCAGGTCCACGCCTTCATCTTTCTGGAATTCATCGGCAAGCCAATCGATAATCACGTGGTCAAAGTCATCACCGCCCAGATGGGTATCACCGTTGGTAGATTTCACTTCAAACACGCCGTCGCCGAGCTCAAGGATGGATATATCGAATGTACCGCCACCGAGGTCGAATACAGCTATCTTCTGATCCTTGTTGGTCTTGTCAAGGCCGTAGGCGAGTGCAGCGGCAGTAGGCTCGTTGACTATACGCTTTACGGTAAGGCCGGCTATCTCACCGGCTTCCTTGGTGGCCTGACGCTGAGAGTCGTTGAAGTAGGCAGGTACCGTTATCACGGCTTCGGTCACTGACTGTCCGAGATAGTCCTCGGCGGTCTTCTTCATCTTCTGAAGAATCATGGCTGAGATTTCCTGCGGGGTGTACTCACGTCCGTCAATGTCTACACGCGGAGTGTCATTGGCGGCGCGGACCACCTTGTAAGGTACACGTTCTATTTCTTTTTCCACCTGGCCGTAGGTCTCGCCCATGAAGCGCTTGATGGAGTAGATGGTGCGTTTAGGATTTGTGATGGCCTGACGCTTGGCGGGGTCACCTACTTTACGTTCGCCGCCGTCAACGAATGCTACAATGGAAGGGGTGGTGTTACGTCCTTCGCTGTTAGGTATCACTACGGGGTCGTTTCCTTCAAGAACGGAAACACATGAGTTGGTTGTACCAAGGTCTATGCCTATAATCTTTCCCATAATTAGGTAAGTTTAAGAGTTATATTATGTTTTATGTTATTGCTTATGAATATTGGTTATTTCCTTCAGCGTACTATAAAAACAAATTTTGTGCCAAAAAGGTTGAAGGTGGCATAAAATATTGGACATCAAAACTTACCGTTGCTGCATGTGACATGACAGGGGCTGACATCCTACTGACATAAAAGGCGGAATCCCGACACAAGGCTGTCATATAATGTGTAGCCTCTGTACGGGGTTCCGCCGTATGGGTGTGCGCGGTGGAGATGTATGTGCGCTTATTTCTTGGATGCGGGCTGCTCGGGGGCTTCCACTCCGGCCAGCTCGGGGTCTATCATTATGCGGCCGCAGTATTCACATACTATCACTTTCTTGTGCATCTTTATCTCCATCTGTTTCTGCGGGGGGATACGGTTGAAGCATCCGCCGCAGGCGTTACGCTGGATGTAGACGATGCCCAGGCCGTTGCGGGCGTTCTTGCGTATGCGCTTGAATGCTGTGAGGGTGCGGGCGTCTATGTCGGGTTCTATCGACTTTGCTTCCTCGCGCAGACGCTCCTCATCCTGCTTGGTTTCGCTCACTATCTCTTCGAGCTCCTTTCGCTTGTCGGCCAGAATGTGTTCCTGATCGGCCAGATGCTCCTCGGTAGATGCTATCTCGGCGGTCTTGGCGTCCATTACTCGGGCATACTCGTTGATGTGCTTCTCGCAGAGCTCTATCTCCAGGGTCTGGAATTCTATTTCCTTTGACAGGAGGTCAAACTCACGGTTGTTGCGCACATTGTCCAACTGCTCCTTGTATTTGGTTATCTTGGCGCCGGCTTCATGTATCTTTTCCTGCTCGAGTGCGCTCTTTTTGCGTAACTCCTCTATCTCCTTGTGGAAATTGGCTATGCGAGTGTGAAGGCCCTCGATGCTGTCCTCAAGGTCACGTACTTCGAGCGGTAGCTCACCGCGTACGGTCTTGATGCGGTCTATCTGTGAGAGGATGGTCTGGAGGCGGTAAAGTGCTTTGAGCCTTGACTCCACTGACAGAGTAGGCTGCTCCTGTTTGTTTTTATCTGCTGTAGCCATGGTTTACATGTAAGTTATCGGGTTTGTTGCGGCAACGGATTGCCGGACTGCAAAGTTAGGAAATTTTTCCCGAATTATGTCGTAAAATATTGAAGTAATGCAGTGCTCGCTTTCATAGTGGCCTATGTCAGCTATGAGAATGTCAGAGCCGAAGTCGGCAAACTCATGATAGCGGGTGTCGGAGCATATGAATGCATCGGCACCAAGGGTTACGGCACGGGGTATCAGAAATGCGCCCGCTCCGCCGCACAGAGCCACGCGGCTTACTGACTGCGGACGGCTCACGGAGCATCGCACCACAGGGGTGTCAAATGTGTCCTTTATCCTCTGTATGAAAGCGGATACCGGCAGCGGTTCGGGCAGTGTGCCTATGGCTCCCGATCCGGTGGCCGGGTCGGTAGGGCGCGGCTCAAGCACCTTGACATCCGCCAGCCCGAGCATCCTGGACATTCGGGCCGACACTCCGGCATGGGCGTTGTCCATGGATGTGTGGGCGCTGTACACAGTAATGCCGAGCTGTATGGCGGCTATCACGGCTCGCTGTACGGGATTGGCTCCGGTTATGGTCTTCAGGCCGCGAAACAGCAGCGGATGGTGGGCTATGACAAGGTTGCAGCCCGTGGCGGCCGCCTCGCGTATCACCTCCTCAGTGGGATCCACACACAGCATGATGCCGGTGCACGGAGCCTCGGCTGAGCCTACTTGCAGCCCGGAATTGTCCCACTCCTCCTGAAGACGGAGCGGAGCAAAGTCCTCTATGGCTGATATTATTTGTGATATGTCCGGCATTACTTATCGGCGGGCATATCTACACGTATGCAAAGCTCGTCGAGCTGACTGTCATCTATGCGTGACGGGGCATCGATCATCATGTCACGTCCGGAATTGTTCTTCGGGAATGCTATCACGTCACGTATGGAGTCAAGGCCGGCCAAGATGGACACGAAGCGGTCAAACCCGAAGGCGAGTCCGCCGTGAGGTGGTGCGCCGTACTTGAAGGCGTCCATGAGGAAGCCGAATTTGTAGCGGGCATCCTCTTCGCTCAGGCCTAACAGACGGAACATCTTGTCCTGAAGTTCGGAGTCATGTATACGTATGCTGCCGCCGCCGAGCTCGTTGCCGTTTACCACCATGTCATAGGCCGTGGCGCGTACTGCACCGGTGTCAGTGTCAAGCATGTCTATGTCCTCAGGATTGGGCGATGTGAAGGGATGGTGCATGGCGTAGTAGCGCTGCGTCTCTTCATCCCATTCGAACAGAGGGAAGTCCACCACCCACAGGCAAGAGAACTTCTGCGGGTCACGCAGACCCAGACGTGAGCCCATCTCGAGGCGGAGCTCGCATAGCTGCTTGCGTGTGCGCATGGTTTCACCGGCCAGAATGAGCATCAGGTCACCGGGAGCGGCACCGCCGCGCTCAAGCCACTTCTTAAGCTCTTCCTCAGTGTAGAATTTGCTTACCGAGCTCTTCACCGAGCCGTCAGCCTCATACTTGACCCACATCAGCCCCTTGGCACCTATCTGCGGGCGCTTCACGAAGTCGGTGAGGCCGTCAAGCTGCTTGCGGGGATAGGATGCGCAGCCCGGAGCCACTATGGCGCCTACATAAGGAGCGTCATCAAGCACGGCAAAGCCTTTGCCCTCGGTGAGGTCCTTCAGCTCCACAAATTCCATGCCGAAGCGTGTGTCGGGCTTGTCCGAGCCGTACAGGCGCATGGCATCGGCCCAGGTCATGCGGGGGAATGGTTCCGTGAAGTCTATGTCCTTTACATATTTAAATATGTGTTTTACCAGTCCCTCGAACATCTGTAATACGTCCTCCTGCTCCACGAATGACATTTCGCAGTCAATCTGTGTGAACTCAGGCTGACGGTCGGCGCGCAGGTCTTCATCACGGAAACATTTCACTATCTGGAAGTAGCGGTCAAATCCGCTCACCATGAGCAGCTGCTTGAACGTCTGCGGGCTCTGGGGCAGCGCGTAGAACTCGCCGGGATTCATGCGTGAGGGCACCACGAAGTCACGCGCACCCTCGGGCGTTGACTTTATCAGTACCGGAGTCTCCACTTCAAGGAAGCCCTTGGAGTCAAGGTAGCGGCGTATCTCGAAGGCCATGCGGTGGCGCAGCTCCAGATTTCGGCGCACGCAGCCGCGGCGCAGATCCAGATAGCGGTAACGCATGCGCAGGTCATCACCGCCGTCGGTGTCATCCTCTATTGTGAAGGGGGGCACATCAGAGCGGTTCAGAATATTCAGGTCAGTGGCTATGATTTCCACATCGCCTGTGGGCAGGTTCGGGTTCTTGCTTGTACGTTCGGTAACTTTACCGGTAACCTGTATCACAAATTCGCGGCCCAGGCGGGAGGCTGCCTCATGGAGAGCCGCATCAGTGTCGGCATCGAATACTATCTGGGTTATGCCGTAGCGGTCACGGACATCCACAAATGTCATGCCGCCCATTTTGCGGGCACGCTGTACCCAACCGGCCAGTGTCACGGTGCGTCCGGCATCGGAAAGACGCAGTTCGCCGCATGTATTGGTTCTGTACATATATATCTATGTTTTTTATTTGCGAATATACAAAATTATTCCGTATCGGTGAAAAAATTGCCTTCATCATCGAAATCGTCAAGGTCATCGAAGTCAAGGCCGTATTCCCAGCTATCGGCAGCTTCTTCAGTAAACCGGCTCAGCTCGCGGCCTTCACGCTTGGTAGGACGTCCCAAGCCCTTCCGGCGGTCAATGAATCCGCTTATCTTCACCATGTCCAGCAGGTGCAGCTCGCTCTGGGGGGTAATGTTCTCCATGTATTCCGGCACGAGCTTGGCTCCCATGCGGTTTTGCGTCACGGCCAGCACGCGGAAGCTGTAAGTGACGGGCGATTTGCGCACTCTTACCACATCGCCGGGCTTTACGGTGCGTGACGGTTTTACCGGCGTGTCGCCTATCATCACGCGGCCTTTCTTGCAGGCTTCGGTGGCTATGGAGCGTGTCTTGAACACGCGTACGGCCCACAACCACTTGTCTATGCGTACTTCATTCATGGCTCAGGCATTGTTGTAGCGGTTCATGGCCCGGTCCAGCCCGGCCAGCAGGAACTCACGTACGGCATCGGCAGCTACCTCCACGCGAGCCGGGAGCGCCTGCCGCTCATCAAGGGTGAAATGGCCCAGCACATAGTCTATCTGACATCCCTTGGGATAGTCCGCCCCTATGCCGAAGCGCAGACGCGGATATGCATCGGTGCCCAGCATGGCGGCTATGTTCTTGAGCCCGTTGTGCCCGGCATCGGAGCCGCGCGGCTTCAGGCGTATAGTGCCGAAGGGGAGTGCTATGTCATCCACCAGTACCAGGATATGGTCAGTGTCTATGCCTTCCTTCTCCTTCCAGTAGCGTACGGCGTTACCGCTGAGATTCATGTAGGTGGACGGTTTCAGAAGCACCACCTGCTTGTTCTTGACGCGTCCGCGCCCTACATCGCCGTAACGCTCCGTGGAAAAAGAAATATTGGATGCCTCGGCAAAGGCATCCAATATTCTAAAACCTATGTTGTGGCGAGTGCCGCGATATTCATCGCCTATGTTGCCCAGACCCACAATCAAGTATTTCATACGCTATGTCGGTATGTTTACTTGGCGGCTGCGGCAGCTGCACCACGTGCGGCACGTGTGAGCTGTACGGCGCATACTACGGCGTTCTTGGCGTTCATCAGTTCGAGGCCTTCGAAGTGGAGGTCGCCTATCTGGAGAGTCTTGCCCAGACCCAGATTGTCCACGTTGATAACCACACGTTCAGGTATGGCTGTGTATATAGCCTTGACGCGGATCTTCTTCATGGAGAGTGAGAGCTTACCACCGGCCTTCACACCTTCGGCATGGCCTTCAAGCTTCACGGGCACTTCTATAGCCACGGGCTTCTTGTCATTTACCTCAAGCAGGTCAATGTGGAGTATGCTGTCCTTTACGGGATGGAACTGTATGTCCTTGAGTACGGCCATACGCTTTTCGCCGTTTATGTCGAGCTCTATGGCGTAGATGTCAGGAGTGTATATGAGCTTGCGTACTGCCTCGTTGGTCACGGCAAGGTCAGTGGTGATGAGTCCGCGGCCACGTCCTATCTCTACTATCTTCTCACCGTCACGGAGTGTACCGGTGTAAGGGAGGGTGATGATTTCACCGCCGTTGAGCACTACGGGTATTTTACCTTCTGAGCGCAGGGTGCGGGCTGCTTTCTTGCCGAGGTCGGTACGGGGTTCGGCGCTGAGCTGAAATGTCTTCATTTTGGTTTGTTTGATTAATGTGTTACTAAAAATTAAGGCTTCTTAATTTCCCATCACACTATGGCTATGGGCCTAAAGCGGCGCAAAGTTAGTGATTTTGTCCGGAGTAGCAAAATTTTTTTTGCGCGGACGGCTAATCTTTGAGCGCGGCAATGATTGCTTCGGCCCATATGGAGCCCAGACGGTCAGCTCCGGTAGGATTGGGGTGCAGATAGAAGGTCCCGGCATTGCCCTGCTCGGGGATGAACAGGTCGGTTTGGTTCTCGAATTGGGCATACGCATCGCGGCGCCCGGCAAATACTCTTCCGGGATGTGTGGCGGCGTAGTCCTGTACCAGGCGGTCAATCATGGGGAAGTATGTCTGTAGCCTTTCCAACCCGGCACGGAGGTACATGGCTCCGTTATAGGTGGTGGGGCTGTACCATATGGGGTACTGTATCACCACCCGGGCCGAGGGAAGTGCCGTGAGCAGCTCGGTGATTATGGCCTGCATGTTGGTGTAATACTGAATGGGCACTACCGGAGCACCGAGCGGACCTTTCTGAGCGCTGTCATTGGTGCCCAATGCCACTGATATGATCAGTCCGGTGCCATCGGCTGAGAGCTCACGGGTGGCTTTCATCACGTCATTGAAGTGCGTGCCGGCCACGGGCAGGAAGTAGAGCGTGGTGGCTCCGTTCACACCGCAGTTACGCATGTCCACATGGCGGCCCGTGCGTGCGGCCACATACTCCGAGGCCCGTGCCGGAGCCGATTCCTTGTCAGGGTTCTTAAGGAGGGCGCCCATGGTTATGCTGTTGCCTATATAGAGTATTCTTACAGGAGCCGCAGCCTGTGCGGCAAGTATGGCTAATAGAGCCGTAAGGGTTATGATAAGTCGTTTCATGGGCGCAAAGATAGTATAAAATGAAGGCGGGGAAAAGCCCTTTATGACTTTTCCCCGCCCGTTATGTTACGGAATCGGTGTTTTTAGATGTTAGAGGCAGGTTCGCTACCTGAAACTGACCATCCGGGATTCTGATATATTACTGAGTTTTCAGCCTTCTTGTCAGGTGATGCGTCTACGAAGTCCTGATGTCCTATGGGGCTTAGGTAGTGGGCGCGTGTGAAGTGATAGCCATCCCATACGGGGTTGCCACCCACCTTTGATATCTGGTAAGGACGTACATAGAGGCTGTTGGCCGATGATGACATTGTGGCATCATTGCTGTTTTCATCTACAACGGGTGTGATGTAGCTGCCGTTCTCATACTTGAGGCAGAGGGGGCTGTTGGGATCGTTGTAAACGGTACCCCAGTACTTGATACCCTCTATCTGGTAAGGAGTGGTGATCATCTGGTCAAGAGCACACCAGCGGCGCAGGTCAAGCATACGCTGAGCCTCGGCGCAGAGCTCGTTGCGGCGTTCGCGGCGAACGTTGTACAGCGTGGGCGATACGAGCGCACCGTGTGAGTATGCACCCCAGTCCCATTTGGCTTCCTCAGTCATGTTGGTGGCGGCAATGGTCTTGCTGTAGTCAGGATCTACCTTAGCGCGGTTACGTATGGCGCGCCAGTAGCCTCCGGCGGTACCGTCCACTGATCCGTTAAGCTCTACACATGCTTCCATGTAGTTGAGCAGACCTTCAACGGCGCGGAATGTGATAGAACCGGTTACTGACTGGAGGTTACCTGAGGCTTCAGCGTAGTCATAGCCCTGACCCTTCTTCACTGCATAGCCGGTGGGGCAGCAAGTAGCGGTTTCACCGCCCATGAGCCAACCCATGCGGTACTTGGCAGGTGAGTTTCCGTCCAGACCGTAGGTGATGATAGAGTTGTCACCCTTGGTGAAGATAACTATACGTGAGTCACGACCCTGAAGGTTGGCGTCAACGCCCTGATCCTCCCAGGCGGGATCGTAGCCTGAACCGGCAGCGTAGATGGGCAGACCGTTGCTCATAAGGAATGAGTTGACCATACCGCGAGTCCAGCCTGTACCGCCTGCGTTCTTCTGGAACTGAGCCTGTATCTGAGTCTGGTAGCCGTTGCCCTGATCAAGGCTGTAGGCGCGATACATGAGTACCTCGTCATATACGCCGGGATTAACGGAGTTGAACATGCAGAAGTAGGGGTTCTGCTCTACGAAGCCCGGGCCTTCACCTTCAGCTGAAGCAGTGTTGTTTACCAGATTGTTTACGAACTTGTCACCAACTTCCTTGGCCGACTTCATAGCCTCGGTGAGGAAGTAGCTGATTTCGCTGTCAATGTCAAAGCTGCCAAGCAGTGAGGCATCGCCGGGCCAGCCGGGTCCGCCGGGAACCAGTGCGGTGCCTTTGTGGTACTTGAGCCATGTGCCTTCAAAGAGAGCCACGCGGCTGCGGAATACGCGGGCGCAGTCCTTAGTCAAGCCGTTCTTGCCGTAGCTTGAATTTTCGGGCAGAAGATTTATAGCTTCCTGAAGATCATCAAGAATATAGCGGGCCACTTTGTTGCGGGGCTGACGTACTGAAGCCTCGAGAAGGGTTTCCTTATCGTCAGGCAGCAGGCCGTCGATGATAGGATAGTCACCTACGGCGCTGTAGTATGCCCAGTATGAGTAGGCGCGCAGGAAGTGAGCCTCGCCCATAGCCTGATTTATATTTGTGGGGCTGCCGGTTATGGTACCTGCCTCATAGTTAGGCTGAGCATAGTTGAAGAAGTAGTTGAGGCGGCGGATGTTGGTGAAGCTCCAGTTGGCGCTGCTTGAGCTGGTGAGCCATTCACCGGGAGAGAAACGTGTTGAATAGTCACGTCCGGCCTGATTGTCGGTGCCGTTGTCAGATGAGAATGTACCTAACTGATAGGCATTGCTCGAGTGAGAGGGGAGGATAGTATAGAAGTTCAGCGTATAGGAGAGCAGATTGTCCGCTGTGGTGAAGAAAGTCTCAGGAATGAGCTTGTCCTCCGGCTCCCTGTCAAGATAGTCGTTACAACCGGTGAGTCCGGTCAGCGACGCTCCTATAATAAGGGCTTTTATATAAGTTTTCATATTGATTCTTGATGATAGTTTAGAAGGTTACGTTAAGACCTAATGAGAATACGCGTGACAGAGGATAAACCTTGGCAAAGCCGTAGCCGCTGTTGTAAGCCTCGATGAGTTCGGGGTCGCCCATCTTGGTAAAGCTGGTTATGGTAGCGAGGTTTTCACCTGACAGGAATATACGTGCACGCTCTATGTAAGCCTTGCGGGTAAGTACCTGAGGCAGGGTGTAGCCTATGGTCACGTTCTTCAGGCGGCAGTAAGCTGCGTTCTGGAGGTAACGGGTCTGGGTGTAGGTGTTGTTGGGACCGCCCCAGTTTACACGGGGATAGTAAGAGTCAATGTTCACGCCCAGAGGATCGTCGGTGCCTTCGGGACGGAAGTAGTCAAGGTGAGGTTCGTAAACCACTGCCTGCCACTTGCCGCCTGTGCCGCCTACGGTACCGAACATCATAGGACCTGATGCCCAGTAGTCGCGCTTGGCTATGCCCTGGAAGAATACCTTGATGTCAAAGCCCTTCCAAGAAGCGTCGAGGTTAAGGCCGAAGCTGTAACGGGGAGTTGAGTTACCGATTATGCTGTAGTCGCCATGATCTTCAAGAGTCCAGTCGCCTGAAGTGATTTCACCGTCGCCGTCAAGGTCAGCATACATTATATCACCGGCCTGCCATCCTGAAGTGGCTAACTGGCTCTGGCTTACCTTTGAAAGGTGTTCCTGCATTTCGGCATCGGTCTTGGCTATGCCTATGGTGGTAAGACCCCATATGTCGCCGAGCTTGGCGCCCTTGTAGTACTTGCTCAGAGTGTTGTCCTCGTTAGGATATTCATCGATAGTAACTGTGTGGTCATAGAGGTTGGCGGTGATGCCGTAGTTGAAGTCGCCTATGCGGTCACGCCAGCTTATGGAAAGCTCCCAACCCTTTGAGGTCATGGAGAGGTTGTTCACGTTAGGAACGGAAGCTCCGAATACGCCGGGCAGAACTTCGCCGGGGCCTACCATGTCAATGGTCTTACGGTTATAGTAGTCGAAGCTACCGGTGAGTCGGTTGTTGAACAGACCCCAGTCAACACCTATATCCCAAGTGCGGTTCTTTTCCCATGTAAGGCTGTTTGACACGAGTGCGGGCATTGATGAGAGGGTGCCCTTGTCGCCGTCGTTGATGAGCCAGCCTGATGATGAGGGGCTGTAGCCCATGGCTACGTATGTGGGATACCATGAGTTGGTGTTCTGGTTGCCGAGCTTACCCCAAGAGTAGCGGAGCTTAAGGGTGTTGCATACATCCTGATAGTCCTGCCAGAAGTTTTCCTGAGCTATGTTCCAGCCTAATGAGAATGAGGGGCTCCATGTCCAACGGGTAGAAGCGCGGAAGCGTGATGAACCGTCGTAACGTATGTTACCTTCTACGAGGTAGCGGCCTGCATAGTCATAGTTGATACGGCCGAACCAGCCGGCTGTGGACCAAGTGGCGGCGCCACCGGCTACGTTGATGGTCTTACCGTTAGTGGTGGTCAGATAGGGCAGACGGTTGATTATGTCGTTCTTCTGAGCTGAGAAGTCGTCATAGTGGTACCATTCGCTCTGGAAACCGGCCATTACCTTCAGGTTATGATCCTCGGCAAATGTCTTTGAGTATGTGCCGTAGATGTTGGGGTTGAAGTAGTTCGAGCGATAGTTGTACTCGTAAACGCGGCTACCTGAACCACCGGCACCGAAGGGATAGCCGTTAGGGTTACGTGCGTAGGGGTTGCCGTCGCAGTCCCAACCGTAAGCCTGCTGAACATCCTGCTTGGTGTTGGCATTGTCCGAGCGGTAGTTGAATTCGGCATTGATGTTCAGGCCTTCGAAAGGATTGATGCGGAATGCAAACTGCTGGTCGAACTTGTCTTCCCAAGTCTTATAGCGGCCGCCGTTCTGCATGGCGTCGATGAATGATTCTACTACGGGATATCCGTTGGGGTCATGTGTGGGAACTATAGGCCAGTAACGGGCTATGTTGTGGTAGAGCTCGTTTGATGCATAGTTCGATACGAATGAAGGAGCATCGTACTGACCGCGGTACCAGCGTGCGCTGTAACCGAACTGGAGCCACTTTGCTATCTTCACGTTGATCTTGGCATTGACAGTGTAGCGGTGCTGGCTGTCGTCGCCCCAGCGCAGGATACCTTCCTGGCTCAGGAGGTTGCCGGAGAAGTAGAAGTCATACTTCTCGGTACCGCCGGTAAGGCTTACGTTGTGTTCCTGTGCAAATGAGGTCTTGCCGAAGTGCTCGTCAAGCCAGTCAGTATTGCCTGTAGGCAGGATAGGAGTTTCGTCCCATACTTCCCAGTGGTTGTTGGTGGGGTTGCGGTACATGGTCTGGAGCGAAGGATCGTTCACAGCCAGGCGGAGTGTTTCGAGCTGAGCGTCGGTAAACCAGCTCTGACGGTTGGCTCTTGCAGCCTGTGACATGGTCGATGCCCAGATGTAAGAGTTGGCCATCTTAGGCATGCGGGTTACATGGCTCCAGCGGAAGTTGTCAGAATAGTTTACGGTAACCTTGCCTTCCTTACCTGTCTTGGTGGTAACGAGGATCACACCACCGGCAGCGCGCGAACCGTAGATAGATGAAGCGGCGGCGTCCTTAAGGATAGAGATGTTTTCCACGTCGGCAGGGTTGAGCTGGTTGATGTCGCCTTCCATACCGTCGATAAGTACCAACGGGTTCACTGATGAACCGGAGCCGATGGTACCGGTACCACGGATGTTCATGGAGCGTTCTGCGCCGAGCTGACCACCGCGTGATGAGCCGAGCACGTCAAGACCGGCGGCCATGCCCTGAAGAGCATCGGCTACGGTGTTGACCGGACGTGCGGAAATTTCTTTGGCGCTTACAGTTGAAACGGCGCCGGTGAGGTTTACTTTCTTCTGAGTACCGAAGCCCACGACTACCACTTCGTCGAGCATGTTGTTCTCAGTCATAACCACATTGATTTCTGAACCGCTCCACTTCACCTGCATGGTGTTGTAACCCACATATGAAATGGAGATGGTTGAGCCGACGGGACAGTTCGGAATGATGAACTTACCGTCGATGTTGGTGGCTGCACCCAGGGTTGTGCCTACTACACGAACAGTGGCCCCTAACAGAGGCTCACCTTCGGCATCGGTAACCACACCTGTACACGTTGCAGTAGCGGGCTGTACGGCTGCCGGTGCGGCATCAGGGGCTGCATATGCAATACCCGCCGGAGCCGTAGCTGCCATAAGTACAACCGCCCACGTCTTAAGATGATTGGTCATAGGAGTAAAAATTTTAGTTAATGTTTAAGGTTATTATTGAGGTTAATTCTCACTTAATCATGGTTTAGTAACTGTCTTAGATTCTCCTTTGAAGAGATAC
>JAMPBB010000045.1 GCA_023666885.1 Muribaculaceae bacterium | reverse complement strand
TCAATCTGTTGCAGGGTCAATATCGCTTGTCGATTTTAAATGAAAGAGCCGTGGTTAAAAATAAAAGGAGATAAGCGCGGTGTGCGCCCATCTCCTTATGTGATTTGCAAACGGTATGGTTACTGTCCTATGGTGGCCATGGCCGTTTCTACATCGGCTATAAGCTCGGCGTCCTGCTTGTCACGGCTTACTATGTTGCCTTCCGGATCGAACAGGATTATGCACGGAATGCCTGATATGCCGTATATGTCAGTGGGTATGGTCTGTGCGTTGATGATCGATTCCCAGGGCAGCTCGTGCTTCTTTATGGCCTCAAGGGTGTTCTGAGGTTCATCCCATACGGCTACGCCGAGTACGGTAAGCCCCTTGTCGGCATAGCGGTTATATATCTCCTTGAGCACCTTGGTCTCGCGGATGCATGGCCCGCACCAGCTGGCCCAAAAGTCAACGAGCGTGTACTTGCCGCGGCCCACATAGTCGCTGAGTTTCTTCACGGTACCGTCAGGCTGAGTTATACTGAAGTCTTTGAACTTATGGCCCACGGAGGTTTCCTCCTTGTTGACAAGTGCGGTGCGCAAGCGTGCAAGGCGCTTGCTGCCTGCAAGGTTGGGGTACTGCTGCATGGCCTTGTCAAGTTCGGGGCGGCTCATGTCGTAGCTCTGCTGAAGGAACAGGTAGTAGCCGAGCGGGTTGTTGATGTTGTCGTTCATGGATTGGGCTATGAACGTATTGTATTCATCATATATCCCTTTGGCTCTTTCCTTGCCGGCGGCGGTGGTATCAGCGGCGACCTCGCGGTAGCGCTGTCCTATTTCGGATGATGCGCGGCCGAAGTCGTTGAAGAGTTGATTGCCGGGGGTGCCGGTGAATACGCGTGTCTTGGAGTCGCCGGTTATGTCGCCGGGCTCGAGTACGAACATGCCCATGCGGGCTCCGTCAAGGGTAAGCTGTACCAGTACGGGCTTCTCTATTGTGCCGCGAAACACCATTGAGCCGTTTTCC
Organism: Muribaculaceae bacterium; assembly: GCA_023666885.1. GTDB lineage: Bacteria > Bacteroidota > Bacteroidia > Bacteroidales > Muribaculaceae > Paramuribaculum. The sequence continues at coordinate 12,028 of JAMPBB010000045.1, read as the reverse complement.
ACAATAGTGGAGTCAAGTTTGGCTCCGGTATCGTAGTCAAGGATGTATGCTTTGAGGTCGTCCTCATCCTCAGTAAGAGGTACGGTAACGCTGTACACCGGTGCCTGTGCCGATGCACATGACATCACGGCCACTGCGGCTATGGAAGCTGCAATCATTGTAATCTTTTTCATCATATGTTAAGTGTTGTGTTTGATTTTATTTGTTTGGTTCTACAAAGATAATCAACAAGTTCGTATACTCGGTAACGGGGGCGTTGAAAAAATCTTAAAAATCATCGGAATAAGATATTGTATACCTTCACCATGGGCTCGGATATGAATGTGGGGGTAATGGCTGCAAGCTTAAACAGGGCGCGGTGGGTACGGCTAAGCCCGTTTATTTCGGATATGCGGCTATTTACCTCAGGGAAAGTGTTTTTCCATGCTTTTATGTCCCTGGGACGGGAGCTCAGATATTTTATCTTGGCATGGAATTTCAGATTGGTGAGGAAGCGCCGGTAGTGTGAGTCAAGTTCGTGCTGCTGCATCCAGCGCTCTATGAGCCGGGTGTTGGCGCATCGCTGCTCAATGATTACGTCCGGCTTTCTGCGCGATGCCGATGTGCGCGCTACGGCATCATGATATATGTAACCTGCGCACATGCACATGGATATGCGAGGCTGTAGCGCTATCAGCGGTGCTGTTGTGCACACGTCTTCCCAGCAGTTGGCTATCGGCTCATCATGGACTATATTCATAAAATGTGACCGGCGTATAAGCTTGTTACACAGTGCAAAGTGGGCGGTGTCAATAGGCATCATGTCCAACGGCTCGGTTATATATGAGGGCACTTTTAATTCAGAACCTTCAGCGCTTACACGGATCAGCGGCGAGCATACCACGTCAGGCTCGGTGTCGCTGCCGTGTACGCAAGCAAGCATGGACGCATAGTAGTCATGTGTGAGTTCATCATCCGAATCCACCGCTGTTATGAACCGGCCGGAGGCTTCTGCTGCTCCGGTGGCCGTAGCCGCCGCCGCTCCTCGGTTGGTGTCATGGCTTACAATCCGTGATACGGCCTTGAATTCCGGATTGTTATGACGGAAGTGTTCTATGATTTTAAGCGATTCATCTGTGGAGCCATCGTTGACAAAGATATATTCCACATCGGTTGCTGTCTGTGCGGCAAGTGAGCGCAGTGTGCGCCGCAGAGTGGTTTCTGCGTTGTACACACGCACTATTACTGACAGTTCCGGCATTAGAATACGTAGCCTATGGATAGAGTGATTACGGCGCCGTCAAAATGCTTTACGTAGGCATATTTGGCTTCAAGGGCAAATTTCAGCGTGGGCGTGGCGTAGTACTCAATGCCGGCTCCGGCATTGACGCCCATGCGTGAGGTGCGTGTGCTGGTGTCGTCGCTCTGATCAGTGCTGCCGGGGTGATGCACGTTCCATGACGTGAAGTTGAGCCCTGCCAGCGGGTATATGTTTACAGGAGAGTCAGCACCTAATGATATAGGTATGTCAGCATTGACGTTAAGAGCATACGCATCGGTATGGTCATGGCGGAAGTAGTAGTCTATTTCGGGCGACAGACGGAAGTGCTCGGTGAAACGATACTGAAAAAACAGGCCGGCCACAGGCGAATTATGCGTGGTGGAATATCCTCCGCGTAATCCCACACTCTTCTCTCCCTTGCTGAATGCATAGGAACCTATGGGGAGCAGGATCGCTGCGGCCAAAATGAGGCAAAGTGAAAATGCTTTTTTTATCATGGTGTAATGTGATGTTCAGTTATGAGGGTTGTTATAATTTATGAATGCAAAAATAAGGTATTCTGTTCAATATTTGTAAATTTGTAGCAAAAATACTGCTGATATGACTGACGGCTTTCTGAGAGTGGCGGCTGTGTCGCCTCAAGTGACGGTGGGCAATGTCGATGCCAATGTTGAAAGGATTATCTCCGAGATGCGGCGTCTTGACTCCCTCGGGGTAGAAGTGGCTGTGTTCCCGGAGATGTGCATCACCGGCTACACGTGTGCTGACTTGTTTCATAACCGTGCGCTGATTGATGCAGCGCGTGAGGGCTTGAACCGCTTGGAGGAGGTGGCTTACACGCTTAATCTTGACGCCATAGTGGGCTTACCTATGATGAACAGAGGCGCTCTGCGTAACTGTGCCGCTCTGATAGGTCAGGGTGCGCCGCAGATAGTGGAGAAGATATATCTGCCGGAGTATAATGAGTTTTATGAGAACCGGTGGTTCGCGCCCGGTGAGATTCGGCTGAATCATGTATTGGAAAGCCACGGAGTGCGCATAGGTATAGAGCTGTGTGAGGATCTGTGGGCACCCGTACCGCCCTCATGCCATCTGGCGTTGGCCGGGGCGCAGGTGATATTCAATCTGTCGGCATCGGACGATGTTACGGGCAAGTATCATTATACCATTGACCTTGTGCGCCAGCAGTCGGCGCGGCTTTATTGCGGATATGTGTACGCCTCGGCAGGATATGGCGAGTCAAGCACTGACTTGGTGTTTAGTCCCAAGGATATGGTGGCTGAATGTGGCACTATGCTTGCCACTAATAACCGCATGGACATAAATGCTGAACACCATGAAGCCATAGCCGATATTGACATTATGGCCATAGAGCGTGACCGCATGCACATCACCACATTCTCAAAATGCGCACGTACTGAAGGCATAGAGTGGGATGCGCCCTTGTTTTTCTCTGAGGAGAGCACGAATACAAATCCCATACAGTACCGCAGCGTAGATCCTCGGCCGTTTGTGCCTGCTGATGATGATGCCATTGACAGCCGCTGTACGGAGATAGTGTTCATCCAGTCGGCGGGGTTGGTGCAGCGTATGAAGGCCATAGGATGCCGTACGCTCACGGTGGGTATATCCGGCGGGCTTGATTCCACTTTGGCTCTGCTTGTGGCAGTACGTACCTTTGACAGTTTGGGGTTAGACCGCAAGGGTATAATAGGTGTTACCATGCCCGGCTTCGGTACCACGGGGCGCACGTACCGCAATGCCATTGAGCTGATGACGCTGCTGGGCATCACCGTGCGTGAGATACCTATAGCCGATGCCGTTAAGCAGCATTTCCATGACATAGGTCATGACCCTGCCGTGCAGGATGTGACATATGAAAATTCACAGGCGCGTTACCGCACCATGCTGCTTATGGATATAGCCAACCAGACGGGAGGTATAGTGCTCGGCACGGGCGATCTGTCCGAGCTTGCTTTAGGATGGGCCACCTACAATGGCGACCATATGTCCATGTACGGTGTCAATGCCGGTGTGCCAAAGACGTTGGTGCGCTATCTTGTGCGGTGGTTTGCCATGCGGGCGGCTTCTGATAGGGAGCGCTCCGTGCTTGAAGATATAATAGACACGCCCATAAGCCCGGAACTGACTCCGGCTGATGAGAGCGGAAATATCAAGCAGAAGACAGAGGAACTTGTGGGACCTTACGAGCTCACCGATTTCTTCCTGTACTATATGCTTCGGTACGGATTCGCACCTCACCGGGTGTATCTGCTGGCCCGTAAGGCTTTTGCCGGGCGATATGACGATGCTGAGATTAAGCAGCAGATGCACACATTCTACAGGCGCTTCTTCAGCCAGCAGTTCAAGCGGTCATGTCTGCCTGACGGCCCCAAGGTGGGCAGTGTATGCCTGTCGCCGCGCGGTGACTGGCGCATGCCCTCGGATGCCTCCGCCGCCCTATGGCTGCGTGAAGTCGACAGCCTATAGCCGGAATGCCTGTACGAGTGCCGAAAACCGCGTGTGTTTGTTAAAAGTATGGTTTCAGGCAAGCTCCATCATGTCAAAGAACATTAGGCGAGTATCTTTGTCAAGGGTCTGAGGTGATAGAATCTTAAACCGATTTATTTCGTAAAAACCTATAGCGGAAAGGTAAGCATCAACCGTGAGATAACGAAATGCAGAATAGTTTGGATTGGAATTGAGCATGTCTTTAAGCATCGCCATTAGATCTGTGCCCAAATTCTGGCCTTGATACTCCAGTGAAACTGCAAAGCGCCCTATTTTTATTGCCGGATAGCTGCTGAACTGTTTGCCATCAGGAAATTCGGTTTTTATTTTCTTCCATTTGTTATTAGATGATTCCTGTTGGCTTATTTTGTCATTCAACAAACAAAAATATGCAACGATTTTCCCCTCATCTTCCAGAATGAAGGTGTTTGCAATACGCAGTTTTGAGAAATTTATCGCATCCTCTTTCAGAAAATCATTTAAATCTGTGTCACCGCAGTCAAATGGCGACAGATTATACTGTGGAGAAAGTTTTATAAGGTTCATTCATATACAGATTCTAATCCTTTTTTTTGCCTTTTCAACAGCTTCTTTCAGTTTGCGAGTGTTTTCTATCCGTTGCTCAATAGTCAAGCTGTCCACTTCTTTTCTGAGGCGTTCAAAGCGTTTTGCGTCCGCACCGGTTAATATAGGGGTTTCTGCTATCGGTCTTGCCATGGTGGTTGCTCCTTTTATACTGATACAAAGATATAACAATTTATTGATATATTTTGACTTCCGACTTGATAAAATTCAACAAGGGTGGGACTTGTTTGATCTATTTGCTGGAAGATACACGACTGAAGCCACCTGCCGGGAGAGGGGACGCATGATATTTTTTGCAGATCTATGTGATCCAGAATGGCAGGCTATTGTAATCAAAAGATGTTAAATCACGGATGTATGGCTGCATGCAAATGTTATAATAAGAAAGTGAAACAACTATGAAAAGAATGTTTTATCTATTGCCGTTTATAGCCGCTGCTGCTATGAGCGTTTCAGTTCAGGCACAAAACAAGTCAGTGGTGCCTCCGCAGGGTGTGTTTCCCATAGTGGAAGGGGGCGTTGGTCCGGTAGTGGCCGGTTCGGTGGAATATACACAGATACCGCTTGAGGCGCGTAAGTTTATCGACCGTCATTTCCGTGGCCTAACCGTAATGAAAGCCGAGCGCGAGTATGATGATGGAACTTATGAAATAGAGCTCAGTGACGGCACTGACCTTGACTTTGACGCCAAGGGTGCGTGGACGGAGGTGGATGCTCCTGACGGATATGTATTGGCATCGGAGCTGCTCGGCAAGCTGCTTCCCGACAAGGCCCGACGCGAACTGCGCAAGCACGGAGTAGAAGGTAAGGTGGAATCAGTGAAGCGTTCGCCTACAGGTTACACCGTGGACCTGCGTGGCGAGAAGGTGGATGAATACCTCTTTGCTTCCGACGGACGTCTTGTCGGTACCCGTGATTAAGACACTCGAGGGACAGGATAAATGTTTTTGGATATTTCGCCGTGGGTCATTAACTTTGCACTTAAGTTATGAATCACGGCGTTCTGTCACGAATAGTTGCCACGGTTGTTGCAGCGCTTGCTTTATGGGCCTGCAGCACTACCAAGCATGTCCCTGCCGGGAGCATGCTGCTTGACAACGTACATATAACGGTCGATGACACATCGGCTGTGAAGAGTGCTGATCTGGTAAACTATTTACGTCAGATTCCTAACCATAAGGTGCTCGGATTCGCCAAGCTTCAGTTAGGTATGTACAATCTGTCAGGCAGCGATTCCACCAAGTGGTACAACAAGTGGCTGCGCCGATTAGGGCAGGCGCCGGTGGTATATGACGATGCTCTTGCATCGGCTTCACGCAAGCAGCTCCGACAGGCTCTCATAAATATGGGATACATGCAGGCTGAAGTAAACGTGGACACTACCGTGCACGGTTCAGGCCGAAAAATAGATGTGAACTATCGTGTACATCCCGGTACGCCCCACTATATATCATCGCTGAAATATGAAATCCCTGATACGGCTGTAGCTCGCATAGTAATGATGGACACTATGAGGATAGCCCTCAAGCCGGGCGATCTCTTTGACCGTACGGCGCTTGATGAGGAGCGAGTACAGATCACTGAACGCCTGCGCAACAGAGGCTACTATGCATTTACCAAGGAATACATAACTTTCTATGCTGATACGGCCGAGGGATCCAATGCCGTGGATCTCACGCTCACCGTGCGGCCGCCACGGCGCAGAGGTACGGCCGTAGGCAGTGCGTTACCCGATACGGCGCTGCTCCATACACCTTATACTATAAACCGTGTGATATTCGTGACCGACTCACGCTCCGGGCTGGGACCTGAACAGATAATACCTGCCGGGAGCGATACCGTGGACTATCATGACATACAGGTAGTGTATGGACCGGATCACTATCTGATGCCATCGGCCCTGGATGAGAAATGCTATCTGAAGCCCGGCACACTTTACCGCGCTGACAATGTGGACCGCACCTACGAGGCTCTTGCCCAATTAGGCATAGTGAAATCCATAAATATAGAGATGGAACCCGCCGGTGAGATTGACGGCAAGAAGTATATAGACGCGTACATATTCATAACGCGCAACAAGAAACAGAGCGTATCGCTTGAACTCGAGGGCACAAACTCGGAAGGCGATCTCGGATTCGGAGTGGGACTCGCATACTCGCATCGTAATGTAGGACATAGGTCTAACCTGTTCAATGCCAAGTTCCGTACGAGCTATGAAAGCCTGTCAGGCAATCTGTCAGGGCTCATCAATGACCGCTATACGGAATACGGAGCTGAGGTAGGCTTCACGTTTCCAAAATTTCTGTTTCCCTTCGTGCGGCGTTCGTTTACGCGTAGGGTAAAAGCGTCAACTGAGGTGGCCGCATCGTTCAACTATCAGGAGCGCCCGGAGTACACACGCATCATAGCCGGAGCCGCATGGAAGTATAAATGGACGGCGCGGTCAGGAGCCGAGAGGCGTACATTTGACCTGATAGACATCAACTATGTGTACCTGCCGGAAAGCACCAATGATTTCATCAATCAGATAGCTCCGTCAAACCCATTGCTGCGCTACAGCTATGAGGACCATTTCATAATGCGTATGGGCTATACCTTTTACCGCACGAATAAGCGCATAAGCAATATTGCCACTTCGCACAGGTATACACCGCAGCGATATATCTACTCCCTGCGTGCTGCTGGCGAAACGGCGGGCAACGTGCTCTATGCCATATCATCCATCTCGGGGCAGAAGCGCCATGATGATGCATACAGTATATTGGGTATACCCTATGCACAATATGCCAAGGTGGATATGGACTACTCGCTGATGCGTAACTTCAATGACAGGCATTCGCTCGGGTTCCATGTCGGTGCCGGTATAGGGGTTCCGTACGGCAACTCGAGGGTACTTCCGTTCGAGAAACGCTTCTATGCCGGCGGTGCCAACGGCGTGCGTGGTTGGGGTGTGCGTACCCTCGGCCCGGGGTCGTTTGACTCGCGCAATTCTGTTACTGACTTTATAAACCAGTGCGGCGACATACGGCTGGACTTGAATGCCGAATATCGTGTGAAGCTATTCTGGGTATTTGAAGGCGCCTTGTTTGTGGATGCCGGAAATATATGGACCATACATAACTATGAGAACCAGCCCGGCGGCATGTTTCACTTCTCCACGTTCTGGAAGCAGATAGCCATGGCCTACGGCGCCGGGCTCCGATTGGACTTCACATATTTCCTGCTTCGCTTTGATTTAGGCGTGAAAGCATATAATCCGGCTGCCAATCAAGAGCGGTGGCCAATAATACACCCGCGTTGGAGCCGCGATACGGCATTTCACTTCTCCGTGGGTTATCCATTTTAGACCATGCTGATAATATTTGATCTTGACGGTACTCTGCTCAATACTATAGCAGATCTTGCGGCGGCTGCCAACTATGCTTTGGAGCAGTGCGGTTATCCCACACATTCGCCCGAGGCTTATCCTTACTTTGTGGGCAATGGGGTGTCGCGTCTGCTTGAACGTGTGCTCCCCGAGGATATGCGTTCACAGGCCAATGTAGAGCGTATGCGTCGCCATTTTACAGAGTATTATGAGGCTCATCTTACTGACTATACCACGCCTTACCCCGGCATACCGGAGTTGCTGCATGCATTGCGGGGGCGTGGGCATAATGTGGCTGTGGCCTCTAATAAATATCAGGCAGCTGTGACCCGACTAATAGCTCACTTCTTCCCTGATATAGAGTGGGCGGCGGTGGAAGGACAGAAGGAGGGAGTGCCGGTGAAGCCTGATCCGTCCATAGTGTTCGGTATACTTTCAAAATGTCCTACACCTAAGGCTCAGGTGCTGTATGTAGGTGATTCGGGTGTGGATATGACCACGGCGCAACGTGCTGCCGTGACGTCCGTAGGTGTGACGTGGGGATTCCGCCCCGTAAAGGAGCTGCGCGAACATTATGCTGACAATATAGCGTCAACGCCTGATGACGTTCTGGCTTTGGCTGACAAGATAAAAGCATCCCTGATGGATATATAAAAACAGTCAGGAATCTGTGGAACTTCCTGACTGTTATGCTGTGTATGTTTCTGCGTGTCAGCGCCCGGTATATGTGTGAGGAGTCAGCGCCCTTAGCTCATTCTTTACGTCTTCGCTTACGGTCAGAGTGTCAATAAACTCGGCTATGCTGGCGGCTGTCACCTTGGAATTGGTGCGAGTGAGCTGTTTGAGTGTTTCATAGGGGTGAGGATAACCCTCGCGGCGCAGTATGGTCTGGATGCCTTCTGCCACTACGTTCCACATGGCATCAAGGTCGCGTGATATGGCTTCTTCATTAAGAATCAGTTTGCCTAACCCCTTGAGGGTGCTGGCAAGGGCAATCATGGTATGGCCTACCGGGACGCCTACATTGCGGAGCACTGTGGAGTCGGTGAGGTCACGCTGCAAGCGTGATACCGGCAGCTTGCCTGCCATGAAGGTGAGTACGGCGTTGGCTATGCCGAGATTTCCTTCAGAATTTTCAAAATCAATGGGGTTGACCTTATGGGGCATGGCCGATGAACCGACTTCGCCCTCCTTGATGCGCTGCTTGAAGTACTCCATGGATATGTACTGCCATATGTCGCGGTCAAGGTCAATGATTATGGTGTTGATACGGCGCAGGGCATCGAAAAGTGCGCCAAGATTGTCATAGTTGGATATCTGTGTGGTGTACTCCTCGCGCTCTATGCCCAGATCCTCACTTAGGAACCGTGCGGCAAATGCACGCCAGTCAATGGACGGGTAGGCTACGGAGTGAGCATTGAAATTTCCTGTGGCACCACCGAACTTTCCGCTTACAGGTACGGCCTTAAGCAGGTCGCGCTGACGGCGGAGTCGGTATACGAATACCATGATCTCCTTGCCAAGACGCGTAGGCGATGCGGGCTGGCCGTGGGTCTTTGCAAGCATCGGTACTCCGGCCCAGTCATCGGCCATCCGAGCCAATGTGTCTATGAGGCGTTCAAGCTCGGGAAGATAAACGTTGTCAATGGCTTCCTTTATGGACATAGGTACGGCGGTGTTGTTTATGTCCTGTGAGGTGAGGCCAAAGTGTATGAATTCCTTATAGCCTGCCAGCCCCATTGCGTCAAACTTCTCTTTCAGGAAGTATTCCACGGCCTTGACATCGTGGTTAGTCACACCTTCTATTTCCTTGATGCGCGATGCATCGGCAAGCGAGAAATCGCGGTATATATTGCGTAGCGGCTCAAAATAGGCCTCGCTTACTCCGCTGAGCTGTGGCAGCGGTAGACGGCAAAGGGCAATGAAATACTCTACCTCCACACGTACACGGTAACGGATGAGGGCATATTCGGAAAAGTACAAGTCAAGAGCCTCGCACTTCGGGCGGTATCGGCCATCGACAGGCGATACGGCGGTAAGCTGGGTCAGTTGCATACTGTCAAATAATGATTACTAATGCAAAAGTAATCATTTTTACGGCAATGCTAACACCCCACATCCTAATTTTACATATGAGTCCTATGCCAATTAGGGGAAAGTGATTTGTAAATGTCTATAAAATTCACCCAACTCAGTTATATCGCTTATCCAATGATGTCTTTTGATGGCCCATTGTTTCAGTCCGTGGATTTGGACTCCCTTGCATACCTTTGTGCCTGCAGTTCTTTGAATTGCTTGCGATATTATTCGGGACTCAGCGGCTGCTTCCTCCAGGATGCTATTGACGCCTTCTTCTTTGCTATTGATTCCTGATGGTATTTGGTCATAAGCCATATTTACAGTTATAACAAATGAAGGCGAGGAACTGGTTCTCTCGCCTTCGCAGGTTGGTGGGGGAATCCGTTAGGGGGTTAACTTGTCTAAACGAATCCTCATGATTTCCAGAGAGCTGTAACTCACATTTTTGCAAATGTTAAGTAATATATTGGAGAGTAACAAATCTATTTGCTTTCGTTCTTCTGCAAGAAGTCTTTTATTAGTTTTTTGATTGTATCTTCGGCTTCTTTTGCTCCGACAACTTGAATAAGGCTTTCATAATCCTTTATCTCATTTCCGGTAAAAGTGATTACAATATGTTTTTCGGGCTTACATGCAATATGAGAATAATTTTCAGGCTCAGCCCAAAAACAGGTGGCGCACACTTTGACATCTTTTTCGCGCCAATTTGTACAATGTTCGCACGACCATGATTTTGCACGATTGGCTGATGGACAAAGCAGCATGAATGATTCTAAATTGTCTTCCTGCGGCTCACCTCCAATTTCAAATGGAATTCTATGATCAACTTGTAAAATTCGTTCCTCTACTTCTTGATTATATACAAAGCATCTCGCACCATAACGCTCGATTAATGCACTGCGTAGAGCAGATGACAATGCAGTGCGTCCGGCAGCTTTGGATATTTTGTTTTCAATAAAAATAGGATTGCCAAAACGATACGCACCAATAATGTGGCCATCAGATGATTTAATTTTAAACGTTTCTACATTCACGCCTCTCTCTCGTACATCACGTACCGCTCTTGGAGGGTGTTTGTATCCGTAGATTTTCTCAAGCTCTTCTGTTGAGATGCTGCCATGCTCCAATATATGTTTGATAACTGTAGCGGGACGCTTGTCTGTAATTCTGAGCAGCCTTTTCAGATCTGTTTTTGAAATCTTCATACGCATTCTGAAAATAGCGATTCCTGAATAGGGGTATTTACAGAAATATCTTGTAATCCCTTAGAAATATACAACGCCTCCAAAGTTACTTCTTTTTTCCCTAATAGTAGACTCTGGCTTGACAATCCAGCTTTTAGCAATATTTTTTTCAAATTTAAGTGTGTAGGAAGATCCTCTCCATAATGTTTGTCACCGCAAGACCCATCGTAACTGATTATATAATCAATATTTCTCCGATTGAGATTTTCAAGTGCCTCAACAAAAGAGCTAAAGTCAATACCTGCAAAGTATCGATTATCCCGTGAAGAACACACGCCTTGATAAGGTGGATCCATATATATAATGTCGCCTTGGACAGCAGTATCTAATATTTGGCGGTAATCTTCAGAGCAGAAAGTAGTCTTACCTTTTAGTAAAGAGGAAATCTGATGGGCATTATTCATCAGAGTGCGTGGTTTTGTACCATGTCTGCGCTTATCAGGCGATTGATTAAATAACCCGTTATTGCCATATCTCACAGACCCTTTGACGCATCTTGCCAAAAGATACATCATGTGTGCTGGATCAGTCTGACCTTCATTAAATTCAGATCTAATCTTATAGTAATGCTGGACAAAGCCATCGGAATACTCAAATTGCTCGTTCCATAATTCTGTATACTCCTTTACAAAAGCGTCGGGTCGTTCGACAACTGCTCTGATAAGTTCAACTAACGGATTGTTAAGGTCGTTAATGACAAATTTTTGAGTCATACCTCTATATGCAACAGCCATAGTTATGGCTGCCATACCAGCAAACGGTTCTATTAAACGAGAAAATGTTTTTGGAAAAAATTTCAATATTTGAGGAGCCAACGACCGTTTTGACCCTTGGTATTGAACAATATGAGGTACGTTTAGGTTCATAATTGATAATATTAACAAATGAAGGCGAGGAACTGGTTCTCTCGCCTTCGCAGGTTGGGTTGTGATCCGAGCGGGCTTTGTGAGAGTGGTATTATCTTATTGATTATCAATTTGT
>JAMPBB010000044.1 GCA_023666885.1 Muribaculaceae bacterium | reverse complement strand
GTTGATGTCACGAATCATGGGCAATACGCGGCTACGCTGGCGGCTGTCGGCATACGCGCCGATAAAAGGCATTCCGGCGGCTTCAAGAGTAGCCACGGTCCGCTTGAGGCCTTTGTCGCGCTTGTCAAGCATGTGATTGTTGGCCAAAAGCACCATATCAAACCCGGCATCAATTATGGGCTTGATGTATGAGTCGGGGGCGCTGAAGCAGGGGTAGCCTGAATAAGGCTTCCCTCCGAGCGTGGTTTCAAGATTTATTACAGCAAAGTCAGCTGACTTGATGTATGGCTCGAATGTGCGGTAATAAGGGGAGTAGTCATACGTCCCGTCAGCCTGTCGGGCCGCTTTAAGCTGGCGCTCATGCTGCATGGCATCGCCGGCAAACACTATCTCCGCTTCCTGTTGGCAGCTGAGTAGTGATATCAGCGATATCAGCAGCGTGGAGAAGAGAGCGTTCATGTCCTATGCTATGGCGTGTTGTCCGGATCAGCTGTATATGTCGTGACGCGCTGCAAGCAGGGTGTTTTTCATCAGTGACACTATGGTCATGGGGCCTACACCGCCGGGAACCGGTGTGATGTATGAGCAGAGGGGCGCTACGGAGTCAAAATCCACATCGCCGCGCAGACGGAATCCGCTCTTACGTGTGGCATCGGGTACACGTGTGGTGCCTACGTCTATTATGGCTGCACCTTCCTTGACCATATCGGCGGTTACGAATCCGGGCTGTCCGAGTGCGGCTATAATAATGTCGGCCTCGCGGCAAATGTCTTTCAGCCCAACTGTAGCACTGTGGCATACGGTGACAGTGGCATCGCCCGGATTGTGCTTCTGCATCATGAGCGTGGCCACCGGCTTGCCTACTATATTGCTTCGGCCCAAAACCACGCAGCGTGCTCCGCGTGTGGGTATGTCATATCGGGCCAGCAGCTCCATTATTCCGGCAGGAGTGGCCGAGAGGAAGCAGGGCAGACCTATGCTCATGCGGCCTACATTTACAGGGTGGAACCCATCCACATCCTTGCGATAGTCTATAGCCTCGATGATGCGCTGTTCGGAAATGTGACGCGGCATCGGCAGCTGCACTATGAAGCCGTCAACATCGGCATCGGCATTCAGCCGGGCTATGGTGTCAAGGAGCTGACTCTCGGTAACGTCATCTTCAAAGCGAATCAGTGTGGACTTGAATCCGCACTGCTCGCACGCTTTCACTTTGTGAGCCACGTACGTTTCGCTTCCGCCATCGTGTCCTACGAGTATGGCTGCGAGGTGTGGACGCTTGTCGCCGCGTGCCAGCATCTGCTCTACTTCAAGGGATATCTCCCTTTTTATGTCATCGGCTATCTTCTTTCCGTCTATAAGCTGCATAGTCATTTGGGGTTGGTGTAGTTTAACGGCGGCGCACATTGCGCATCATCTTCATGGGATTCTTCATGGTGGTAGCCATCTTCATGACCTTGCGCATCTCTTCGAACTGCTTGATCATACGGTTGACTTCCACTATGCTTGTGCCTGAGCCGCGTGCTATACGCTGGCGGCGGCTTGCATTGATTATCTGCGGGTTCTGGCGCTCTTCGCGGGTCATGGAGTAGATTATTGCCTCAATGCCCTTGAATGCATTGTCATCAATGTCCACATCCTTTATGGCCTTGCCTACGCCGGGTATCATGGAGGCAAGGTCCTTGAGGTTGCCCATCTTCTTTATCTGCTGTATCTGTGACAGATAGTCATCGAAATTAAACTGATTCTTGGCTATCTTGCGCTGTAACTTGCGGGCTTCCTCTTCATCGTAAGCGTTCTGAGCCTTTTCCACGAGCGAAACGATGTCGCCCATGCCGAGTATGCGGTCAGCCATACGGTCCGGGTGGAATATGTCAAGGGCATCAAGCTTTTCGCCGGTTCCCACAAATTTAATGGGCTTAGTAACTACCGTACGTATCGACAAGGCTGCACCGCCGCGTGTGTCACCGTCTAATTTGGTGAGCACCACTCCGTCAAAGTCAAGGCGGTCATTGAACGCTTTGGCTGTGTTCACGGCATCCTGACCGGTCATGGCATCCACCACGAACAGCGTTTCCTGAGGCTTGACGGCTTCCTTTATGGCAGCTATCTCATCCATCATCTGCTGATCCACGGCCAGACGGCCGGCTGTGTCCACTATCACAAGGTCAAGATTGTGGGCCTTGGCATATGCTATACCGTTCTTGGCTATCTCTACCGGATTGAGGTTGCCTTCCTCGCTATATACCGGCACGCCTATCTGTTCGCCAAGAACCTTGAGCTGGTCAATGGCTGCCGGACGGTACACGTCGCCGGCCACGAGCAGCGGACGCTTGGCCTTCTCGCTCTTGAGCTTACGGGCCAGCTTACCGGAGAGGGTGGTCTTACCTGAACCTTGCAGACCGGACATCAGAATCACAGTGGGATTGCCGGAGAGGTTCAGCTTGGCGGCATCACCGCCCATAAGTGCCACGAGTTCATCGTGGACTATCTTTACCATCAGCTCCTTAGGCTTGAGGGCATTGATTACGTTCTGTCCGAGAGCCTTGGCTTTGACTGAATCGGTGAAGTTCTTGGCCACCTTGTAGTTTACGTCAGCGTCAAGCAAGGCGCGGCGAACATCCTTAAGGGTTTCAGCTACGTTTATTTCAGTGATTTTGCCTTGGCCTTTGAGCAGTTTGAAACTGCGTTCAAGCCGTTCGCTTAGATTTTCAAACATATGTTGGAGTTGAGTGGGTAATTAATGGTAATGGGCTTTATATTAACCTGTTGGTTTCAGAGTCGGGGAATACTACATTGGGTTTGAAAGAGCGGGCTTCATCTAAAGGCATGGTAGCGTACGCCATGATTATGACTATATCGCCCGTGTGTACCTTTCGTGCAGCCGCGCCGTTCAGGCATATCATGCCGCTCCCGGCGGGGCCTTCTATGGCGTAGGTGTCAAAGCGCTCGCCATTGTTGTTGTCTACAATGTACACTCTCTCACCCGGGATTATGCCGGCTGCCTGCATGAGGTCGCTGTCAATGGTTATGCTGCCTATATAGTTGAGGTTAGCTTCCGTGACTTTGACACGGTGTATCTTGGATTTCAATACTTCTATCTGCATCATGACCGTACCGGATTAGTGTATGCTATGTTATCTATAAGGCGTACATCGCCACAATATACTGTGATGCAGCCCACCGTGCCGTTTGGCGAGCTCCAGTCGGCTACGGGCTGCATGGTCAGTGCATCGGCTATTTCAAAATATTCCACCTCCAATGTCTTTACGGCGTTTACGGCGTGAACCACGAAATTTTTCACCTGTTCTACCGTGGCATCCGGCACCATGGAGCGGCTTTCATCCAAAATGCGGTGTATGGATGGGGCGTAGTGACGTCCTTCAGGAGTAAGGCGCACATTGCGGCTTGACAGGGCGAGACCGTCAGGTTCGCGGCATATGGGGCAAGGCACTATTTCCAGATTGAATCCTTCAAGCTGCACCATACGGCGTATTACGGCTATCTGCTGGAAGTCCTTTTCACCGAAGTAGGCTCTGGTGGGAGAAGCCATGTCAAAAAGCTTGCTCACTATCTGTGCCACACCGTTGAAATGTCCGGGCCGCATGGCGCCTTCCATAACCTCGGCTACGGGGCCAAGGGGGAATATCCTTGTGTCAGGTTCGGGATACATCCCTTCTACGGTGGGGATGAATGCTATATCTACGCCTGCTTGTTCAAGCTTCTTGCAGTCAGCTTGTTCCGTACGCGGATATGTACGCAGGTCATCAGGGTTGTTAAACTGGGTGGGGTTGACAAACACGCTGGCCACTACCACATCGTTTTCGCGTCGGGCTCTGTCCATAAGCGATATATGCCCTTGATGCAGAGCGCCCATAGTGGGCACCAAGCCTATACTGAGCCCTTTGGCGCGAGCCTCTCGCGTGGCTTCACGCAGCTCATCGGCTGTGCGTATTATTTTCATTATCTTCTTGTAATGTTTATGTTACAGTTTGTCCCTTGCAGGGTATTTCACGGTGCAAAATTACACATTTATCCGAACACGACAATTATACGCGGCTAAATTTGCACGTGAACCGTAATGGTGGTAACTTTACCACACATTTATGGAATATAATTCAAAAGTTCTGGAAAATGCCGTAGAGCGGCTGTCAATGCTGCCGGGTGTGGGGAAGCGCACGGCTCTCAGACTGGCCCTGTATCTGCTGAGGCGCGACCGCTCGGAGGGTGAGGCCCTCGGGGCTGCTATAGCGGATATGTGCAGGAATATAAAATACTGTAAGGTATGCCACAATATTTCGGAAACTGAGGTATGTGACATATGTGCATCGGCCGCCCGTGATTCCTCAACGGTATGCGTGGTGGAAAACGTAAGCGATGTAATCAGCATAGAGCGCACCGGACAGTATCGTGGCCTGTATCATGTGCTTGGCGGAGTAATATCGCCTATGGACGGCATAGGCCCTGATGCTATAGAGATTGAGTCGCTGGTAGAGCGTGTGGCCGAAGGAGGTGTCAAGGAGGTGATACTGGCTCTTGGTGCCACCATGGAAGGTGACACCACTAACTTCTATATATATCGTAAACTGGCACCGTACACCGCCCTTAAGGTGACTCAACTGGCACGTGGTGTGGCGGTGGGCAATCAGCTTGAGTACACGGATGAGATTACTCTCGGACGCTCGCTGCTTCAGCGTACATTATTTACCGATTCCTTTTCGCAATGAGTGACAATATTGAGCTGAAAGTGCACCTCAGGGCACCCGAGCCTGCCGATGTGGATACGTTGTATGTGTGGGAAAACACCCGTTCACTATGGACATACGGCAATACTCGCGCTCCGCTTTCAAGATTTATGCTGTCAGAGTATGTGAATAACTATGTGGCCGACCCTTATGCCACAGGGCAGCTGCGAATGATGGTGGAACTTGACGGTAACACTTGCGGCTGTATTGATATGTACGAGTTTGACCCCTCGAGCGGCAGGGGTGGTGTAGGTATATTCATATCTCCGCGTTACCGAGGCCGAGGCGTGGCCACACAGGTGATTAAGCAGTTTGCACTATACTGCCGTGATACGCTGAACATGCATCAGCTTTGGTGCATTACGGCAGTAGATAACAGAGCCTCGCTTCGGGCATTTGAAAAATCAGGATACAAGATAGCCGGGCGTCTGCGCTCGTGGATACGCATCGGCTCGGCCTATCATGATGCCTTTGTGCTCCAGCTTATGCTTGAGTCTATGGCTTGAGGGCTCGCCGTATAGCCACAAGGCGTTCAAGCAGAGCGGGCAGACGGTCCAGAGCCAGCATGTTGGCTCCGTCGCTCTTGGCCACCGCAGGATTACGGTGCGTCTCAAGGAATATGCCGTCAGCTCCGGCTGCTATTCCTGCACATGCCAGAGTGGTTATCATTTCGGGGCGCCCACCGGTGACGCCCGAAGCCTGATTAGGCTGCTGGAGTGAGTGCGTTACATCAAGGATTACCGGACAGCCGAAACTGCGCATGGTAGGTATGCCGCAGAAGTCCACTATAAGGTCGCTGTAGCCAAAGCTTACACCTCGCTCGGTTACGGCAACACGATCATTGCCTGCATCTCTAACCTTGTCTACAGCAAACCGCATGGCTTCAGGCGAGAGGAATTGGCCTTTTTTAATGTTGACCGGCAAGCCGGTACGTGCGGCAGCTACAAGCAGGTCGGTCTGACGGCAAAGGAATGCCGGTATTTGCAGCACATCAACGTACTCGGCGGCCATAGCAGCTTCATCCGGGAGATGTATGTCGGTGAGTACGGGGCATCCAACCTCCCGGCGTACCTTGCGCAGAATTTCCAAGGCTTTGATGTCGCCTATCCCGGTAAACGAATCTATGCGTGAGCGGTTGGCCTTACGGTATGAACCTTTAAATATATAAGGTATGCCAAGGCGCGAAGCTGTGCTTGAAATTTCATGCGCTATATCCAATGCCATTTCTTCACCTTCTATCACGCAGGGCCCGGCTATGAGAAAAAAGTTCTCATCCGGGGAGGTACATTTTATTATATCTTCTGACATATTTGATCTTTTATATGAATTGTATCAGCGGCCACTATGGCTGCTGTTTCGGTGCGAAGTCGTTCGGGACCCAGTGTCACCGGAGTCCATGCGTAGCCATTCAGCGCCATGGTCACTTCCTCGGGACTGAAATCGCCTTCGGGCCCTATGAGTATGCATACATCGCGGTAAGCTTCGTACTCACGGGCCAGTGTAAGCCTCTGCACGGTATCGTCACAGTAGCATATGTACCGCTGAGCATCAGGAAAGGCCGGGAGTATATCGGCTATAGGCGTCATGGGGTGTATTTCCGGGAGTGTGGCTTTGAGCGACTGCTTCATTGCCGATACGGCAATCTTAGCCAGACGCTCTGTCTTGATCTCCTTCCGTTCAGAGTGGCGGCACAGGATGGGTATTATGCGGTTCACTCCTATTTCGGTGAGTTTCTCCACTGCCCATTCCATGCGGTCCATATGTTTGGTGGGCGCTATGCACACGGTTATCTGCTGGCTCCATCCGGGGAGTATGGTTTCACGATGCACTATCTCCACCAGAGTACGCTTGGGGTGAGCATCGGCTATGCGGCAGGTGTATCGTGAACCTGCTCCGTCACATACCACCACGGTGTCACCGGCAGACATGCGCAGCACTCTTATGCAGTGCTGCGAGTCAGCTTCAGGCAGTGTGAGGGTCTTGGCTATGTCAGGGGCATAGAACTGTATCATAGCACTACGTCATCATCCACAGCTGTGTCTATAGTGATGCGCGGCTTCTCATCATCGCGGAATATGAGCCAGAACAGTATGGCCACAGCCAATGCGTAGGCTGCGAATATGTACCATGAAGTGTGCCATCCGGCTATGGCTTCGGTGGGTGTTATATCCGGGCGGAACACGTAATGGTTTACTACGGCGCCGGCCGCAAGAGTACCGAATGTGGCGCCTACACCGTTGGTCATAAGCATAAACAGTCCTTGGGCGCTTGACCGCACTGAAGGATCTGTCTGCTTGTCAACGTACAGCGAACCGGATATATTGAAGAAGTCGAATGCCACACCGTACACTATCATTGACAGGACAAAGAGCCATACACCTGAGCCGGGATTGCCCAGGCCGAAAAATCCGAAACGGAGCACCCAGCCTAACATGGCTATCGTCATTACACCCTTTATGCCGAACCGCTTAAGGCAGAACGGTATGAGGAGTATGCAGAGGGTTTCCGACATCTGTGAAAGCGATATAAGTGCGGTGGCATTCTTTGCGCCCCATGTGTCAGCATACTCGGCTATCTGAGTGAACGCAGCTATGAATGTGGTTCCGTAGCTGTTGGTAATCTGGAGCGATACGCCCAGCAGCATTGAGAATATGAAGAAAATGGCCATCTTGCGCTCCTTGAAGAGTGCGAAAGCTTTGAGCCCGAAAGCATCGGCTACGGATGAGGCGTTGCCTTTTGAGGTAGGGCATTTAGGCATAGTGAGCGCGTAGGCCATAAGTATGAGGCTGAATATGCCTGATGAAAGAAGCTGGAAGTATGTTTTCTGCATCGATACTCCGTCAATGGTAAGGAAGTTGGTGAGCAGCATGGATGCTATGAAACCTACCGTACCGAATACGCGTATGGGCGGGAAGTGTTTTACCGTGTCAAGGCCGGCTTTGTTAAGTGCCGTGTATGCTACGGAATTGGCCAGACCTATAGTGGGCATGAAGAAGGCTACTGATATGGTGTAGAGGGCAAACAGCGGACCGAACTCGGGCGAGGAGGCCTGATAGCAGTAGTAAGCCCCGGCACACATGAACAATCCGGCTATGAGGTGGCACAGGCTTAGCGTGCGCTGGGCCTGAATCCATCGGTCCGCTACAATGCCTATTATGGCCGGCATGAATATGGACACTATTCCCTGTACGGTATAGAACCAATAGATCTTGTCGCCGAGGCCGGCATCGGCCAGATATATTCCGAGCGAAGTTAGGTATGCTCCCCAGACGGCAAATTCCAGGAAGTTCATGACCGCAAGTTTTACTTTTAAAGCTGACATGGTATGATTGAATGTTTGGTTTTATAAATGCTATTTTTCTTTTTTACGCTTGAGAATCTCGCTTACTTTAGCGGCCTCTTCGTAGTTCTCATTGTCGATAAGCCTCTTCAAGGTTCGTTCAAGCTCTTCTATGGTATAATTCTCAAGTTTGGGCTCGCGTATGCGCGACCTATCCTCAGCCTCCTCATTGTACTCAGGGGGGGCATCGGCATCCTCATCATCGCTCTGGCCGTCATCCTGCTGCTCGAGTATGAAGCCGGTTTCATCCAATATGGCACGTGTGGTGTAGATTGGTGCCCCGGTGCGCATGGCTATGGCTATGGCATCGCTTGTGCGGGAGTCTATGCATACCTGACGCTCGCCGTCGGTAAACGTAAGCTCGGATGAGAATATGCCGTCCTCGAATTTATATATGAATACCTCCACGAGCTTTACCCCGAATGCATGGGCAAAGCTGACAAAGAGATCATGTGTCATGGGGCGGGGCGGCGTGATGCTTTCCATGCGCAGGGCTATCGACTGTGCCTCGGCGGCTCCTATCACTACCGGTATCCGGTATGGGCCGTTGACCTGAGCTAAAATCAGGGCATATGCGCCGCTTTGAATCTGGCTGTATGATATGCCGAGTACTCGCAGACGTATGCGTTCATCAGAGTTCATGATATTTCCAAAGATTTTTTTGCCGGTACTCCGGCTGTGATTACACCGCTCCCATAGCATATTTTGCCTTCGGAGTCATATATTACACCGAACTGTCCGGGAGCTATGCCCTGAATATTGCGGGCGCTGTTCAGTATGTATTCACCGTGGGGTGTACAGGTCAGGGTGGCCGGCGTGAATTCAGGGGTGTGCCGGTTCTTGAACATTACAGGCTGCTCCATGCAGCTGTCAGGCCATGGATTGCGTGTAATCCAGTGCATATGTTCAAGGTTGATACACCTGCCGTATTGCTTGTCAGTGTCATATCCGCCTGACACGTATATGACATTGTCATCTATATTTTTCTTTACTACGTACCATGGCCCTCCACTCAGCCCCAAGCCCTTGCGCTGGCCTATGGTGTGGAACCAGTAGCCGTGGTGCTCGCCGAGTTTGCGCCCGGTCTCTATCTCTATTATTGGGCCGGTCTTTTCGCCGAGATGGCGGCGCAGGAAGTCGTTGTAGTTTATTTTACCGAGAAAGCATATGCCTTGGCTGTCACGGCGGAAAGCGTTGGGCAGATGTGCTTCGGCGGCTATGCGGCGTACCTCGCTTTTAGGTATGTCGCCTATGGGGAACATTATGCGCTTTAGCTGCGCGTAGTCTATCCGGGCCAGGAAGTCGGTCTGATCCTTGACCGGATCCGGAGCTGTGGCAAGGTATATCAGTCCGTCCTTGCCGGTTACGGTCGATGCATAATGCCCCGTAGCGGTGCGGTCAAATTCGTGTCCCCAGCGCTGCTCGAAGTATCCGAATTTGATCATCTTGTTGCACATTATGTCCGGATTGGGGGTAAGCCCTCGGCGTACCGAATCAAGGGCATATTCCATGACGTTGTCCCAGTATTCCTCATGTAGGGACACTATCTCCAATGGCAGCCCGTAACGCGATGCTATAAGGCGACACATTTCTATGTCCTCCTCGGCTGAACAATCACCCTCATCGTTATCCATGCCTATGCGAATATAGAACAGGGTTATGTCATGACCCTGTTCTACAAGTCGGTGAAGCGCCACAGCACTGTCTACGCCTCCGGATATGAGCATAGCTATCTTCATACTTCTTCCAGCTCCTCCTCTTCATTCTTGCCCTGACGCCCTAACAGGAACAGGGTGATGAAATAGTCAAGTGATATTTTGCCCGGACCGGCAAGGAGTATGTACAGATATATTCCTATGAACATGATAGGCAGATACCCAGGCTCGGTGCTGTCCAGCCCGTATAGGGATGCGTGGGGGAGCATGTCATGGACTATGTAGTACTCTGCGGCCACCATTGACAATATGGGTGGGAGTGTGGACAGGCGTGTAAGGAATCCGGCCATGATAAACAGTGAGCATATCAGCTCTACTATTATCATGAGTATGAGGCATGTTTCAGACGACATGCCGAGTATGCTGGGAAAATCATGGCACAGATATTGGAAGTTGACAAGGTGTCTGATGCCAAACTGCATGAACATGACGCCTACGAAAAGGCGTATGAACAGACGCGCCATGTTTGAATATGTGTAGCCTGTGAAGCGGATAAATGCCTTGGCCAATGCTTCCTGTATTCTTGACATATCAATGTCCGTTGAGGGGGTTATTCTTCAATTATGGGCAGTGCCGCCGGATCGGGGAGCCTGCGGCGGGCAAGCTCGTTGCATATGGCCAGAATCACGTCGATGCTTGCGTTCTTGGCGTATATCTTGTGCTTATTGTCAAGTACGTAGAACGATGGCGTGTTACGTATGTCATATATGTCATCTATACCGGCTTTGGCTCCTACGGTCCAGTTGGTCGGGAACGATGTAGCCATATCCTGCCACTGTCCATCAGGTGCCATATTGGTTATGGACACCACCTTTATCTTGTCAGCATCAAGGAGCCGGGTAATATTGAGGTCGGCATCCAGACGCACACGGGCCAGATTGCACGATGAGCAGTCGGGCGAGTTGAAGTACAGTATAACCACTTCGGCGGTATCGGAGGCAAAGTTGTGTAGCTGTCCGTCGCGTCCGGTATACTCAAATTCAGGCGCCTGCATCTTCACTTGGCATTTGCTCAGGATATTGGCGT
Source organism: Muribaculaceae bacterium (assembly GCA_023666885.1). Classification (GTDB taxonomy): domain Bacteria; phylum Bacteroidota; class Bacteroidia; order Bacteroidales; family Muribaculaceae; genus Paramuribaculum. The sequence goes on along the minus strand of JAMPBB010000044.1, from coordinate 2,630 downwards.
GGCGCTCAAACGGTTCGCGGTCAGCCTTGCTTATCTTCTTGTTTTTGGCCACCGCCTGTGCAAACGGCAGGTAGAGTTCATCGCTTACCAACGATGCCGTGTCAGCATAAAGATTGGCCTGCGCTTCACGGGCTATAAACAGCAGATCCTCAGGGCGCTTTTCTAATTTTTTGAGGAATGCGTCAACGGATTTATGTGCATTTTGGGCAGTAGCGTATGGCATCAGTTCAAGATAGTTGAGAAATGACTCAGCCATACGGTTTTTTGATGAAAATGCCTTTTTGAGGTCACAGAAATCCCAGTAGTGTAGCAGCAGGTAGTCAGTGCGTGCGTCAAGTGTCTTTATGGAGTCAGGCACTATGGGCAGCTGGAAGAAAGGCTCCTGAGCACGGGCGTTCAAGCCCAGTGTCAGTGCCACAATGATTATGGTAAGTATTCTTTTCATAGGTTCAGTCAAGCATTGATATATGTTTGGCACGTATTTTGCAAAGATAGTAAATAATAATCAATAGCTGCTCCTAATGAGATAAAAAAATAGATGACTTAGGCCGAAACTATCCGTGGGCGCAGATTGTTGAAAGATTATATTTTGAATAGTAAATTCCGTAGACTATGAATTTCAATAACTTTACCATCAAGTCACAAGAAGCCATTCAGAAAGCCGTGGAGATAGCCAAATCCAGCGGTAATCAGGCCATTGAACCTGTACATATTCTGAAGGGTATAATGTCAGAGGGTGATTCACTTGTCAAGTTCATATTTGCCAAGGTGGGAGCCAACTCCGCAGCTCTCGATGCGCAGATTGACCGTGAGATAGCCTCTCAGCCTAAGGTGTCGGGGGGCGAACCATATCTTAGCCGTACTTCCAACGATGTATTGCAGAAAGCATTGGACATAGCCAAGAAGCAGGGTGATGAATACGTAACGCTTGAGGCCATGCTTCTGGCCATATTTGCCATCAACTCATCTGCCTCCACTATGCTTAAGGATGCCGGGCTGAGCGAGAGGGAACTTAAAAGTGCCATAGATGAGCTCCGAAAGGGAAAGAAAGCTACCGATCAGAGTGCCGAGGATACATATAATGCTCTAAGCAAGTACGCTATAAACCTTAATGAGCGTGCCCGCTCGGGGAAGCTTGACCCTGTTATAGGGCGTGATGAAGAGATACGGCGTGTGCTTCAGATACTTAGCCGCCGAACCAAGAATAACCCCATGCTTATAGGCGAGCCCGGCACGGGTAAGACGGCCATAGCCGAGGGACTGGCGCAGCGTATAGTGCGTGGTGACGTTCCTGAGAATCTGCGCACCAAGCAGATATTTTCATTGGATATGGGTGCTCTTGTGGCCGGTGCCAAATATAAGGGCGAGTTTGAGGAACGCCTTAAGGCTATAGTCAACGAAGTGACTCAGAGCGACGGAGAGATAATCCTGTTCATTGATGAGATACACACACTGGTGGGCGCCGGTAAAGGTGAAGGTGCCATGGATGCAGCCAACATCCTGAAGCCGGCGTTGGCTCGAGGCGAACTGCGCAGTATTGGAGCTACTACGCTTGATGAGTATCAGAAATATTTTGAGAAGGATAAGGCTTTGGAACGCCGATTCCAAAAGGTGATGGTGAATGAGCCGGATGAAACGAGCGCCATAGCCATACTGCGCGGACTTAAGGAGCGGTATGAAAATCATCATAAAGTGCGTATCCGCGATGAGGCTATTATAGCGGCAGTAACGCTGTCAGAAAGATACATCACGGACCGTTTCCTCCCCGACAAGGCTATAGACCTTGTGGATGAGGCCGCATCAAAGCTGCGTCTGGAGATTGACTCCGTGCCGCAGGCTCTTGATGAGATTACACGCCGTATAGCCCAGAAGGAGATAGAACGCGAAGCCATAAAGCGCGAGGGAGATAAGGAAAAGGTGCGCGAGATAGAGAAGGATCTGGCTCAAATGCGCGAGGAGGAAAAAGAATATACGGCCAAATGGCGTGCTGAAAAGGACTTGATAAACCGTATCCAGCAGAATAAGATAGATATAGAGCAGCTCAATTTCGACGCTGACCGTGCGGAACGTGAAGGCGACTATGCCAAGGTGGCTGAAATACGTTACTCCCGCGTTCAGGAAAAGGAGCGTGAAAATGCCGAGATTCAGGAGCAGCTGAAAATGATGCAGGGTGAAAAAGCTCTCATCAAGGAAGAAGTGGACTCTGAGGATATAGCTGATGTGGTATCACGATGGACCGGCATCCCCGTCAACAAGATGGTGCAGAGCGAAAAGGAGAAGCTGCTGCATCTGGAAGAGGAACTGCATAATCGCGTGGTGGGGCAGGAAGATGCCATACGTGCCATAGCCGATGCCGTGCGCCGCAGCCGTGCCGGGCTCAATGACCCGCGCCGACCCATAGGCTCATTCATATTCTTAGGTACTACCGGCGTAGGTAAGACCGAATTGGCCAAGGCGTTGGCTGAATACCTGTTTGATGATGAGAATATGATGACCCGTATAGATATGAGCGAATATCAGGAGAAGCATACGGTGTCACGTCTGGTAGGAGCGCCTCCCGGATATGTAGGATACGATGAAGGCGGACAGCTTACGGAGGCCGTGCGCAGGAAGCCTTATAGCGTGGTGCT
>JAMPBB010000043.1 GCA_023666885.1 Muribaculaceae bacterium | reverse complement strand
CCACGTTCGGGACGTGGAGGTCGGAAGTTCGAGTCTTCTCACCCCGACATTTTTCCTACAATAGGCTATGACATAATATGTTATGGCCTATTTTGTTATGTTTTGCCGGAACAGAATCGGAACACACAACAATCAGATTGGTTATTTATTGTTATTTATTGTCCAATCAATATTTTGTCGTTCAGTGTTTTATTAATAAATTTGCATTTAATCAACGGAATAAAAACGGAACAACATGAGCGAACAGGAACTAAATTAATATAGATTTCTAAGCGGCAAAGAACCCACAGATGAAATGCTCAATGCCATAATGAAAGATGCACGTGACGCTGCAATGAAGAAAGCTGAGGAGGCTCAAAAGAAATTTGATGCCGATTACGAACGCCAATATCATCAAGCATTGCTTAAATGGGGCTTAAAAATTGATGCTGCACGTAATGGACAATACTGATCATAGGCCTGAACTGATTGTCATTGCTGGGCCAAATGGTTCCGGCAAGACAACAGTGACCACTCAATTTTTACATCATGAATGGTCGGATGGTGTGTTATATATTAATCCAGACCAGATCGGCACAATTTCTCCCACAATTAATGCTGCAAGGATTGCAAAAAGAGTGATTGAAGGTGGACATGATGTTCCTATAACAAAAATCGTGAGTCGATATCAAAAGTCTATGATAAACTGCCGCTTGATTTCCGGTATCGTAGACCGATTATATATATACGACAACTCCGTTGACAATCAAGCAGCACAAATCTTGTTTCGGCTCTCCTATGGCGAATTGGCTAAACGGTACGTAAGGATTCTTCCCGAATGGGCCGCTAAAATAATGAAATAAGCCGAGCCAAATAACTACCTTTGTACTATACCGTGAAGAAATCACCAAAAATAAATTGTATGAAAAAAATAATCTTACTCCTTGCTGCTGCCATCATAGCGGTAGGGCTTAATTCATGTTCCAATAATGCAGAGCCTCAAAAATGGGAATACAAAATTCTACAAATATGGGGTATGGACAGAGGCTCGTTCTTTTCCAAAGGGATTCAGGTACCTGAGGATGAATTAAATAGACTTGGCGATGAAGGATGGGAGTTGGTAGATGTATATTCCCGAGTTGAAACCGTACATCCAAATTTCGGTAATTCTCAATATGTAACAGGCTTGCAACCAAACACACGCACTGAGGCTATATTCTATGTGTTCAAACGCCCCAAAACGAATGCTCCCAAACAGGGCTTTGCTGCGGATACAACTCTTGTTGAAGAAGTAGTAGCAGTAGAAGAAGTAGCTGTTGATACTATTGCTGAATAAACAGCACCGGCATAATCCGCTTTGAAACTTCGGGGCGGTTATGCTATCCATATGCCTATATAATCATGAAAATAGTGGCTTTATTTGGCTATTCTTTATAAAGACACTAAATTTGCATCATTATATATGATGGAATGGCCTCAAAGATAAAGAATATAATAGAGCGGACTCCCATTGGAGGTGTATTGCTGTCATCATGGCTTTCATCAAGAGGTCTGTCACGTTCCGAACAAGCAAACTATGTGAAAACCGGATGGCTCAAAAGGATATGCTTCGGAGTTTACCACATATCAACGCAAACGCCACGACTATACCCATCATTGCAGTCCATAAGCAGTCAGTCGAATTTCAAATACCATATAGGCAGTATCACAGCTCTTGAATTAAAGGGATTCTCACATTATGGTCAGCTTGGCAATATGATAGCCTATGTCTACGCAATGGAAAAATGGCCTCCATGTTTAGACAAAACGGACTGGGACATAACGCCTGTCAGAGTTAGATCTAATGTTTATAAAGAAGTTGGGCTTACCTCAATATCGGTGGATGGAGTTGATATTGTAATATCCTCATCCGAAAGAGCAATATTTGAATATATTGATATGATTCCGGAGTTAGCCAATCCAATGGACGTATTCTATATAATGGAAATGCTGACCACGCTCCGACCACATCTTATAAACAAACTACTTGCCTTGGCCTCAATAAAGACAAGGCGGTTATTCTTATATATGGCGAACAAAGCCAAACATCCCTGGTTTGAAGAATTGAATATTAACGATGTGAACCTTGGAAATGGTGATCGAAGTATAACGCCTGGAGGAGTATATGATAGAAAATATAAGATAGTTATCCCCAAAGAATTGGCCGACTATGAATAAGATATACAGAGATAAAAAACACACTCAAAGGTGTGCGAATCATACCACGGCTGGATATATCCAAACTGACATTGGAATATAGAGGCCGCCAAATCAAGATTGAAGTTAATCAGACTAAGAGAGGCATTATCGGCGGCAAACCGTTACTGTTGCATCTGTCACAGAAGGCCCAGGATGATTTTGAAATGGATGTGAAGATGCGGATAGTGCCGCTGACATTGCTTTATGGGGGTAAGATAGCAGCGGCACTGAGCCGTCAGCATCCTCGCGACCTGTTTGACATAAGGCACATGTCAATACCTCTTCCCGAAGCAAAGCATGGTTTCATCTTTTGTCTTCTCGGGAGCGACCGTCCATTGCATGAAAGTTTTGCGCCAAGCTTGATTGACCAATCAGAAGCAATGGTGAATCAATTTGAAGGAATGTCTGAGATTCCATTCTCTTATGATGACTTCACTGCTACTCGTGAGAGATTGATAGAGGACATAAACGAAATTCTCACGCCCAAAGATAAGGATTTTTTGATAAGCTTTGAGAAAGCGGAGCCTGATTGGCAGGATTCTCCATACACAGAGTTTGAGAATTATCCTTCAGTAAAATGGAAATAGCTAAATCTTTCAAAACTGAGAAAGAATAATCCCTCCAAGCTATATGACAATGTCATAAAACTCAAATCTATATTTGGAATGCCCTAAAAAACAGTGCGAGCGCATAGTAAAATCTTGCTGGCTAATACATATCAAGACTTCGGAGGGGGTTATTTCTGTTCGGAGGAGGATTCGGGGCCGAAGAGTATGGCGCGATCAGCGGCGGCGGCACGCTCAGCTATGGGTGCGGGCACGAAGCGCCAGTTGGTATCCACATGTGGGGTTATCTTGCCGCGTTTCTCTACAGCCTTGAGCAGATAGTAGCGCAAATCCTTGTCTGTAGAACTGACTATTCTTGCCGGGATATCGCTGCGTGAAATACCGGCTCCTTTGGTAAGCAAATCACCGCCGCCATTGCCGCGATACGAGTTAACGGCCACGCGATATCGGCGACTCAAGTCAAACGGTTCGCCGGAAGCCATCCCTGTTATATTGACCTTGCTGCCCTTAGGCTTGGTCACGTCCACCGTATAGTTTATACCGTAAGCCGAGTCAAAGTTATATGACGGATTCATGAGCCTATTGTTGGTAGGCGAGGGATTATCCGAGGCAAAAAGCATCAAGTGAGCGTCCTGATCATCGGGGTCAATGTCGGCCGTCCACAGCCCATAGGCATATTCCAGATAGTCCTTTATCTCCTGTCCGGTAAGCTCCATGGTGTACAGCATATTTTCATACTTATATAGCGTAAACATGTCGCTCACGGTGAGTGGCCCCTTGGCTATCGCGGCATCAAATGACAGGGGTGCGGCCATAGATATTTCAGCACCGGATATTTCCATCTGCAGGTCATGAAGCAGCTGCATGAAGGCTGACGGGCCGAAATAGGCATCGCGTGTACTCATGCTGTCAGTAGACTCCCCTATACGGCGGCTCACGAACCGCTCCACGTCATCATACTGCTGACCGAAATGACTGATAAAGGCCGAATCGGGCTCTATGCGTGCTATATCGTAAATATGCCCCGATATGTTCCTTTCAGTAAGCCGTCCCTCGGCATCTTTAGTTATGGATATGTCAGCCACGGCCACGGCTCTGGCATTGTTGGCCGGATTAAGCATCAATGTACTTTCCCCGTCAGGGTTATGCACCCATCCGCAGTATCTTTTATGGTCATGCCCGAAGAATACTACGTCAAGCCCGGGCACGTTTTCGCCCACATATATAGCAGCGTTTTCCATCATGCCGTCAGTGGTGCGTGATGCATCGGCCCCGGAGTGGAACAGACCCACCACAATATCCGGATTCTCTTTCTTGCGAATTTCAGGAATCCACTTCTTTGCCGCCGCAGCCATATCCTCAAATTCCAAGCCGGCCCAAAGATTTTCAGGCAGCCATGCCGGTATGGCAGGTGTCAGCAGTCCCAATACGGCTACACGCAGGCCGCCGCGCTCTATCATGGTGTACGGTAGCAGATACGGCTTCCCCGTGCTTTTGTCTATCACATTCGCGCCCAGCACAGGCAGGCCGGCATTGTCCTTCCAGCGGTCATATACCGCATGCCCGGTTTCAACGTCATGGTTGCCTATAGTAGCGGCATCATAACGCATGTATTTATATATTTCATCGGCTATATGCGGGCTTACCGTGTCAATATAGTTATAGTAATACACCGTAGGCTGCCCCTGAAGTATGTCACCGTTGTCAAGTAATATCACGGAGCTATCGCCCTCAGTTTTCCTAAGAGAATCAACGAATGCCGACACACGCGCCATGCTTCCCTCCCAGTCCTGACGCGTAATGAAGTTGTACGGGAAGAAATTGCCGTGCACATCCGTAGTGGCTACGATTTTAATGCTCTTTTTCTCTATGTCTGCCGCATGTGTTGGCTCAGTAAGGGCGGCCATAATTATGATTACTGAAATGACTAAACGAAACATATTTCTGCTTACTTGGGGCTTACGACCCTGTATAAATACACTGCACCTGCCCTATCTTGAGCTTGCCCACGAGTTTGAGCGGTATATGCGAGGCATCCGTCGACACCCATGCCTCAATAGGATCCGATGTCTGTTTCTTGCCGTCGGACGTAAACGTGAACTTCACCTTATAAGTCTGGTACTCTTTCCCGTCAAGCTTAAGTGTGGTCAGTCCGGAGTAGGTGAACGTAAGCAGTTCCTTCTTCTTGCCTGAAAATATGTTTATACGGTGCGTGGTGCCCGGATTCATGGTGCCGAACGGCAGTGACCGCAGATAGTAGAACGAGCTGAACAAATCCACCGTCATACCTTGTGCCGACAGGTCAAGGGTGGCATAGGAGGGTGTGGTTTCATTCTTTTTTTGGCGCCAGCGCTGGCAGTGAGCCTTAACGGTATTGCCTGAATGTGTAAACGTGAGCAAGTCATGCGAATATTTACCATCCTCATGCGCTATGCGTTCATATCTCACGGGAGCAAAATTACGCTGCATATCAGTGTACAGCGTATCACGGAGCTTGTAAAACTTATCGGCCCACGGAGCCGACTTGGCGGTGGCCACAGCCTTATATCCCGCACCCGAAGCGCGGAGAGTCAGCGTAGCGGTACCGGCCTGTTTGTGTATCAGCCCCCACTTGTACAGCACCTTGTACTTCAGCACCTCATTTCCCGGAGAGAATGCCGAGGCCGTAATAGCGCCAAGGAGGGCCATCATCAGTACCGTCAGTATGCATCTGAAAGCTTTCATATGGTCATAAGCTCTTCAAAATTCAATGGCAGACGCCCTGTGGATTCAATACGCTTGTTACGCCAGCAGTTGCGGCACACGGCTATATAGCGGTCATCACCGCCTATCTCCACCTGGACACCTTCATCTACAATATTGCCCTCGGCATCGATTCGGGCGTTTATTATAGTCTTGCGTCCACACGTACATGTCGATTTTATCTCATCTATGGTGTCAGCTATCTCAAAAAGCCGGCGTGATCCTTCAAAGAGATGACTCTTGAAGTCGGTACGCAGTCCGTAGCATACCACATTCGAGCCAAAGTCATCTACTATGCGAGCCAACTGATCCACCTGAGGGGCTGCAAGAAATTGAGCCTCATCCACAAGTATCCAGTCAATGGCGCTGTCACTCGCCTCAAGTATGCGGCTGGCCAACTTATATATATCAGTATCGGCCTCTATCAGATGACATGCCCGCTGTATGCCTATGCGCGAACGTATCACATTGCTGCCTTCACGAGTGTCCACAGCCGGTTTGAAGCATACGTAGTTAAGGCCACGCTCCTCAAAATTATATGCCTGCGTAAGCAGTAGGGCCGTCTTTGCTGACCCCATGGTGCCGTATCGGAAATATAGTTTACCTTTTCGATTCATGGCTACAAAAATAATCAATTTATCAAAAGTGGCAAAAGCCACATATTGACAATGGGTGTCAGCGTCTACATTCAAGAACGGTACCCGAAGAGTGTGCCGTAATCTGCGGTGCATACTGGCTTTGCAGTGTGGCCAGCCCGGAGGCAAAGGAGCCTGCATTGTTCACCCACAGCTCATATCCAAGCAGATAAGCACCTTTGGGCATACGGCTTACGAACATATTGGTTGAAGAATCACCATTCTCACGATAGAAGCATACGCCATCGCTCCATATAGTGCCCGGCAGTTGCTCCACAGGCTCGAGGCATGCGGCACGGTCATCGGTTATGGCCACGTATTCTATGTCACGGTTAGCGTGTATGAGAAGCTCCACCTTTACACGGTCGCCCACCTTCAAGTCAGTAGCGGCCACCCACTGTGTGCCCACTTTCTTATAGAAGCGCTTTTCTACGGATACGGCTTCACATGAGGCAGCCTTCACATCACGCATAACATCGGTGTACTGGCAGTACACGGCTCCCCACGATGGGGTTTCGCCCTTACGCTCCACTCTAAGCACCGCACCAGAAGGATTGTCGGCTGATATGTCCATTCTGAAATATCCTAAGCGGCTGTCTATATCATTAGGTGTGAGCATCCGTGTGCCTAAGGTTATCACAGAGCCTTCAGCCTTCTTGATCCACTTTGGCGATGTGGTAAGGAACGACGCTATAATATCAGAAGCCAGTGCCGAGGAGCCCCAGTTACGTGTCTCTTTCTGCAATATGAGCCATTGCCTTATAGCATCCACATCTTTGCTTTCCGGTTCTATGGCCGCAAAAGCTTCAAGAGCGGAAGCACTTATGGCAAGCTGCTGCATGGTGCCTCCAAGAGCATCGCCCACCGAGGGCCACCACATGCCTTGCGCGGGAGTCTGCCGGGCATACTGCCTCAGAGATGTCAGCACGGTCTTTGCCGTACTCTTGTAGCCATGCCGCGCAAGAAGCAGCGCAGCCACAGCTTTTCCGCTTACATCGTATTTTTTCCAGCCGTTCAAAGTCCGCTGCACGGTTGCCGATATTATCTTTTGACTTAGAGTATTGGGTGTATATGATGGCCACATATCCAGCAGAGTGACAAAACTCGTATAGTCAAGCTTCGGATATTTGCGGTAACTCTTTCCCGTTTCGGTTTCCACACATTTAAGTGCGGCAGGAATCATGGCCGACAGGCGCTTTTCAGAAGGCATATAACCCAAGGTATTCAAACGGCCAAGCAGCCTCAAGACAGTTTCCGTAGCCCAGACGGACGATTCATCACCGTAGGTACTCCAAGCCCATCCGCCATCGCTGCGCACCAATTTTTCAAGCATGTCGGTGCATTTGCCGTACACCTCTTTAATCCTCTTGCTGTCAAACAGCAACGCCAGCCGCTCCATTCGCTCAGTATCAGATCGGGCATCCATCATCCACGGGGTGGCTCGGAGGAGCACCGTCTTAAGGTCAGTATTCCGCTCTAACATTGACACGAGTGTAGAGTCTGACCTATCCGAACCGGTCCAATATCGCAGGGCATCAGCTATAGCCGGATAATCCTTCAATAGCCCTTCGGCTATGGCGGCCGAGTATATATCGGCTGCAATGTCTGGCGATGTTCGCGGCTCATCGGCCGACAGGCCGGGCAGAGCTGTCACCACATACCATGCCGGATTCTCACAATACTGAAGCGTAACGCGGGCATCCTGCTTCATTTCCGGCAATGTAACGGCCATTGATGCGGAGTCGGGCGACATGTAGAACGGTACCGTTTCTATAACCGGAGTAGTGTATGGCAAAAGCGGGATAAGCGCCTGCTCGCCATCGGCGTAATTGTCCGAACGGGCTTTCACTCTGTAGCCTATAAATGGAGCATCGTACGGAGCCGTGAGTTCATACCCGGTTACAGCCGAAGCTCCCGCAGCTATTGTGATAACAGTGTCGGCAGTAGCCACTATAGCTCCCGAGGCCGGATTGAATATCTCCGTGGTAGCGGTTATGGCACGCTCCTCATCAGAATTGTTCATAACGTTGGCTTCTATACGCACACGGTCGCCGCAGCGCAGGAATCGGGGCAGATTAGGCTGTACCATCACCTGCTTTGATGCGAGCACGTCACGTGTCAGGCTTGCCGTCAGCACATCGGGAGTAAACGCCATGGCATTGAATCGCCACGTAGTGTTAGCGTCAGGTGCTGTAAAGCTGAATTCTATCCGGCCCTCAGCATCAGTATTAAGCGTGGGGCAGAAGAATGCCAACGGCACTTCGCCCTGGCGGTATGTGAAGTCATCAGCCGAAGCAGCCTTATCCGCAGGAGATTCCTCCGCCTCTTCGGTGCCGCCCGTATCAGCAGTCACCGCCTCTTTGTGTTCCTCTACATTAACCACCTCATCAGCAGCTAAGTCTTTCGCTTCATTAACCACACTCTCTTCAGCCACAGCGACTCCTGCCATGGGGGCTCGGCTCATGGCCAGCGAGGTGGTGTGTAACTTGTACAGGACTTCACGCCGGAATGACATACCATACATTTCAAATTCAGGTGCGCTGATATCCGAGCAGTCACTGCTTATGTAAGGCGAGGCAAATGACACGTAGGTATTACCGTCCAAATCCGGGCCGTTCCATCTGAACGACGGGCGAGCCAACGAATGCGGCGACATGCGCCATGTTTGTGTACCGAACATGTCAAGGGCGGCATTGTACATGCCTAATATCATTGCCGAAGCCGTCCCGTTACCGTCATGGCCTACCGAACGGAATGTCCACCGCTCGCCGGCTCCCGGCTCTATGCGGTCACGGAACGTTTCCGTAACTATAGTGAGGCTCTTCTCCGCCTGCGCATCATATATCTTTACTGTGGCAGTGGCGTTCTTGAAGTTATATGTAGCCGACAGATTTACCGTGGCATTATCCTCCCCGTCAGGAAGTTTCACGTCAAGTTTGTGTATACCGGGCTTGCTGCGCAGCCACCGCTGTTCTATTATTCGCTCCGGGGTCCACAAAGTGTACAGCACATATGCCTCATCGGCCGATGTGCCGTAAAGCAAAGTGGCCTTACGCTTGGCGGTTACGGCTATGCGCTTTCCTGCATCAGGCACCCATACCGGCGCATCGCTTGGCGGCATGGCATCGGATGGGCGGTATATCATAACCGGCGTACATACGGCTGAATCAGCATCGGCCATATCCTTAAGCGCAAACGTGACACGGTAACTGCCACCGGGCACCTTTGACCAGTCCACTACAGGATTTGACGTGCGGAAAGTGCCATCACAAACCACCTCTTTGGTGCGGTTGCTGACCAACCTATACGCCACATCCATCGGCACGGCACTGCCTGTGCCGTCTATCACCTTTACGTCCAAATGGGTGGCCGATGACACATCTATATTTGAAGGTATTGATGCCACTATCTCATAAGTCGGTCCCATAGTGAACGAGGTCATTGTCTGCCGGCTTTCACCTGATATGGACGTCACGGTTATGCGTGCAGTGAAGTATCCATTAGGTGCCGGAGAATTGTCTATAACCTCTTTGGGAAGTTCAAAACTGAACGACCCGTCAGCGGACGTGCGCATGGTAGCCGAATAGAACGGCACATCATTGGACATGCGCCACCAGTAGCGCTGTGCCACTGACAGCTCAAGCTTAGCCTCGCCACCGGATACCGCCACCCCGGAGTATGTCATAGCCTTGCCTTTCAGCGTAACGCAGCCCTGCGCAGGCACACCCTTAGCGGTTTCAGTAACACTGACGGCAAACGTAGGCATCTTGTAGTCCGACACCATAAACTGAGCCGAACCGGCTCTGCGTCCGTCTTCACGTAATATGTATATCCTATAAGTACCTGTCAGGTCACCGGCAGGAATCACGAAACGCCCTGTGGCACGGCCATAGGAGTCAGTCACCGTCTTCATACGGCCCACTTCACTGCCGTTTGTACCTGTCAGGGTAGCCGTAATCTCCACTCCCGGCACCAATCGGCGCGTATCCACTTCGGGAGCATACAGTACGCTTACCCATACCACCGAATCACCGGGATGATATATGGACAGATCCGTATACGTCATGGCTATGGTATCGGTCCGTTCAGAATATTGCTTATATGACTCCACATATCTTGGAGCGGCATACCGGTCGGTTCCTTTTACCGGTATCATTTGGGTTGACTGTCCGTCAGCTATATCCCGGAAGCCTCGTGAATCAGTCTTGCCCTGCTCTACCCATACATATGATTTACCGCTGCGGAGAGAGGCCATCAGCGTAGCCTCGCTCACAGGGGCACCGGTAAGCGGATCCACCACTATGGCCACAGTGTTATTCAGCTGCATAGAAGCCAGCGACAGCTTCGAGCAGTATATCTTACGGTAAGAGCGGGCCTCCTTTGCCCCGTCCAAGGCGCGCGGCACAGCTATATATATACCCTCTTCCGGAAGCGACACCGCCTCCGTGGCCTCCGCCTTGTACGGTACGGTACCCGGCATATCCACCGTCACACTTTTTACGAGTCTGCGCTCCGATGCCGGATGTGCCTGCATGTTATAATAGCTGTCAGTGCTTAATTCATCCTTAATCCTGTAAATATCCACGGTGACCGATGCTGTATTCACCCCGCTCACGTTCAGATCAAAGCTGCGCCCGGGCGATGCGTATATGGGTGTTGTCACGCGAAATTCCTTACGCTCCATGCTTGATATACACTGCTTCAGGCATGCAGCACGCATATATGCCGGATACCGTTTCAGCGCAGCATTCATAGCCGAATAAAGCCATGCCGCATTCTCAGGGTGCGTTTCTACATCGGTACACTGGCTCGATGACATGGCAAGGAGAGCCTCGCATGAGTATTCCGATGCCTCAAAGCGCTTGTACAGCTCACGCAGGGCAGCGAAGCGGCGTGACTCGGCGCTGTCATTAAGCGAATAGTAAACGCCCTGAGCCACAGTATTTATACGCTGTACATCCACATTTATCAGCGGTGCCACGTCATCGGCATGGAATTTCAGCCACTGCGCATAGGTGTCAAGCACTCCTGTAGCTACGGCTGATGACGGCGCAAACTTGGGCGTGACTACAAACAAACGCTCCGGGCAGAGATAGAGCAGCGAGAACACATTGCTAAACGCTGACAGTCGGCTCCTGATCTGTATGGACTTGTAGGCGGCAAAATCGTATACGGTAGGATAGTATACGCGCGTCTGCGCAGTGGAGCTTATTATGTCAGTATAGTCCGCCAATTTTTGCGCTTGAAGAGCTTCCGGGGCTGTGAGCGCACTGATACACAGCGAGTCTATATGCATACGAAATTGCTGACCGCTCCACTCGGTGTAATCCGCCGACAAGGGTGTCAAGGGTATCTCTCGCGTGTTATACTTGTATTCATCACCGTTATATACGGAATAATATATATCGGCAAGCAGCAGATCAAGCAACGAAGCCGTCACCGGATCTGACTCCGAAGCACGTATCTCCTCTATCCGCTTCACCACCGGTTGAAGCTGATCATTGCCTATGGCCCCTTGAGCCAGGGCTATATTCATAAGCGAGCGTACTACGGCCTTGCCGTCCGATGCGGCTATAGCCTGTTTGAGAGTTTTTTCGGCGTTAGCGGTCACTGTTTCCGGATATGCGAAGTCCGGCGCTTTAACTGTATTCATGGTAGTATTAGATGATGTTCGTGATACGCTCTTCACTCTGCTTTGCGCCGAAATAGCACCTGCGGACGTGAATAACATAATGAGTGTCAATACCAGACTGCGGCTTATGAAACGGATGTGCTGCATATACATATTTTGGTTAGTGAGTGAATATACGTTGATGCCGCTGCAAGAAGCATTCCCGCAGAGGCATATAGGTCAAACAATATTTTAGCGCGAAAAGTTATTTGCCGGGCTTCCCTTTACGCCTCTTTTCCATCAGGTGCCTGTTAAACTTGTTCTCGGCCTGCTTAAGCTTGAAAAGCTGCCGTGGAGTGAGCACCGTCTTGAATTTGGCAAAGTATCGCATCTCTATGTCGTTCTCCTTGCCTTTACATTCATATATGGCTTCCGAGGCTTTCTCAAGCTCTACGTCCGTGGCTTCGTTGCCCTTGCGTTCTACGGACCGCTCCAGCTGGCGCGTATCGTGCATAAGTTTTTCAAGCTCGCCGTACATGGCATCATAGAGCGGTACAAAGCGGCTCTTTTGGTCAGCCGTAAGGTTCAGCTCCTTTACTATGAAATTAGTACGGAACTGCCTCATTTCCTGAAGCCACTGTTTCATGTTTTTACCGTCATGCTTCTGCTGGGCAAATGACGTGGAAACGGATATAAGTATAAGTAGAATTCCGGTGATGAGTCTACGTGTCATGGCGTAATGTTTAAGATATGGTTTATTCGGCTAAGTCAGTGGTATCAAATCCCGCCTCGTACAGTTCATCAAGCAGTGCGCCTTCATCGAACGTAGGCACTACGAAATCCTCATAGAATGCATCATTGCTTATGGCAGCTGCAATGGCAGGATGCGAGTCGATGCTCATATTGGTATGCGAGGGGCGCATGAAGTCAAACATCTTCATCATGCACCATACGCCAAGGAACATGGCCGCCATATATATGTACGGACGTGTCCTCTGCCACCAGGTTCGCGGCATAACCTTAGGCGTAGCTTCCCAATCCTGACGAGGCAACGCCTCGGCCATACGGCGGGAAAAGTCGGCAAAGTATCCCTCGGGCACTGTCATGCCCGTACTTCGCGCGGCTTGGGAGAGTATATCTTTATGTTGCATATCGGTTGCTGATTTTACTTGTTTAGACTATATTAAGTGCCATTAGTTTAATCCTGCTCTGAAAAATATTGCTCTATTTTTTTAACGGCAAGATGGTACGATGCCTTCAATGCGCCTACCGACGTACCTAATATCTCTGACATCTGCTCGTACTTCATATCGTCATAATACCTCATATTGAATACAAGGCGCTGCTTCTCGGGCAGTGATGCCACGGCTTTACGGAGCTCAAGCTTCAAGGCATCACCGTCAATATTGGTATCGGCCTCTATGGCATTTATGAGATATGACTCCTCATCATCAAGTGACACGTTGCACCGCTTCCGCTCACGTTCTATAAAAGACAAGCTCTCGTTTATGGCTATCTTATGCAGCCACGTGGACAGCTTGGCATCGCCTCTGAAATTCTCTATGGAAGTCCATGCTTTCAGAAATGTATTCTGGAGCAGGTCATTAGCGTCATCATGATTCTGTACCATACGGCGTATCTGCCAGTACAGCGGCTCGCTGTATAGGCGTATGACCTCTCCGAAGGCCGCCCGGCATTCCGAAGGGTCACGCAAACGCTCCACCAGCGTGTCAGTGTCTGTATCTATGGCGCTCATTGACATTCTGAAACAATTATTGCGTAAATGTAGACATTTTACTTGACATGGAAAAGTAACGGAAGTTTATTTCACCGTACAGGATTGTAACATCGGGGCGCATATCCTGCCATATGCAAAGAAGCTGCGCCATTGCTGACACAGCTTCCTGTCTTTGAAATTTGTCGGGGTGACTAGACTCGAACTAGCGACCTCACGCCCCCCAGACGCGTACT
>JAMPBB010000042.1 GCA_023666885.1 Muribaculaceae bacterium | reverse complement strand
TTATCACTCAGGTAGTTTTTTAACATTTCAACCTACTTTCTACATTGACCCCAAAGATTGCTCCGCAATCCGTCAGGATGTCACGCTATCGCGGCTATCAGGGCTTGGTGATTGTGCTCCACCGATTTACGCCACCATCCATGGCGGACATATCCGAAGTCGATTGTAAGTGCCGGAGGGCACAGCCATTGTGCAGAAACCCCGGGCAGCGCCGGTGTGGCATCAAGAGGCGCATCTCAGCCTCGGATGAGGCGGCGTCGTGTCACATTGCAATCCCCAACAGCTATGAAAAGGCGTATCAGTGTAAGCTCCTTTCTGGTCTAATCGGGGTGGGATTGCGAAGCAATCATTTCGGGAATAGCCGTGGGGTCGGAGCGCAGCGCAGCCCCACGGAACATGAATTCCTCCCATTATCATGCGGGAGGTTGTTTAAAAAACAAAAGGACAGTCTCACGACTCCCCTTAAGCTTCAAATACACAATTATCTATAAAACAACTATTTTCCTTCTCTCATATTTCGTTCTCGATGACATGGCGGTCTGTCTAAGCCCTGTCACCGGCAAAGATTGGTATTGAAGCATAAGGGGGTGTGGCGCCATTAAGACGTGCACAATGCCACAACCGCAAACCCCGAGCAGCCTGCTCGGCACGGAGAGATTTTTCTAATTTTTAAGGGGGAAACAGAAGAATACACTCTACTGCTTACACCCACTGTTCACTTTGCAGCATTAAATATGCTTAACCTATCTTAGCGTTGCAAAGGTATTGAAATGTTTTTTAACAACAAAGGGTTTCACCTTTTTTAACGTTTCTGGAATTCCGTGGGCGACATGCCCGTCAGATGCTTGAAATACTTCCCGAAAGCCGACTGGTTAGGGAAGTTCAGTTCATAAGCCACCTGCTGCACATTCTTGCCGGAATATCGCAGCAGGTTCTTTGCCTCAAGGATCACATAATGGTCTATCCATTCGGCGGCGGATCGCCCCGTGGAGTCTTTTATGATGTGCGACAGGTACTTGGCCGATATGAACAGCTTGGAGGCGTAGAACGCCGTGGAGCGCTCCCGGCGGTGATTGCGGTGTACGAGCGCAAGAAACTCGCGCACATAATTGTTGCGGCGCGACATCGGGCGGGGAGCCGTGTGCCCCGTTGAGTTCTTCAAGGCCGTATAATAGAACTGTATCATCTGATACATGGCCGCGCTCATCAGATTGCCCGATATGCCGCGCACAAACAGTGCGTCCGGATTGGTAAGCGTGTTGGCGTGTATCATCTTGAAGTATCCGAGCATAATGCCGGCCTGCGCATCGTCAAGCTCCAGGGTGGGCTCCCGTTCCGGATTGAACCCGGCTGCATTTATCACATTCAGGTCAAACGTCAGATCATTAAGGAAATCCGTAGATATCACCAGCACATAAAGGTCGAGCCCTTCGGGATATACCTCCTTCACGGATAACAGGCTGTCAGGCTGCGCCACGAAGAGCTTGCGCTCCGTAACGCTGCACTCGCGGGCATTCACCTCCAAGTCCAGCCGGCCGCCCTGACACAGCATGATCGTAAAACCGTCAAGCCGTACCGTACGGCTTATGAAATCTGACAGCCCCGGTGTAGACGTGATGCGGGCAAAGGCGTAGTTGTCAGCCAGACGGCAAAACTCAGTCACGCCATCGGATGCTGCGGCGGCCTCGGAATTTGATGCAGGATACTCTAAAATCGGCTTCATAAGGCCGCAAATATAGGCAATTTTCACCAATTCCAAGCAAAAACACCCAAAAATCCGCCCATCCCACCAACCGCCCCACCCAGCGCAACGAAGTCCGCACTATGAGGAGGATTGCGAAGCTGATTACAGATTCTCTATCTTGCCCATCAGCAGGATAGCGCCCGTACTCTCCTCGTGTATCATGAACAGGAATGGACGGTCAAGCCGGAACTCAACCGGCTCCTGCGGCAGATAAGATCCACACATACCTGTTGTGTTCAACGCAAATACCTTTCCGCCCTCTTCATCCAAGCCTAAAATCACTTTCTGCTCCATTCCGGCGGAATAGAACCCCGGCGCTATCCCGGAAAGCGAACCGGCATTGAACAGCTTTTCTGCTCCCATGCATTTGATTGCATCGATTAGATTTATCGATATATTCTCTGTTAGGCGTGGCACATAAAGATCTACATCATATGGTTCGGCTGTAGATAGTGCAGCCCTTAGTTCTGTTGGTGACATCATTGCCAATACCTCATCAACTGATTCATCGGGCAAAATGAAGTCCATTATAAAGGCTCCGTTCCCGAACGCTTTTTTAAGCAAGGTGTACCCGTCGGTGCCATACATTCGATAATACCCCACCTCATGCATCATCTGTACGGTGCCGGTGTGGTGTGTGCCGTAGAATTGGGCTTCGCGCGTATTCGCCGCATTAAATATTGAGCTCCAACGGCCGTTGAAGTACAGGGCGTTGAGTATCGCTCCGGTCAGCTGCGGCTGAGGCTCGCTGTATATACGGTCAAGCATCCCGTTGCCTTGCGATTTTACCCATGCGTTTATGCGGTCTATGCCGCTCATGGTGCTGAAGTCTGTGTTTTCTACGGTGGCTCCATATATACGCTTCATGTCCGAGGCGTATCCGGAGTTTATGGCATATCCCTTGTTGAGCCATATGCTGTTGCCTAAGGTCACCACTGTTGTGGGGTCAGTCTTGGGAAGCGTTTCCAATATCCGTGCATTTACGTTGTTCAGCGCGGGAAGATCTCCTCCGTCAACTCCCAACGCTGTCAATATCTCGGCGAGAGCATCATTAGAGGCACCGTTTGCCGCCATTGACAGCGCCATGGATGCAGACAGCGGAGAGATTATCACATTCTCTCCCTGATGCTGTGCGCACACGGCCTTGAACAGCTCTATGCCGAAATCTGTTGACGCCTCCACGACGCGGCTCTCGGCTCCCGTCATGGTTATCTGTACCGGCTCAGGCAAACTTGTGGGTAATTCCTCATCCGATGAACATCCTGCGGTCATCACGACTACGCTGACCGTTGCCATTAATATCCAATGCCTTTTCATATAATAATCAGTTTAATGTATTTCTATTTGATTTTTTTTTTAATAATCAGCAAGCTACGGTATCATTTTGATACATATAGATCGTACCGTTGAGATGTTTCAGGACGTGAGCTATTGCCGTTAATGGCTGAGAGATCGGCATCTCGGTAGTAGCCATTGTTGCCTCCACCTTCTCCCCAATTCATGTGGTAGGAGTCAATGCGTGATTCCGACACCCGCTTACTCCAGCATTGGTACATTTCATTGGGTATGGTGGTACCGGTATAATCCAGAGTCATTATTTGGATTTCTGTTCGCCAATAGCCATTGTAGACTCCGTCACAAACCCACATATGGCCATATTCTTTTCCAGTTTCTATACCACACATAATTACAGGACACTGTTTAGATAAATTTTTGTCCACCTCCGATGTATTGTGGTTTTGGATGTAGGTGCTATATCCATAGCTGTCAAGAGCAGATTTGACTTGGGAAATAGTTGAAATTGATTGATCCTGATTCTTAATAACATATCCGATATGCTCTCTGAGATTATGCAAAAACAATGCCGAAACATCGTTTGCCGCCAGATTATCCATCGCGCTCCAATCAATGTCGGAAGGGTACTCGTGGTATCGCATTACTTGACCGGCAGCAACAGTGCTGCATCCCAGAAGGTAACCTCCGGTATATTTGTTGAACCCTACATCTTGAGCCCATTTAGTCTTCATCAGTTGAGTCTTATTCACAACCCCATACCCTCTTCTGAGTACAATAATGGAATTATAGCCAAATCCGTAGCTGCCGTTACCGAACTCTCTTATACGGAGCAACATCTCTTGTTTTTCATCATCGGACAATGCCTGGTATTCCGATGTTTGCTGATAGTCAGCCCAGGTGTACATCTCCAAGCCTTGCGAATTCCATTTTGAAATGCTGTCATAGTACGCCTTTGGGCGCCCGTAGTCCTCATAGTCGGCAGCATTGGCTCTTGACTCATCCGATGCTCTTACTGTGCGCCGCTCTGAGTTATACGAAGTCCAGCGCGAGGCTATGGCCAGTTTCACATCCTGAGGCAATTCCTTGGCCTTGGCCATTATCGGAAGATGCTCCTTGAGCAATGAATTAGAGTACAACTTATTGCCGAGCTCCATGTCATAATGTCCTTCATCGCTGTAGGCTATTACGGGGTAATAATCCTTTGATGCCGACGCTATCACATAGCCTTGGTTTGCGGCATAGTTCACCACGTACATCTGCGGGGTGCCGTCATCGCCGTAAATAGTGTTTACCGATTCCACTGCACGTACCGTGGCTCTTGAATCGGAATTGGATGCCATGAACATCCGCGCCACATCCATAGCCTTGGCATCGGTCACTTCTTTTATCGTGTCAGGTACGGTAAATTCATATACGGCATCTTGGTTCATCACTTCGGGCTCGTTTACGAGTCCGTCCTCACAGTCATTGCTGCATCCGCTCAGTAGCAGAATCCCCAGTGCGTGGATGCCCAATTTGATTGTTTTCTTCATGGTAAGGGTTTTATTTGGTTAATTACTGCATTACTTAAAATAATCAATCACATCATTGCTACTTTGCAAATATACTTTACTTTTTGGATTTAGCCAAGATTTAGCTATTTTTGCGTAATTATGGATTCTGCACCGTCAAATAGTAAGGCTAATCGCCGTATGTGGATGTCATACCTCATGAAGTATGGCGTGCCGCTCGTTATCAGCGTGGGGCTGTGCTACCTGTTGTTTACCGGCGTGAATTTCAGCGAGATGATGGAAATAATACGTCACAACTGCAACTATTGGTGGATAGGTGCGGCTCTGGCCATGAGCATTCTCTCGCACGTGGTGCGGGCCATGCGCTGGCGCATACAGCTCCGGGCCATAGGGGTGACTCCGCCGCTTTGGGTGTTGGTGCTGTCCATATTCGGCACTTATGCCATGAATTTGGTACTGCCGCGCTTAGGCGAACTGTGGCGCACCGGCTATATAGCTCAGCGGCAGAAGGCACCGTTTGACAAGGTGTTCGGCTCTATGGTGGCCGACCGCCTTTCAGACACTGTAACCGTGCTGCTCATCACGGCCGTGACGTTTATCTTTGCCGGACCGTCACTTATGGCGTATCTCAAGCAGAACCCCGAGAGCTATCTGCGCCTCGTGCGTATGGCCACATCGCCATGGACCTGGGGCGCTATCGTGGCT
The DNA here is from genome assembly GCA_023666885.1 of Muribaculaceae bacterium. Classification (GTDB taxonomy): domain Bacteria; phylum Bacteroidota; class Bacteroidia; order Bacteroidales; family Muribaculaceae; genus Paramuribaculum. Next base: position 8,656 of record JAMPBB010000042.1, on the reverse strand, counting down.
ATCGTGGCCGCAGTGGTAGCGCTGCTCCGCCTGTTCCCACAGAATCCCCTCATACTAAAGGTGAAGGACTTTGTGCGCGGGCTGTGGAAGGGCTTTGCCGTAGTGGCCGTGATGCCCGGCAAGGGGCGATGGCTCCTGCTCACGCTCATGCTGTGGGGGTGCTATTTCTTCCAGCTTTACCTGTGCTTCTTCTCCTTCCCGGCTACCACGCAGGTGGTGCATACTTACGGCACGGTGGCCGTGGCCGTATGCTTCGTGCTCACCAGCATATCCATGGGAGTGCCGTCAAACGGCGGCATAGGCCCCTGGCAGTGGGCCATGATATTCGGCCTGATGATGTACAGCCGGGGCATTCCGGAGCTTACGCAAAGTTACGCCACTTCGTTTGCCAACCTTGTCATGGGCTCGCAGACGCTGCTGCTCATACTGTTAGGACTCTTCACCTTCATATGTATAAGCCTTGACAAGAGGCGTAAACCCACACAGCAGCCTTGATATGATACGACTTGACGATACTCATCCTGACTACTTTGTCAGCGATAGCTCCACCCCTCAGAACGCTTCGGAGCGCAGCCCCGAGGCGGGAACCTTACAGGCCGGTGGCCCGGTGATAGACTTCACTTCATCGCACTCCGGAAATTGCCCTCCCGGGGAGCCTCGGCATCCGCGCCACCGTTGGCGTAAGGTGCTGATATGGACTGCCGTGGTGGCGCTTGCCGTGCTGGGTGTGGTGTTCTATCTGCGTTACTGCAATCCTTATGTTACGGATGCACGCGTTACGGGCTTCGTGACCCGCGTGGAGAAGCGCGGCATCGTGTTCAAGACCTACGAGGCCGACTTCATTTCCGAATCGGCCCTCACGGACACCACCCGCGTGTACTCGCACAATCTCAGCTTCTCGGTGAGCAATCCCTCCATAATAGCCCGTCTTCAGCAGAATCAGGGCACAGGCCGCCCCCTTACTATAGTGTGCGAAACCTATTACGCCACCCTACCGTGGCGCGGGGCCTCGAAAAATGTTATAACTTCTATAATAGATAATCCTTAACACATACACACATATGTCAGAACAAAAAAGATGCATAGGCATTCTTACCTCCGGCGGCGATGCCCCCGGCATGAATGCCGCTATCCGCGCCGTGACACGTTCGGCTATTTTCAGCGGATTCAGAGTGAAAGGTATTTACCGTGGATACAAGGGCATGATTTCCGATGAGATAGTGGAATTCAAGACTCAGAACGTATCTAACATCATACAGATGGGCGGCACCATACTCAAGACGGCCCGCTGCCCCGAGTTCCAGACGCCCGAAGGCCGTCAGCTGGCTTACGACAACCTTCAGCGCCACGGCATAAACGCCTTGGTGGTGATAGGGGGCGACGGCTCGCTCACCGGAGCGCGAATATTTGCCAATGAGTTCAACTTCCCCATAATAGGCCTGCCCGGCACCATTGACAATGACCTCTTCGGTACCGACACCACCATAGGATATGACACCGCGCTCAATACCATAATGGGCTGTGTGGACAAGATCCGTGATACCGCCACGAGCCACGAACGCCTCTTCTTCATTGAAGTGATGGGGCGCGATGCCGGCTTCTTGGCTCTCAACGGAGCTATAGCCTCCGGAGCCGAAGCTGCCATTATCCCGGAGATATCCACGGAGGTGGACCAGCTGGCCGAACTCATCCAGAACGGCTTCCGCAAGAGTAAGAACTCTTCCATAGTGCTCGTGGCCGAAAGCCCCGCCACCGGTGGCGCCATGGGGCTGGCCGAGCGCGTGAAGAATGAGTATCCCGGCTACGATGTGCGCGTGTCCATACTCGGCCACTTGCAGCGCGGCGGCTCGCCCACGGCTCATGACCGCATCCTGGCCTCGCGCATGGGAGCCGCAGCTATCGATGCCCTGCTCGATGACCAGCGCAATGTGATGATAGGCGTGCGCAACGATGAGATAGTGTACGTGCCCTTCACCAAGGCCATCAAGAACGAAAAGCCCATTAACCGCAATCTGCTCGACACCCTGCGCCGCCTCTCCATATAAGCAATGAGTGCGCCGCAGCAGTTTCTTGACCTTATAGAATCCTACCGGGCTCCGCAGCTTGCGGGGCTCGGTGAGGCTCTGTGTACGCCGCCGGAAGTGTCGGTGCGCACCAATCCGCTCAAAGGCGCCATGCCCGCCGAGGGGTTCTGCCCTGTGCCGTGGTGCCCCGAAGGGATGTATCTACCCCGACGGGCGCGCTTTACATTCAGCCCCGAGCTGCATCAGGGGCTATATTACGTGCAGGATGCATCGTCCATGTTTCTTGTGCATGTGCTCCGCTCCCTTACCGCCGGGAGTGGCCCTGTGCGCTACCTTGATGCATGTGCCGCCCCGGGAGGGAAAACCACCGCCGCCATTTCGGCACTCCCCGAAGGATCCGTTGTGACGGCCAATGAGTATGTGCCCTCACGTGCCGCCGTGCTCCGTGAAAACCTCATAAAATGGGGCTACCCGCATATAAGCGCTACCGCCGGCAGCACCGAGCGGTTCCGGGCCATGCCGGAGGCTTTTGACATAGTGGCAGCCGATGTGCCATGCTCCGGCGAGGGTATGATGCGCAAGGATGCCGAGGCCGTGGCGCAGTGGAGCCCCGAACTTGTAAGGCAGTGTGCAGCCCGTCAGCGCGAAATCCTCGACAACCTGTGGCCTGCGCTAAAGCCCGGTGGGCTTCTGATATACAGTACCTGTACGTTTAACCGTGAGGAGAACGAGGGAATACTGTCATGGCTCGCAGACCGATACGGCGCCGAAGGCGTGGAGGTGCCCGGTGTAGACCCGGCGTGGGGCATAAGCCCCGGCATAGACACCCCGCTGCCTTGCTACCGCTTCATACCGGGGCATGTGCGCGGCGAGGGGCTGTTCATGGCCGTGATGCGCAAGCCGGATGGTGCTTTTGGCGCCGTAACGGCATCGGACAGGAAAGGGCGTAAGGAGCGGCGTCGTAGCGCGGCAAAGCCACATCCTGAGGCCGCTCGGATTCTTTCAATGCTCCGGCCCGAAATGGCTGACGGTGCGGTGATAACCACCGAGGGTGATGATGTGGTGCTTCATCCGCGCACGGCGTGGGAGCATCTGGCTCTGCCTCCGGCTCTTACTGTAGCCACCGTGAAAGGGCGTGACATAATACCCTCACAGGCATTGGCCATGAGTACGGCGCTTAACCCTGATGCCTTCCCGCACGCTGAAGTGGATGCCCGCGCGGCTATAGACTATCTGAGCTGCCGTGCCATAGAGCTTGACGGCTCCATACCGCGCGGTATAGTGCTGTTCACCTACGGCGGCGTGCCGCTCGGATTTGCCAAGAATCTGGGGCGCCGCGCCAACAATCTGTACCCCCGGCCATGGCGAATACTTACGCAAGGTGAGCCTGAGGCAGTTGATTTTATCCGGCGGAATCACTAACTTTGCGCTCGATATGAAACGCTTACTCCACACATGGCCGATGCTGGTATCGCTGATGCTGCTCCCGCTTCTGGGCGGCTGCGTGCCCCGCTATACCTTCAACGGTGCATCCATTGACTATACCGTGTACAAGACCATACACGTGTCAGAATTCCCCATACGCGCAGCGCTGGTGTACCCTCCGCTCCAACAAATGTTTGAGAACGAACTCTTGGACTATATAACCCGCAATACCCGGCTTCAGACCACTGACGGAGCCTCGGACTTGCAGATGGAAGGGGAGATAACGGGCTATAATCTTACGCCGCAGGCCGTTACTGAAGATGCTTATGCATCAAAGACTCGCCTTACCATAACCGTGCGGCTCAAGTACACGGACAATAAGCGCGATAACAAGGACACGGATCAGACATTTTCAGCCTACCGTGACTTTGACAGCTCGCAGATGCTCAATGATGTGCAGGATCAACTCTGCCAGGAGATATGCAAGGAGCTTGTGCAACTGATATTCAACTCCACCTTAGGCGACTGGTAACGGCATGAACCCACTTAAGATATACCTGAGTGAACTGCGCCAAGGGCGTACTCCGCAGCTGAGTGCCGAGCAGATGGAATGGATAGCTGACCGTTACCCTTTCTTCACCCTGCCGATTGCCTCGTGTCAGCGCCCGGCTGACATGACCGATGAGGCTTACAGCAGGCTCATGGCGCGGGTGGCTCTCGGCTCGGCCGACCGCGATATGCTGTTCCGGCTCACCGATGCCGACGGCAAGAAATTTGCACACTTCTATCCTGATACCGACACCGATGTCACACCTACTACCGATGTGGCTATAGACACTTTTCTTGACACCTACGGGCATATCGATCCGAAAGAGGAGGCTCTGTTAGAGAAGTTGATATTCAATCCTGTACCTGCCGACTATGCCTCCGTGCTTGTAAAGGAGGATGAGGCTGCCGCCCATCCTCAGGCCATAAGCGAGCAGGACGCCATGCTTGATGCCTTCCTTAACCGCAACGCCGAAGCGGATACTGAAGCAGCGGCAGAGGCAATAGCTGAGCCGCCCGTAGTAGCTCCTGAAGCAGAGGCAGAGGCGGCACCCGAGCCGAAACCGGTGCAGCCCACGGCTCCGACGCCCGCTGCCGTAACACCGCCGCGCGACTCTTCGCTGCTTGAGAGCCTGTCCAAGATATACATCCGCCAGAAGCGTTATGACAAGGCGTATGAAATTATATATCAATTAAGTTTGAATTTTCCGGAAAAAAGTATTTACTTTGCAGACCAATTACGTTTCTTGCAGAAACTCATATTGAACCGACAATATTTAAATAAAACGAAAAATAACTGACACTGATATGTTTGTAGTTCTCATCGTACTTACTCTCATCGCAGCCGTGCTCCTTATAGGAGTAGTCCTCATTCAGAAATCGAAAGGCGGCGGTCTATCATCAACATTCGCCGGCTCTAACCAGATAATGGGCGTGCGCCGCACCAACAACTTCATAGAGAAGCTCACCTGGAGCCTTGCCGGAGCCATATGTGTACTGGCCGTGCTCTCCACATTCTTCATGCCCGATGCCATACAGCGCACCGGTTCACGCGTAAACGCTGTGGCTACCGAGCAGACCACCGGCAGCAACTATGACACCAAGGCTCCTGCCGCTCCCGCTGCCCCCGCAGCTCCGGCTCAGGCTCCTGCTAAGACTTCTGACAACCGTCCGCGATAAGGACCGGTAGTCCCGTTTCAGTCAGTAATTGACCCCCATACAGAGGCAGCTGTGCGCATATCCGCGCGGCTGCCTCCGCCTTTTTGTTTTTTACATTTATATCATTATCTTTGTGAAAATTGCTTACACCCAAAATCTATACATTATGAAAATGCTGTTTTCTTTCGTAGCTCTGATGATGAGCACCGTGTGTGCATGGGCTTGTCCGGACAATGTAACCACTGCCGCTGAAAAGTCCTCATGCTGTAAGACCACGACTCTTACTCCCGAAGAAGATGCCAAGGCGTTAGGCCTGACATTAGATGATTATAACGAAATTACGCCGGAACTTCGGGAAGCTCTTAGAGCCGCTAATATTATGTGGGGCTATTGCGAAGTGGTTAACAATCAGATAAATGTAAATCTGTCATATAATGAAGCTCTTGCAAAAGGAGTAAGCAGCATAGGATACTTCCTATTTATGGAAGAAATAGCTAAGACCAATTATGAAAGTGCGAAGTTGATAGGCCGTACGCGTTTTTATTGGCCCGATTTTAAGAAGTATGCAGCTATATATAAGGACTATGCAGATGGCAAGCTGAGTTTTGAGGAATTCAAGATGGAATCCGCAGAAATTTTTAGAACAGAAATGGAAAGCGAATAAAGATGTAAAGATACTATTTGAGCCTTGATTAAGAGATGTGAATGTATAGGGACATACGGCTCGTGTGCCCATATGGAGTGAGCGGTTTGTGCACACATTATACTGATGACCGGCTTCTTGAAGAAAGAGAAAAAGGATTATCGCAAACAAATAGAAATTGCCAACGCGATTCTTAATAAGATGGAATTATGAGACAGTTAAACCGCGAAAAATTAGCTAAACTTACATCGTTCAATGATGAACTTGATGAAAAGTATGGAGTGCAAGGGACTCCCGGCCGTGAGCAGTTTGATGAGAAATCCCTTGCATGGTTCTATGGCAATATGCTCCGTGAACGCCGTAAAGAATTGAATCTTACTCAAAAGCAAGTGGCTGAAAAACTTGGCTGCGAACAGAGCTATATAGCTCGCGTGGAGAATGGCAACGCGGACATACAACTCTCAAGCTTTTTCCGAATAGCAGCAATTCTTGGTATTCAGTTTGTGCCTACTTTTATACAAGCCTTGCGATAACTACATTTATTTCTATAAATTGGCTTATGGTGATATTGACTATAATATTGTCCACTATTGGGATGTTGCTGCTTCCATTTGGCAGGCTATACACCGCATGGCTGCGCAGCAAGCATCCCAATAGATACCCCGATGACCGATCGGTCAGACGGATAAGAAACACGTTCAGGATTATTAGCCTGGCGCTATGTGGCGTGGCGCTGCTGATTCTTTATCTGCTCCAACATTAGCAAGCGTCAGAGCCAGCAGGGGCGGATGGCGGGGCGCGATGTGAGGCCGCAGAGGGTGCGGCAGCGTGACGTAACGCTGTCATAGTCAGCCTTGAGCTGCTGATAGAACGCGGAGCCGGAGCCTTCGTAGCTGCACATAAGCACATAGGTGACTATGGACTCCTCCATGGCGGCGAACAGTCCGGGCACGGGGCCTGACGGAACATCAAGATCCAAGGTGATAAGCCCGGAAGCAGAGGGGGAGTCATCGGCACGCAGGGCCAACGGCCCCATGGCGAGACAGAGCATGCCGAACCCGCGCACAGCAAGGCAGGTTATCACGTCAGTGTGGTCAGCCGTAAGCATGGCCGGACGGTCAGCATGAAGTATGTGGCGGAGTGCACCCCGGGCTATAACCATCTGCACTATGGAATCGATAGAAAAGGATAGGGTAATCATATGTATGAAGGGTTTTAAGGGTTAAATTAACGGTCAGTATGGCTGTGGCGGCGGCGCAGCCTATGGTAAAGCCTGAGGGCGGTGCCGGGCTCTATGAAAAATGATGAGGCATGGCCTTCGGCGAGCACTCGTGCCAGGGCCTCGGGGTCGGACACTCCGTGGCGCAGGCGTATGGCATCTACTCGCCGCACTATCTCCACCCATCGGCGTCCGTGCCCCGTGCCGTGCCACGGCATTACGCCTGTGCGCCTTATATGCCGTAGCACGCGCAGAGCATAGGGCATACCCACATAGTAGGATGGTGCCGGGTGGGTGACGGCGCGCTCGGCTGCTTGTGCCTGTGTAAGCCGTCCGTCAGTGAGAGCTATCTCCTGCTGCATAACCCTCATGAAATCAGCATCCCTCATACGCTGGTAACTGTAGTCGCGGTAATTCATAGTATCAGAAATTTTTGTATTTGGAGTGTTATTGACAATGTTTATATTGGCAAATATACAATGAGGTGTGGTAAGGATTCGTGCACAGCGATGTTAATAAACGCTAATTCAGGCGCCGAGTATAAGTTTGTTGCGATGCTGCCGGAAGGCGTTGAATGTGTCAAGCAGATCCAGAATGGCCACAGCCGAGTTACGCGCCTGAGCCTCGTAGAGCGCTGCCGACGCATTGCCGCTCTCAAGCCGTCCCTGCAAGGCGCTGCTCACGCCCGACACCTGCTGGAAGAGCTGCATCTGAAGGTCGAGCAGGTGATATGCTCCGGAGTGCTCGGAGCCGGCTATGATTTGATGCGGCTCGCCCGGGGTGCCATTGTTGTCGTAAGGGATGATACCGTTGCAGTCGGCCCACAGCCGGCCTATGTCCTCCCATGAATAGCACTCCGGCTTCTTGTCGATGGGAAACAGGAGCACGCCCTTGGCACTCACGCTCATAATATGGTCAATGAGGGTTATGAGGCGGTTGATGTAGCGCTGCTGATCTATTACGTCCTCCACAAATGAATGAACCTCGCCATCGGTAAGCGGATAGAACTTCACGGCAAAGGGGTGCATGCCGTGGCGGTAAGGAGAGTCATATTCATCAAGGACCTCGCCTGTAGGTGCAAGCATGCGGCAGTGCCAACGCACGGTGGTGCGGGCGTCGGTGCCTACCGGCGGAAGTCCGCGTGCGGCGCGTGAGGAGTTGAGCCGGCGCAGCACGCGGGCACCCATGCTGTCCGTAACGAAGTAGCGTGCGTTGAGCGGATCATGGCATTTGAGTATGTTGCGGCTCTCAAGGGTCCATACCTCTATCACCCTACAGCGTCCCTGCGGCGCTTCCAAAAACTCCGTATGAGGGGCATCGCCCAATACCGAACCACCGGTATATCCGGCCTTCACCCTGCGGTATATCCCGGCTATGGCGCGGGAGCGTGAGGCCGAGTCGGCTCCGAAGCGCATCATCACCTCCCGCAGGCTCCAGTCATGGAGCATCCCCACGAGCTCTATGTCAAGGCCGCGCGGATCAGTGAACCGATTAACGAAAAATCGGGAGGGGCTGACATTGTCCACCCACACGCCGCTGCCACCCATACGGTGCTCCGTAACCACACGCTGCACCGCACACCCTGATACACGGCTCTTTCATTTAAAATACCTTGATTACATCTCCCCAAAGATATATTTT
>JAMPBB010000041.1 GCA_023666885.1 Muribaculaceae bacterium | reverse complement strand
GATTTACTGCATCAGGCTCACCCAAGTTGGTGCCTGCAGCGTTGGCTGCAAGAGCGGAGAAGGAGCATGAAGCCGGACGCCCATTCAAAGTGAATATCTTTACCGGCGCATCGACCAACAACTGGGCCGATGGCGCTCTGGCCCGAGCCAACGCTGTGGGCATACGCACTCCCTATCAGAATACCCCCGATCTGCGCAAGCGCATAAATTCACATGACGCGCATTACTTTGACCTGCATCTGTCAGAGCTGGCCCAGAAATTCCGCTACGGTACTTACGGCGAGCTTGACTTTGCCATAATAGAGGTAGCTGAGGTGTTCGATAACGGCGAGGTGATATTAGGAACCGGTGTGGGCAATGTGCCTACGTACGTGTCACGTGCCAAGAAGGTGATACTTGAACTTAACGCCAAGCTGCCCAAGGATATGTACGGGCTGCATGACATATACATGCCGTTAGATCCGCCTAACCGCCGTGAGATACCCATATACAAGCCGCTGGACCGCATAGGCTCGCCGGTGGTGAAGATAGATCCCTCCAAGATAGCCGCTGTGGTGCACAGTGACCGCTATGACGGCATAAAGGGATTCTCGGAGCTTGACGACACTACGCTTCAGATAGGCGCCAATGTGTGCGGCTTTCTTATAGGAGAGCTGCGCCGCGGACGCATACCCAAGGGATTCCTGCCGATACAGTCAGGCGTGGGCAATGTGGCCAATGCCGTGCTCTTCGGGCTCGGTGACAGCGAGGAGATACCTCAGTTCGAGATGTATACCGAGGTGATACAGGACGCGGTGATAGAGCTGATGAAGATGGGCAAGTGCAAGGGCGGCTCCACATGCTCCCTTACACTCAGTGACAAGGCTGAGGCCGAGGTACTCAAGAACCTTGACTTTTTCCGCGACAAGATAGTACTGCGCCCGGCTGAGATTTCGAACAACCCCGAGATTATACGCCGATTAGGTGTGATAGCCATGAATACGGCCTTGGAGGCTGACATATTCGGCAATATCAACTCTACCCACGTGGTAGGCACGCGCATGATGAACGGCATAGGCGGCTCGGGCGACTTTACGCGCAACGGTTACCTGTCAATATTCAGCTGCCCGTCAGTAACCAAGGGCGGACTGATAAGCAACATCGTGCCCATGGCCTCACATATAGACCATACGGAGCATTCGGTAGACGTAATCATTACGGATCAGGGCGTGGCCGACCTGCGCGGCAAGGATCCCGTGCAGCGTGCCGAAACCATAATAGAGAACTGTGCCAACCCCATGTACCGTCCGCTGCTGCGTGAGTACCTCAAGTTAGGGCAGGGCGGCCAGACTCCGCATACGCTCGAGGCTTCGCTGGCGTTCCACACCACATTCAAGGCCACCGGCGACATGCGCAATGTTGACTGGGCCAAGTATGGCTTCTAACAGAAACGACATAAAACTACGGAAAATAGAATTGTGTAAATGAATGAATAAATAAATTGTTGATTTTTAGGTTGATTAATAGATCTATGGTGTTCCGCTGCCGATGATGGCAGTGGAACGCTTGTTTCTGCACCTATTTCTTAGTAACTTTACGCTCCAATGCGCAGGATAGATCAGGCTACAGTACAGAAGATTCTTGATGCCGCCGACATAGTGGAGGTGGTAAGTGACTTTGTGCACCTCAAGAAGCGCGGCACGAGCTATCTGGGACTGTGCCCGTTCCATAATGAGCGTACGCCGTCATTCTCCGTGTCCAAGACCAAGGGGATATGCAAGTGCTTCAGCTGCGGCAAGGGCGGCAGTGCGGTCAATTTCATAATGGAGCTCGAGCAGATGAGCTATTATGAGGCGCTGCGCTATCTGGCCGCCAAGTATCATATACAGATAGAGGAGCATGAAATGACTCCGGAGGAGCGCGAGGCGGCCAACAAGCGTGAAAGCCTGCTGGCGATTAATGACTTTGCGCTGCACTTCTTTGAGGAAACCCTCCGTGAACATCCTGACGGGAAGATGATAGGGCAGACCTATTTCCGTGAACGCGGCATAAACGAGGCTATGCAGAAGCGCTTCCGGCTCGGATTTTCGCCCGAGGGGCGCACTACGCTGCGTGACAAGGCTGTAGGCAAGGGCTTCAAGGAGGAGTATCTGATAGAGACGGGACTGTGCTACCGCACCGAGCGCGGACAGGTGCAGGACCGTTTTCGCGGGCGTGTGATATTTCCGGTGTTCAGCGTGTCAGGCAAGGTGGTGGCTTTCGGAGGCCGTACGCTTCGCAAGGACAAGGATGTGGCCAAGTATGTCAACTCGCCGGAGAGCGCCATATACCGTAAGAGCTATGAGCTGTACGGGCTGTATCAGGCCAAGCAGGCCATAGTGCGTAAGGACAAGTGCATACTCGTGGAGGGGTACATGGATGTGATATCCATGCATCAGAGCGGGGTGGAAAACGTAGTGGCATCGTCAGGCACATCGCTTACCGAGGGCCAGATACGCCTTATACACAGGTTTACGGAGAATGTAACGGTGATATATGACAGCGATCCGGCCGGCATAAAGGCATCGCTGAGGGGTATAGACATGCTTTTGGCTGAGGGGCTTAACGTTAAGGTGCTTCTTCTGCCGGACGGCGATGACCCTGACTCGTTTGCCCAGAGCCATTCGGCATCGGAGGTGGAGGAATATCTCGCTGCCAATGAAACAGACTTCATAGCATTCAAGACCCGCATACTGCTTGACGGTACCGGTGGCGATCCTATAGAGCGGTCACGCGTAATACAGTCAGTGGTGCGCAGCATATCCGTGATACCTGATGACATAACGCGCACAGTATACGTGAGCGAGTGCGGGCGTATGCTCGGTATAGATGAGAATGTACTGCGGCTTCAGGTGGCCAAGTATACGGCTGAGCGCCGCGAGCGTGAGGCGCGTGATGCCGAGCGTACGCGCAACCGTATAGTCGCCGGGCTCCCTGCCGAGCCGTCACCGGAAGGGGAGCAGCCCTATGTGCGGCAGGACTTGCCGCAGCGCCCGGCCACAGCGGCGTCTACAGCCCGGCAGGCTGATGCTTTCCTTGTGCCCTACGAGCGCGAGCTGATGCGGTATGTGGTGAGGTACGGTATGATGTATCTGTGTGAGTATCCTGTGGATGATGAGGGCAATACGCGACCCATGTCAGTATTGGAATATGTGGACCGCGAGCTGCGCGGCGATGACATAGAGCTTACCGATGCTCCATGCCGTGCGGTGTACTATGCGGCTCTGCGTGTGGCTGCCGAGGCGTGGCCGGCTGACTGGGGGCGGTTTGCGGCGTCGATAGAGCCGCGCAGAGCGCAGCTCATGCAGGAGGGTGTAGAGCGGATACGTATGGAGGCGGGCGACCTGTCAAATGTAGATGCGCTTGAACGGCAGCTGGCCGAGGATGTGGAAGCGCAGTTGGGCGAACTTACGTACGATTTCAGCCACCGGTATCTTGCCAAGGTGCTGCTCTCGGATGTGGATGATGATGTGCGCCGGCTGGCTACGGAGCTTGTGAGCCGCAAGCATCAGCTGAGCAAGATACACACCAAGTATGCCAAGATAGCCACGGAGCGTGACCGATTGGCCGAGCTTGTGCCTCATGCGGTGTATAACCTGAAGGAGGCTCTTTTGGAGTGTGACATACGTGCCGAGATAGCTGCCGTGGGACAGGCATACAAGGACGGCAATCCGCAAGCGGTGCAGGAGCATATGATGCGCCATGCACGGCTGAATGAACTGAAGAAGGAGCTGGCGCGCTATCTTGGCGAGCGAGTGCTCTCGCCGCGCAGGCACTGACTATTTTGCGGCTATCAGCATCAGACCCACACGTTCCTGAAGCCCGAACAGCAGGTTCATGTTGTGTACGGCGGTGGCAGCGGAGCCTTTGAGCACGTCGTCGATAGCGGTGGTCACTACCAGACGGTCCCCTACCTTATGTAGGTTTATTATGCACTTTCCGGTGCCTACCACTTCGCTCAGATTGGGCACGGTGTCCGATATGAATGTGAAGCCGTGATCCTCGTAATAAGTGTCATATATATTATTGAGTTCGGCCTCCGATACGTTGCACCGCAGATACATAACCACGGAGATGCCACGGGTCCATCCGCCCGCCGTAACTACGTAGAACATAGGTGATCGGAAGCTTGACTGCACTGATTTGAGCGCACGTGATATCTCCTCGGCCTCTTCATGCTCAAGCAGGGCCAAGGCCTCGCCGGGCTCGGCGTCGGCATCGGGCACTACCGCGCTGATATGGATGTCAGCGTTAAGAAGCAGGTGCTTGGCCAATGGGAGCAGGCCTAACAGTACGGCTGTGGCCAGTGCTCCGGGTACGGCGGCGCGTGTGGCTCCGCGCACGAGCGGCTTGCGGTTGAGCTCGGGCAGGGCGTACACCCATGGCGATTCGGCGGTAAGAGCAGCCTGACGGAAGTCGCCGGACAGGTCTATTATACGCAGGTCGTCACGAGAGCCGCGCGAGGTTATGTAGCGTAGCGCGTCCTGAGGCTCGTTCTGGCACAGGAACAGCACATTAATATCGTCAAGGCTGCCGCGTGAGCAGAAACGCATGTATGTTTCGCCGCGCAGTCCTTTGTGGAGCTGATACAGGAATGCACCTTCGGCTTCGGGAGCCTCCACCCATATGATTTCTACGTCAGGATGGTTTACAAGCAGCTTTATTATCTCGCCGGCGGCAGTAGATGTGCCTCCGGCTATTCCGGCACGAATCATATCTTAGTTATTAAACAACCTCTTAGGCTATGCGAAATATTCACGGGCCGATTCCATAATCTTAACGGGTATTACGGAACAGAGCGCATCGTATATTTCCATGGTGTTAGTGTTGGTGGCTATGGTGACAAAAACGGTGTCAGCTCCGGCTACGGTGCCGAGTATGCCCGGGTGGGCTATCTCATCAATGTCGTAGGCCACGCCTCCGGCGTATCCGTTGCGGGTCTTGACCACTACCAACGGGCCTGACCGGGCCACTGACATTATGGCGGCCTGGCGTACGGTGTCCATGGCGTGTGTGGCCACTTCATCGGCAGCGGTACCGTTGGCTGCTATCACGTAGCGGTAGCCGCCAAGCTCGGTGGCCACTTTTGATGTGCGCAGGGTCTTGAGGTCACGTGACAGGGTGGCCTGAGTCACCGCGCAGTCATGTTCGTTGAGCAGCGCCATCAGCTCTTCCTGGCTTCCCACGGAGTGGTGAAGAAGTATATTTACTATCTTTGCAAGCCTGTTTTGACGTTTGTTCATCGTATAATGGATAGGTTATGTATCAATTATGCAAATTTAATACATCCAAAATTATTTTCAAAAAAAATTGAAAAAAATACCGGCCGTACCCGTCACGGGCACAGCCGGAAGCTGAAATGTTATTAGGGATGTGTTCTTTGTCCTGATGCCTTAGAAGAGCTGCTCTTCATAGCGGCGGGCACCGTCCGATACTATAACGGGGTATATCTCGGGCTTGTGTCCGTAGCGTTCGTTGAATTTTTCGGTCACGGTCTTGATGAAGTTGTCATAAAGGGAGTCCTTCACCAAGTTTACGGTGCAGCCGCCAAATCCACCGCCCATTATGCGTGAACCTGTTACGCCGCATTCGCGGGCTATGTCATTGAGGTAGTCAAGCTCTTCGCATGATACTTCGTAGAGTTTCGACATGCCTTCGTGGGTGCCGTACATGCACTTGCCTACGGTGTCATAGTCGCCACGGTTAAGGGCGTCGCATACGTCAAGTACGCGCTGCTTTTCCTCTATCACGTATTCGGCGCGCTTGTAGTCCTCGGCGCTGATCTTGTCCTTGTTGGCTTCAAGCATGGCCATGTTGGCATCGCGCAGGGTGTCAACGCCCAGAGTCTTGGCTACGCGTTCGCAGCTTTCGCGGCGTTTGTTGTAAGGGGAGTCTACGAGCTCATGCTTAACGCGTGAGTCCACGAGTACCAGGCGGTAGCCGTCAAGCTTGAAGGGGAAGTATTCGAACTCGCCTGAGCGGCAGTCGAGGCGCATGAGATTGTCCTTCTTGCCATGTACTGAGGCAAACTGGTCCATGATGCCGCAGTTTACGCCGCAGTAGTTGTGCTCGGTGCTCTGTCCTATCTTGGCCAGCTCCATGCGGGGGAAGCTGTTGTCATTGAACAGGTCGTTGAGGGCATTGGCGAAGCAGCTTTCCAGGGCGGCTGATGATGACAGGCCTGCGCCGAGAGGTACATTGCCGGCAAATACGGCATCGAAGCCTTTTACGCGTCCGCCGCGCTTGATTATTTCACGGCATACGCCGAATATGTAGCGGGCCCACTGCTGCTTGGGTGCGTCCTCTTCGTTGAGGCCGAATTCCACTTCTTCATCTATATCAAGGGAGTACACGCGCACACGGTCAGTGCCGTTGGGGCGTATCTCGGCCATGATGAACTTGTCTATGGCGCCGGGGAATACGAATCCGCCGTTGTAGTCGGTGTGCTCGCCTATGAGGTTAAAACGTCCGGGAGCTACGTAGAGAATGCCTTTGCCGCCGAAGAGCGACTCGAATTTTTTTGAAATCTTATCTTTCATGGAAGATATTTATGGTAATTGGTTAATGAAATGTTTTCCAGCAAGCAAACTTACTAAAAAATGCGGTTACCTGCCAATAAACGGTGCGATAAATGGAATGTGCGGATTGTTAAATATCTATAATGAAAAAATTCATGGTCGCAGTGCCGCTTTTTGTTGTTTATGTGTAAATTTGCAGCTTCAAAAAAAGAACAGGTCTTGACTATGGAACAGTTGAAGCACGAGTGTGGGATAGTTATGATAAGGCTCCGGAAGCCCTTGCAGTATTATAAGGAGAAATACGGCTCGTATGCCTACGGATTAGGCAAGCTGTACCTTATGATGGAGAAGCAGCATAACCGGGGGCAGGAAGGCGCCGGAATAGGTGTGGTGAAGCTGCACAGCGAGCCGGGGCATGAATATGTGTGGCGCGAGCGCGCCTTGGGGGCGCAGGCTATACAGGAGATATTCACTTCCGTGCACCGCAAGCTCGCCGAGGCGCATGTGGAGGAAATGACCGCGCCAGAGGCTGAGGCACTGGCACCTATGGTGGGCGAGATATACATGGGGCACCTGCGTTACAGCACCACCGGCAAGAGCGGCATAAGCTATGTGCACCCGTTTCTGCGCCGCAATAACTGGCGCTCGCGCAATCTGCTCCTGTGTGGCAATTTCAACATGACCAATGTGGATGAAGTGTTCGGCTCAATAGTGCGCCGAGGCCAGCATCCGCGCCTGTACAGTGACACCATAGTGCTCTTGGAGCAGCTCGGCGATGCTCTTGACAAGGAAAATCACCGTGTGTACCGTATGTACCGCGATGAGCTGCGTGACCCGGAGCTCACCTATGCCATGGAGGATGCCATAGACCCGCGCCGTATGCTTGCAGCGTGTGCCCCTGACTGGGACGGAGGGTATGTGATATGCGGTGCTACAGGTTCGGGCAACATGTTTGTGCTCCGTGATCCCAACGGCATACGTCCGGCATTCTATTATGTGGATGATGAGGTAGTGGTGGTCACTTCCGAGCGTCCGGTCATACAGACCGTGATGGACGTTGAGGCCGACGCTGTGCATGAACTCACTCCCGGTGAGGCTATAACCGTGGGAAAGGACGGTTCTGTGAATGTGGACCGCATACTGACGGAGGGGCCTAACCGGCGGTGCTCATTCGAGCGGATATACTTCTCCCGTGGCAGTGATGCCGATATCTACCGCGAACGCAAGGCTCTGGGCCGTAACTTAGTGCCTGACATAGTGCGGGCCATAGGCGGAGAGGCTATGCTTGACCATACGGTATTCTCGTTCATACCCAATACGGCCGAGGTGGCTGCTTTGGGTATGGTGGAAGGCGTGGAGGACCTGATGAACCGCTGCAAGAGCGCGGAGATAATGCGCATGAGCGCTGACGGCACGCTGACGCGTGACCGCCTCGATGCGGTGATGAACCGGCGCCCGAGAGTGGAGAAGGCCGCCATAAAGGATATAAAGCTGCGCACGTTCATAGCCGAGGGCGAAGTGCGTAACGACATGGCCGCACACGTGTATGACGTGACTTACGGCTGTGTACGCCCGGGTGAGGACGCTCTGGTGGTGATAGATGACTCGATAGTGCGTGGCACCACGCTTAAGCGCAGCATACTGCGCATGCTCTCAAGGCTGCGTCCACGTAAGATAGTGGTGGTGTCGTCATCGCCTCAGGTGCGCTACCCTGACTGTTACGGTATAGACATGTCACGTATGGGCGAGTTCATAGCTTTCCGGGCGGCGGTGGAGCTGCTGCGGGAGCGCGGCATGGAATCGGTGCTGGCCGATACTTACCGGCTGTGCAAGGAGGCCGAGGGCACTGATGAGGCATCGCGCACCAACTTTGTCAAGGCCATATACGCTCCGTTTACGGATGAGGAGGTGTCAAAGCAGATAGCACGTATGGTGATCCCGGACGGCGTGGATGTGGAAGTGGTGTATCAGACTCTCGACGGGCTGCACAGGGCTGTACCCGGGCATCCGGGCGACTGGTATTTTTCAGGCGACTATCCTACCCCCGGCGGCTACCGGCTCGTGAACCGTGCCTATGTCAATTTCTATGAGGGGAATGTAGAGAAAAGGTAAACACTGTAGTGGATACGTTGTGTCAACAATGACACAGGCGTGTGACAATACAGTGAAGAATTTTGAACACAGGGCGCCGAGGCGCTACCTTTGTGTCATAGCCGGGATGCCATGTGATATTGATATGTATACGCAGGGATTCCGGCTTGTCATGTCATATGAAGAAGAAAAAACTATTATCTATAGCTACAGCAGCTGTCCTCGGAATTCTGGTGCTATTCGGTATAGCTGTCATATACAGCCAGTACATGGCTCAATCCAATATTTCGGTGGAAAAGGATGAGCCGAATCTGGGGCTTATGCCTCTTACGCTTGACAATGTGGTGGAGATAGCTCCCGGGCTGCGCTTCCGTATAGATACGGGATCATCATCATGTACCATAAGCCGTGAGTATTTGGACCTGCTGAAGAAGCGTGGCTACAAGGTGGACTCCATACTTCAGCCGCGCCTTAACCGTATGGCCATAGGGTCACATCGGTTTACCAACAGGCGCTATACCGTAGAGCTCCCGGTGCATGCCTCGGAAGTGGTTACGGACTCCACCGGTGTGCGTACGGACGCCAGGATATTGCCTGACAGCATAATCAATACGCTGCATGAGGTGGACTTTGTGCTGGCGGGTCCCACGGAGATGCCTCGTCTGGGCATAAAGTTTCTGAAGAGGTTCAAGATGGAGTTTCTTTATGACATTCATGCCATACGCCTGTGGCGTGTCATGCCTGATGACTATGAGTATTTGGCCGACATGAGGCGTGAGCGTACACTGTTCTGGGACGGACGCCGGTTCGTAAAGTTGAAGGTCAATGGTGTGCAGTCAGAATTTTTTGTCAATACCTCTATGCCGCGTGTGAGCCTGCTGCTGCCTGAGGGTATGGCTGCTGATGTGGACGGGGTGACGGTGTTTTCGGATTCCATACCCTCGTTGTTCGGTGGCCGCCCATGTATCATAGATTACAAGGTGTGGTCCGAGTGGGGCAACCGTGCCGGAAACAATGTGGGTTTCTATGCCAAGTACGGCGAAGAGCCGTTTGCCATCAATCCGTTCTTTTTCCTGAAGCAGAATGCGGTGTTTGACTTCACGGACAATAAGGTGTATCTCCAGCCCCGCTCAGCCCGCATACGGAGCTCGCGTGAGAATGACGTGTTCGCCATTATGCCGCGTCATAAAAGCAACGACTCCGATACTGTAAGGACGGTGAAGTAAGCCGCAAACGCGTGATATAAATAAAAAGTCCGCGACCCTGTGGGTCGCGGACTTTTATGTGTCTGGTCAATGCGGGTTTTATTTGATGTTTGCGTCAAGGAATTTTATGAATTCCGCTTCATCCATATAACCTACGTTCTGTACCGTGGTGCCGTCAGGCTTAAGTATGAGCACCATAGGTATGGAGCTTACGCTGTACTGCTGAGCCAGAGCTGTGCATTCATCTACATCGGCAGTGGCAAATGTGGCCTTATCGGCATACTTGGCCGCTACCTTGTGATAGATAGGCTTGAATTTCTGGCAGGGACCGCACCAGGTGGCGGAGAAGTCTATGACCATGGGCTTGTCAGTGGCTTTCACTTCCGATGCCGGAGTGAGCACTGTTACTGCGTCCGATGCCTCAGGAGTAGCCTCGCCGTTGAGCGTGGCCGTGTCGTTGGCGACTGAGTCAAGAATCATTTCGGTGTTGCCTTCAGCCACGGTGTCGGCTGTCACATTATCAGTTGAAGCCGCGTTGCTGTTGCCGCCGCATGACACCAGAGCCATGCCGGCAACAAGAATGCTTAGATAGATTGCTTTCATATTCTGAATATTAGGTTGCTACTATAAAACAATCGGCCGCATCCTAAAGTTAGTTATGCAAGTGCACCGTTGGTCTTGCGCACGGCGGCTGCACTGGCTTCGAGCAGAGCGCGTTCGTCGTCGGTGAGGTTGAACTCCACCACCTTTTCAATGCCGTTCTTGCCAAGGATACAGGGCACGCCTATGCATATGTCCTTCTGGCCGTATTCGCCTTCGAGCAGGGCTGAGCAGCTTATCATCTCGCCGGTGTTATGTATCACAGCCTTCACTACCTGAGCGGCTGCTGCGCCGGGAGCCATCCATGCTGATGTGCCTAAGAGCTTGGTGAGGGTGGCACCGCCTACCATAGTGTCGGCAGCTACCTTGGCCAGCTGTTCGGCGGGCAGAAGCTCGGTAGCGGGGATTCCGCGATGGGCAGCGTAGCGTACCAGAGGAATCATGGTGGTGTCACCGTGGCCGCCTATTACTATGCCTTCCACTTCATTGGCGGGAGCGTTGAGAGCTATGCTCAGGAAATATTTGAAGCGGGCGCTGTCAAGAGCACCACCCATGCCTATTATACGATTTTTGGGCAGACCTGAAATCTTGTGGATAAGGTAGGTCATGGTGTCCATGGGGTTGGATACGCACAGTATCACTGCGTTAGGTGAGTGCTTGAGCACGTTTTCAGTCACCATCTTGACTATGCCGGCGTTAACGCCTATCAGTTCTTCACGGGTCATGCCGGGTTTGCGGGGTATACCTGAGGTGATAACCACCATGTCGCTGTCAGCGGTCATGGCGTAGTCATTGGTCACGCCCTTTACCACGCTTGACATATGCAGGATGTTTGCAGTCTGCATGATGTCCATAGCCTTACCCTCTGACAGACCTTCCTTGATGTCAATCAGAACTACTTCATCGGCTATACCCTGTGTAGCCAGTACATTGGCACATGTGGCGCCTACGTTACCGGCGCCTACTACTGTAACTTTTGACATATCTTTTATTTTGGTTAGTATATGGTTATGTTATGTCACAAAGTTAAACAATTTATCCGGACATAACATCAAAGAACATATCTAAATTTTTATAAAAATATCCTTCTGCCGGGCTATGGCAGAACCGCCCACCGGATATTGTGTGTATGTTTATGTAGGTGGCATGGGTTAGAAGTTTGCCACTTCGCGTGCATTCCCGTAGTTTTTATTTTTCATGTCATAGACGTTATTAGGGAAGCCTACACTGCGAACCGAGAATATCATCCCCATGTCGCAGTCCACCACTACCATCTATATCGCCACAATCGGCCGTGTTACTATACCTCACGTCCAAGAGGACTACTCCTCTTCCTTGCCAAAAACAGATTGCAATTTTTTACGGATAGCACCTAATGCCAATTCTTGGTCCTGCGATATAGACAAGCCTATACCGCTACTCTTTATGACAGCAACACTTTGGTCTGTGGACAGGTCATAAAATGTAATGGTGATATAGGTGTGTCCACCATCCCATTTTTCAGAGGTAACATGAATATTTGGACTTAGCGTAGCTCCCACATAATCATCAGGAGCATTGGAAAGAGATATTGGTTTCAGACGAGTAAAACTAATTTCGTTTTGTACGAGCATTATAACATCATCAAGTTCTCTGTCGCCTGTCTGCTCTTTGCCAAAGCTGACATATTTATATTTTGATAGATTAACTCCATTTGCGACAACGAGATTGGCACTTGACGAGCAAGAGGATAATGAAAATGTTGCTACAACTGAGATGATTATTAGTAATAATGACAGTATTCGTTTCATATTTATAGGAGTATTTGAGCGAGTGGCTTATTCTTTTATTAAAGTGGCATCATCATCGTATTCAATGATGTCTTCTATTTTAGCATTGCGATGATAGCCATGTCTTACAAATGGGTCAATAAATATAAGTTACTTATACCATTCACCATATTCATTCTTTTTATTTTGGTAACGCCAAAATCCGCGGACGTATATATCATTATCGTTAACGATTTTTCTAAACCAACGAGAGTCCATAACAATAACCTCTTGACCTGAATTGTTGATAACCTTTTTCTTTTCAACATATTCAAGTGGTGTCCCCTCGACTTCAGTAAATTTTCCTTGTGGAATCACAACGGTTTCTACTTTGACATATTTTTTAACAGCGACATATGATGCAACGAATCCACCAGCCACCGCAGCCATTCTTTGTCGTTCTTCCATCGTGCCATGGAATATCACACCATCCTCTAAAATAGTATTAGCAATACCCACACCTACATGGCCTTTAATGCTTGTGTAACGAGCGTAAAAATTGAATACGCTTTTATCTTGTTGCTCGGTAAAGCACCATAAGTGCAATTCGTTGCCACCAAAACCATAAACCATAGTTCTGCTCTTGCAGAGTAGGATGCCACATTCTTCGGAGTTACTAAATTCTTCAAAAAGCGATGGCATAATCTTCTCAAAAGAACGTTGACTATTACGAATAACTTCTTCAAAAGAAGGCATAAGGAGTTCAGGTAAACCCCATTGGGGTCGCTGTATACGTATTTCACTTAGATGAGCGAAGTCAGAATTTAATAAGCCGTAGTTTATCGGTATGGATATATTTGTTATGGCGATATTGGTTGGAGGTTGATTATCATTGGGACTCAGAAGCCAAGTGATTATAGGGCGTTCCTTGATTAACATATAGGTGAATTTGGAGAGTTATTTCATTCTTTCTTTGAGTTTGGTGTAACAGTTGGAGCCGGTCTGTTTCTTGACTACGATATTGAGGGTGTTGGTTGAGCCTACGAGGACGCGCATATCTTCTTTACATGGGTTATGCTCGTGTAGATTGCGTTGGAGCATGTCGTAGTGGCTAATGCTAATACACATGACTTTGACCGTAAATTTCTCCCCTTTGGTATGCGCAGAGTGCCCTTGCTGATGCACAGCTCACGCCACGCTTTCGAGTCAATTCGGTTGATATATGTATTGAAATTATCTGTCATTATCCAACGGTTACGATTGGTTGCCCGAAGAATGTGGAAAGCATTCCGAGAGTGGCAATCGTGAAATTGTGCTGACCGCTGAGCCATTTGGTTATTTCGCTTGGTCGGCGTCCAAGTGCATCGGCAAATTGTTTCTTAGAAAGACCACGCTCTTGCATCAGCTCGTAGATGCGGTCTGAAATTTCAAATGAAAGTTCGGTTTCTTTCATTATCGGCTCGGGAATTGGACCGAGCATTTCTTCGAGAGATTTGGCAGTCCGTTTCATATCTCAAAAATATTGTCAGTTTCTATTGTTGATTCGGTAATGATCACAGAACCATCTTCAATACCCTGCTTAAGGAGTTTTTCAAATTTCTGCAGCGTAAGCACATATGCCTTTAGATTAGAGTCCTCCTCGTAAGTTCTTGTATTTTTGACATCACCATTGCCGAGAATGAGAATTTTATCTGACAGACGGAGGCAGTACAAACGGAGTTTTGAACTCAGGACAGGCAAAGCCACAACAGAATCGGATTCGCGACCCTCGCGACGGAAATATCGTTCAAGAGCACCGGTTCGGGCTATGCGACTGACAACGGCTGCTATTCGAGTATAGTCTTCGCTGTAGTCTGTATCATTTATAAATTTAGCAACAAATTTCTCAAATTCGTTGTCTGCGTCACGGAGAAATTGCAGAGTATAGAGTGTGCAATTTTTGCCCTCACCGATGAGATATAGTTCTACTTCGCTCATAGTCGGATTCTTTATATTATTATAACGCAAAGGTACGACAAATATTTCACTTACAAATGAAATAATGATAAGTTTTTTAGAGACCCCCACGGCTCTTTCATTTAAAATACCTTGATTACATCTCCCCAAAGATATATTTT
>JAMPBB010000040.1 GCA_023666885.1 Muribaculaceae bacterium | reverse complement strand
TCTCTCTAAAACTGACCGCCCTGATGTTAACATTAGTTATTAAACAACCTCTAAATCCATATTCAATAACAGCCATCACGCCATGAGCACTACTATAGTCTTTTCAGAACGCGTACTCAGTACCATCAATGCGCTGCCCACAAGTGAGCGTAGCGCTATTTCCTCAGCATTGACAGCCGAATTTATACTTGGTCGGAACCCTGACGACTGCCTGTCGCCGTTGCAAGCTATTCTATATACTATGATACGCAGTTACGTGAAGCGGGATATGGGCAATGCGTAAAATACGCCGCATCTATTCAAGGCTTTCAAGCTCGGTAGTAGCCAGCTCCCAAATACTCATGGCATTGTCAAGCTTCTTCCGGGCATTCTCGTGTTCGCTGTATATGCCGGGGGTATTCTCGCCCTCTGCTATCCGCGTTTCTATTGCGGCTATTTCTGATTCTATCCGCGCTATCTCGGTTTCGGCTTCCTCAACACGTTTCTTGGCACGGCGCACTATCTTGTCATGCTCCTTCTGCTCGGCGTAACTCAGCCGCTGAGGCTTCTTCTGTTCAGCCGGTACGTTGGCGCCCTGAGCAGTTGGCTGAGTTTTGTCCGGTTGCTTATCGGGGGCTTTGTTTGGCTCAGCATGTACGGCAGGATTGCTGCGTTCCAGTTCGGCCAATGATGCTATGCGCTTTTTCTCAAGAAATTCATATATGCCCCCTATGCATTCCTTCACTTGTCCTCCGCCAAACTCATACACCTTCTCTACGAGCCCGTCAAGAAACTCACGATCATGGCTTACCACTATCACCGTGCCGTTGAAATCTTTAATGGCCTGCTTAAGTATGTCCTTCGTGGTCATGTCCAAATGGTTCGTAGGCTCGTCGAGTATGAGCAGGTTCATAGGCTCGAGCAGGAGGCGTATCATGGCCAGACGGGTCTTTTCGCCCCCTGACAGCACCTTTACCTTCTTGTCCGAGGCTTCGCCCCCAAACATGAATGCTCCCAGAATATCACGTATCTTGGTGCGTATATCGCCTACGGCCACGCGATCGATGGTGTCGAATACCGTGATCTCACCGTCAAGCAGCTGCGCCTGATTCTGGGCAAAATAACCTATCTTTACATTGTGTCCGCGCTTTAGAGTGCCGGTAAAGGGTATTTCACCCATTATGCACTTTACGAGTGTTGACTTTCCTTCGCCGTTCTTGCCTACGAAAGCCACCTTCTCGCCGCGTTTGAGTGTGAACGTGGCGCCGTCAAATACCTGATGATCGCCGTATCGCTTGCCTACATTGTCAAGTATCAGCGGGTAATCGCCCGAGCGGGGTGCCGGGGGAAACTTCAGGTTAAGATGTGATGTGTCCACCTCATCCACCTCTATGCGCTCTATCTTGGCCAGCTGTTTTATACGGCTCTGCACCTGTACGCTCTTCGTGGCTTTATACCGGAAGCGCTCTATGAACTCCTCCGTATCCTGTATCTGTTTCTGCTGGTTCTGATAGGCACGCATCTGCTGCTCCACGCGTTCGCGGCGCAGTTCCACGAACTTTGAGTAGTTGACGGAATAGTCATATATCTTGCCGAGCGATATTTCTATGGTACGGTTGGTTACATTGTCTATAAATGCGCGGTCATGGCTCACCAATACCACTGCTCCGGCTTTAGTGGTCAGAAACTGTTCAAGCCACTGTATGGACTCTATGTCCAGATGGTTAGTAGGCTCGTCAAGTAGCAGCACGTCAGGGCGGGTGAGCAGCAGCTTGGCCAGCTCGATCCTCATACGCCATCCGCCGCTGAATTCAGAAGTAGGGCGGTTGAAGTCCTTGCGCGTGAATCCCAGGCCGGTAAGGGTCTTCTCCATTTCAGCCTCGTAGTTCTCGCTCTCCTCTATGGCCAGCCGTTCGGTGAGCGTGGTCATGCTGTCTATCAGATTGTGGTACCCCTCGCTTTCATAGTCAGTGCGCTCAGCCAGCTCTGCGGTATACCGTTCCAGCCGCTTGTGCATCTCATCGATATGTGAGAATGCCTTGCGCACTTCCTCTATCACCGTAAGTGAGTCACTTATCTCCATCTGCTGCGGCAGGTAGCCTATAGTCACATCCTGCGGTACGGCTACTGTGCCTGACGTAGGTTTCTGCAGCCCGGCTATGATTTTAAGCATGGTCGACTTTCCGGCCCCGTTCTTTCCTACAAGGGCTATGCGGTCACGCTTGTTTATTACGTAGCTTATTCCATCAAACAGCGACTTGGCGCTGAACTCCACACTAAGATTCTGTATCGATACCATTTCAAGCGGCAAAGATACTACATTACGGCCTATTTTCGGCAAAATGCTGAAATCTATTTTTCAGCGTGGACGGCGCCGGTATGTGCGGCTCTGTGTTATAACTATATCCACAGGCTGGTCAAATGGGTCAGTATCTATCTCCTCTACGAGTTGGCAGTCATAAGCCACTCCTATCTTTATGGCTTTGCTGCCGGCAAGAAGGCGGTCATAATACCCCTTGCCGTGCCCTACGCGGTTGCCTTTGCGGTCATAAGCCATGGCTGGCACCACCACAAGCTCTATATCATCGATGTCAGCGGTGGAGTTGCCCTGTGGCTCCTCAATGTGGAATGAGCCTAACTTAAGTGTCGACTCTTCGTAGGGGAGTATGTCAAGGTTCACGCCGTTGACTCGTGGCAGATAAAACCGCTTGGTATTATGCCATTTGTCAAGGAAGCGATGTGTCGACAGCTCATCAGGCAGCGAGTGGTACATGAGTATATGCTCTGACATCATGAATGCGGCCAGCTGTTCGAGCTGTTCAAATACATCCTCGGCAGCCTGAATGCGCTCACGTTCGGTGAGCATGCTTTTGCTTGCGCGTACTAGGCGGCGAATATCCTCTTTCTTCATTTCTTGTTAGTTGCAGTCACAGGCGTACGCGCATTTCCGGCCTCAATTTCTTTTATGGCTTTGAGTACGGTGGGATCCGAGGCATTGACTATCTCATAATATCCTGATGATCCCAATACGTCACGCGCTATGAGCCCTTTGAGAAGACTAACAATCAAGTCACGTGAAAGGTTTATGTAATACCACCGGGGCGCTATTTTGCCCGTAGTGTATGCAAAGTCGGCAAAGTCCTGTAGCAGGGCATCGTCCGACGGCAGCATGGCCATGAGGCTCTTCACATCCTTGGCCTCGGAGAGCCGGGTGCGGCGCGGGTCCACAAAGTGAAACGCATACTTGTGCATCAGTCCGGCATTGAGGGTGTTGAGGTAATATGTAGATACTCCGGTAGTGTCGTTAGGCACAAATACATCCGGCATTATACCCCCGCCGCCATACACTTCTCGGCCTCCAAGCGTATGGTATATGTGTGACTTGTCAAGCGTAATACTGTCAGCATTGAATGCCTCGCCATGATTGTAGCGATCCACTATCTCCATGCCGTAGGCATCAAGCGATCCGGGGGTGTAGGTCTTCTGTATGCAGCGGCCTGAAGGTGTGTAGTATCGGGCTGTGGTAAGCCGTATGGCGCTATGGTCCGGCAGCTCTATGGGGCGCTGTACCAGTCCTTTGCCGAATGATCGACGTCCTATTATGAGGCCGCGGTCATTGTCCTGGAGCGCTCCGGCCACTATCTCGCTTGCACTGGCCGAAAACTCATCTAACAGTACCGTCACGTCCACATCCTGAAATGATCCGGTGCCGTCACTCAGAGCTATGGTTTCCGACTCGGGGGTGCGTCCGTGCGATGACACTATGGTGCGTCCGGCCGGCAGAAACTCGTTGGCCATCAGTATGGCCATTTCCATGTATCCGCCTCCGTTTCCGCGCAGATCTATCACAAAGCTCTTGGCTCCGGCGGCACGCAGCTCCACCAGCGATGTGAAGAATTCATTGTACGTTGTGCTGCCAAACTTGTTTACCTTCACGTAGCCCGTAGTAGGGGTGAGCATATATGAAGCGTCTATGGACGATACTGGTATGTCACCACGCGTCACAGTATATTCCAGAAGCTTGGGCGATGTGGAACGCTGCACACCGAGTTTTACGGTGGTGCCCTTGTCGCCGCGCAGGCTGCTTATCACCTTCTCGTTAGTCCACTTCTTGCCGGCTGCCACGGAGTCGTTTATGGTTATTATGCGGTCACCCGGCATCAGTCCCACCTTTTCCGAAGGGCCGCCGGATATTACCTCAATCACCGTTATGGTGTCAGTGAGCATGTTGAATGATATGCCTATGCCGCTGAACTTGCCGTTGAGTTCCTCGCTGGCTGTCTTTACTTCTGATACCGGCAGATATGATGTGTGCGGGTCAAGTTTGGCCAATATGTCAGGTATGGACTGCTCGAGCAGGCTGTCAGTGTCCACTTCTTCCACATATTCAGCAGTGATATGCTTCATTATGGTATTTATCTTGTCAATGGCTGAGCTGCCGCTCGCGCGGCTGAAAAAGAATGCGCCGGTGAGCAGTCCGGCAACAAATGTAAGCGCCACTATCATAGGCAGCCATACGGCTGTGCGCTTTAGGTTTTGGTTCATAGAGTAACTTTGCGTTGTTTACTTTGAGTATAAGTATACAGGAGAGCAATCAGTGTGTTATAGTTGGGGTATGTGTACGCATTCCACTCCTGCACGGCGCAGGAGCTCTATGCCGTCCATCATGCGGTAAAGCTCGTGGAACACCACTCGCTTTATGCCTGACTGGATTATGAGCTTCGAGCATTCAAGGCAGGGTGAGGCCGTTACGTAAAGCGTGGAGCCGTCACTGGAATTGTTGCTGCGTGCCACTTTTGTTATGGCATTGGCCTCCGCGTGGAGTACATACGGCTTGGTCATGCCCGCCTCATCCTCGCACACGTTCTCGAATCCGGCCGGAGTGCCGTTGAACCCGTCAGATATTATCATCTGGTTCTTCACTATTATGGCACCCACCTGACGGCGGCGGCAGTAAGAGTTTTCCGCCCATATCCGAGCCATGCGCAGGTACCTGCGGTCCAGTACTTCCTGCTTGTCGTTTATTGCCATGTTTTGTTCATTTTATAAGGGCAAAGATACTTATTTTTTCTGTCAATACTGTATTGTGAAAAATTTTTTAGATATTTCGTGACACAAATGCGCTTTCAGTCATGTCATATATATGAAAGCCCGCATGAAGAGCGTTATCTGATTATGACATCGGAGGAGTTTAAGTCAGACATATTGCCCCATTATCAGGCCATGTGGAGCATGGCCTATACCCTTCTTGCCGATAGCGATGAGGCAGCTGATGCCGTACAGGGTGTATGCTCAGGCTCTGGGACTCGCGTGACAGGCTGTCAGCCGTAAGCAATATGTCAGGCTACTGTATAGGAGCCGTACGTAACG
Source organism: Muribaculaceae bacterium (assembly GCA_023666885.1). Classification (GTDB taxonomy): domain Bacteria; phylum Bacteroidota; class Bacteroidia; order Bacteroidales; family Muribaculaceae; genus Paramuribaculum. The sequence continues at coordinate 9,792 of JAMPBB010000040.1, read as the reverse complement.
TGGCGCTTACCATGATCCAGAACCGTAAGCCGAACATCCCGGTGCATACGGCTGCGGAATCAATGCCGGCCGATGATGATGTGTTTACTGACCGTAACATATTCCTCACCGGAGGCGACCGCTATTCATATAACTTCAACACGTTCAAACGCCGTAATATGTTTCTTGGTACATCCGGGTTTTATAACCGGGATTTCAAGTCGGTAAGCATGTATACTAATGCTACCGTGAGATATCAGGACATGAAGAACCGAAATTCAAACGTTGACGGTACATTTGCCCGCGAGCAGGACAATGTCACCCGCCGCTGGCTTGAAAACATTTATTCTACCGATGCATCATCAGCATCACTGAGTGATATAGTAAACCGTAATATACAGTCGGATTCCACCCGGTCACATTCATTGTACTTGGCCGGTGACGTAAGCACTATGATAAAGATACCTAAAACGAATGATATGTTTGGCATTTCGGTTCGTGCCGATTATACCAATGAATGGCCCGAACGGTTCAATAATCAAGCCATAAATTATGGCGCTGACGCTACACCGGCGGTATATAATTCACAGTATTTCAAGAACAGTCCGCTCCACACACTTAATATTCACGGCCAGACTTACTATTCATATTTTGGTGATAATTTCTTTATTCAGCCTAATTATATCATAAAATATGAAGAGAAGCAGAAGGATTCGCGTCTGTACGCCCTTGACCACCTGTCGGACATGGATGTGATCGGAACTATACCGGCCTATATGTATTACAGTTATCCGGATGACGCCAACAGTTATTCCGGACTTCACCGCACCACTTCACACGGCCTCATGCTCCAGACCGGGTTCAATATAGGGCAGGTAAGAGTGAATCTTATTCCGGAGTTTGATTATGTGCACCAGACACTCTCCTACACTCAGGGCGATAGGCGTGTAAACCTGAGCCGAAATTCATTCCTTTTCGGTGCATCGCTTACAAATATTCAATTTGGATTCGGCCACTATCAGAGCGCTTATGGTAAGCGTGCCACTCATCAATTTGTGCTTTCACTTGATGCACGCGGTCTGACACCCGATATGGCGTGGCTCGTAGATATGCCTTACACGGCCGATCCTCTGAACATTACCGTAGGTGCCCCCAGCCTTAGGAACCAGCAGACGTACAAAACCGACCTGAAGTGGACTTTCTCGCCACAGGCCTCGCAGGTTATGAACACTCTGAACCTTAACTATACGGTAATAACCAATATGCTGGTACGCGGTTACCGCTACGATACCGCCACCGGCATACGCACCATACGCAGCTATAATACTTCGGGCAACTGGAGTGCAGGGTTGTCGAATACCTTGTCTACTCCTATACAGCGTGTGTCGCTGTCCTCTACCACCGGTGTTACATATGGTCAGACCGTGGACATGATAGGAACCGATGCCGAGCCGTCGCCTTATCGGGTACATAACCTCCTTGTGTCAGAAAACCTGTCGCTACAGTACTCGCCCTTAAGCTGGCTTGCGCTTACTGCCAAGGAAAACCTTATGTGGAGGCGGACCACGTCGCAGGTACCAGGATTCAGCACCCTGTCAGCTGTCACATCCAATACATCGGCCACGGCGCTTGTTACGCTTCCTGCCGGATTCCAGATTTCTACCGATGCCACTTTGTATGCACGGCGTGGCTACGGATCGGCTGAGCTCAATACTACCGATGTGGTGTGGAACGCACGCGTGGCCTGGTCCAGCCCTAACAAGCAGTGGCTTCTGGCCGTGGACGGCTTTGACCTGCTGCATCAGCTCAGCTCTGTGGAGTACGCCGTCAATGCCCAAGGGCGCACCATAACATACACCAATGTGCTCCCGCGCTATGTCATGTTCCACGTACAGTACAAGCTCAATATATTGCCCAAGAAAAAATAGTTATTTTTTTATATCACATGCACGTGGCAGCCTCAGGTCGGGAGATTTGGGGCTGATTTTTTGTTAAAATCAGTACATTGTCTAAAAGGCCGTTAAATTAGTTGAAAAATGGCTCTATAAGCGGCTTCCACTGAAAACAATAACGCGCTTTAAAAAGTTTCAAAGACAGAATGACACTTTATCTTAACACTATATATTACCACTATGATAGCTTCGAAATTTCAGGAAAGGCTGCTTGCTCTGCAGAATAATCTGCTAAGTTTCGCGCTAATACTTACATCAAACCGTGATGATGCCTATGACCTTCTTCAGGATACTACACTGAAGGCTCTTGATAACCGTGACAAGTATCTTGACAATACCAATTTCAAGGGATGGGTCTTCACCATAATGCGAAATATCTTCATAAACAATTACCGCCGGGCCACACGTGCCCAGACGGTAGTGGATACCACTGATGACCTGTATCATCTTAATCTGCCGCAGGATTCCGGCATAGCATCGCCTGAACACTCTTATGCGGTAACGGAAATCAATGAGGCTATCAACGAGTTCTCTGATGATTACCGCATACCCTTCTCCATGCATCTGGCCGGATACCGATATGCCGAGATAGCCAAACACATGCAGCTGCCTGTAGGCACCATCAAGAGCCGTATCTACTATGCCCGCCAGCGGCTACGCCGCCAGTTGGGCGATTATCGTACGGCCTGACTGTCGGTTCCGTCAGCATCCTCCGGCAGGGCGTTGGTGGCAGGCATATGCTTTGACGTCTTTATACCGAGTTCGCGCAGCTTTTCAGCCCGCGATATCAGATTGCCGCGCCCGTCACGCAGCTTGTTCATGGCATCATGCAGGGCTGAGCCGGTAGCCTCAAGTGAGCGCTCTACGCGGAGCATATCATCCACGAATCCCACAAACTTGTCATACATCAGTCCGCTCTTACGGGCTATCTCAAGTGCGTTGGCTGTCTGGCGGTCATGGCGCCACAGCTGTGCCACCAAGCGCAGCGCGCCTACGAGCTGTGTGGGTGAGGCTATCACTACGTGGCGGTCATAGGCCTTTTGCCACAGCTCCGGATCCATGTTCAGTGCCGTGGCATAGGCGCTCTCATTGGGTATGAACATCATCACGAAGTCAAGTTTGCCCCCTTTGCCCACGTAGCGGTGGTAGCTCTTGTCAGACAGCTCGCGGATATGTTTCATTACCGACTCCATATGACGCCGGGCATGCTCTGCGGCCATGGCTTCATCGGTGCAGTTCACATAGTCCACAAATGCTGTGAGCGATACCTTGGAGTCTATCACCATCACGCCACGGTCAGGGTAGCGCACTATCACGTCGGGGCGCAGCAGTGCTCCGGATTCGTTGCGTATGGGCGCGCCTGTTTCATCAGTCGATGCCTGAATCTCGAATTCCTCACCTCGGCGCAGCCCTGACTTCTCGAGTATGGATTCCAGCACCATCTCGCCCCAGTCGCCTTGCATCTTGGTGTTGCCGCGCAGTGCGGTGGACAGCTCGCGTGCCTCTCGGCCTATGTTGCGGTTGGCTTCCACCAGTTCCTTTATGCGCTCCTGAAGCGAGAAGCGTTCACGTGCCTCGGTGGCGTAACACTCGCTTACCTGTGTGCGGAACCGCCCTATATCCTCCTTAAGCGGAGCCAGTATCTGCTCTATCTGCTGTAGATTGTCGCGGCGCAGTTCTTCGCCCCGGCTGTCAAGCACCCTGCGGGCCAGCAGCTCGAACTGTTCTGACTGCATGCGCCGTTCGGCATCCTTGTGCTCTGCGCCTTTCATAGCCTCGGCTCGGAGCCGCTCGCATTCCGTCTGTACATTCTTTAGCCGCTCAGCCATAAGGGCTTTGTCACGTTCGGCACTGTTCAGGGCGGTGTCTGCCGCAGCTATGCGTCGCTGACATATGTATAGCCATGCGCCCAAGGCGGCGCACAGCAGCGATACTATAATTAGAGCTGTTTCCATATGGTAAAGATAGCAAATTAGGGATGAATGTGCTAATTTTGCACTCAAAATCATTCATCACATGAAAATTCTGCGCACAGTGGCCTTATCCATGGCCATGCTTTCATATTTAGCCGTAGCGGCCGCTGACTCTGTAAGCCTGGTCCCCGTACCGTATATAACACTGCGCACGCGCTATGAATGGGTACCTGCCGATGGCGATATGCGTTTTCAGGTACGCCATGCCCGCCTTGGCATCACAGGTCAGATATGCCCTATAGTCGACTATAAAATGGAGGCTGACCTGTGCGACAAGGGCAAGATGCGCTTCCTTGACCTTTGGGGTCGAGTGGCTCTGAGCCGCGATGTAAAGGTGCAGTTGGGCAATATGCGCATACCTTTTGCCATAGGCTCGCATGTGGCTCCGCATAACTATATTTTTGCTGACCGTCCTACCACTGACAAGCACGTGGGCAGTCCGCGCAATGTAGGCGTAAAGCTTATCTACACTCCGGCCTCGTTTCCGCTCACTATAGAGGGCGGTGCGTTTAATTCGGTAGCCAACACCGAGCAGGGCTGGCAGAAGCGTATGGCGGCTGCGGCCAAGGCTCGTATAGGATTGGGCGACGGTATGCAGTTGGTGCTCAGCTGCGAGTCGCTTGTGCCTGATTCCACCCGTCTTAATCATCTTGGTGCCGGAACCGTTTGGGAGGCCGGTCGCTGGCATGTGGAAGGGGAGTATGTGTACCGCCATTACACCAATTGCCGTGCCCGCGCGGCGCATGCCTATGAGGTGGCGGCCAATTATTCCATGCCTGTACATGCAGGGGTGTTCAACAGACTCTCCTTCCAAGGACGTCTTGACGGCATTACGGACCATTCTGACGGCAAGGGCGCCGTTGACGGACATCTGCGTGTTACCGATCCGGCTTTCAATCGCATCACGGCAGGCTCCACCATTTCATACGTCCACTCCAAGTTCCGTACTGATTTCCGCTTGAACTATGAGCAGTACATGTATCATCACGGGGTGAGTGCTCCGGCTGAGGCCCGTTCTAAGGTCGTTGCCGAGTTGGTGGTGCATTTTTAGTCAATAGCTTTGCAGTATCTGTCGCTTTTTGTACTTTTGTGTTGATGAATCATCATACTATAGATATTGACGGGACTACCCTGCATTACTACACTTCGGGCAGCGGTAAGCCTATAATCCTTATGCATGGCTGGGGATGCCGGGCCTCTACGCTCGACTCCGTAGCCCGCACTGCCGAGCTCACACATACGGTGTACAGCGTTGACTTCCCCGGATTCGGGCTCTCGCCTGAGCCTGACGGTGTGTGGGGCGTAGAGGAGTACACCCGGCTTATAGAGAAGTTTGCTGACCTATTGGGGCTTGATTCGCCGGCACTGCTCGGCCATTCGTTTGGCGGGCGCGTAGGGCTTCTGTATTCATCGCGCCGCCCGGTGAGCAAACTCATACTGGTAGATGCTGCCGGCATAAAGCCGCGCCGTTCGCTTCGCTATTATATTAAGGTGTATTCATTTAAGGCCATGAAGCGCTTGGCTCTGCTCATTTACGGGCGTGAAGGGGCTGCACGGCGCATAGAGCAGGCCCGTGCCAAAGCCGGCTCGAGCGATTATGCACAGGCCTCGCCACGCATGCGGGCCATACTCAGTCGTGTGGTCAATGAGGATCTGAAGCATGTGCTTCCTACTATCAAGGCTCCTACTTTGCTCATATGGGGTGAGAATGACACGGCCACGCCGCTGGCCGATGCCCGGCTAATGGCCCGCCGTATACCTGATGCCGGGTTGGTGTCGTTTCCCGGCTGCGGCCATTACAGTTTCCTTGACAATCCGGTACAGTTTGCAGCCGTGCTCGGCAGCTTCCTGTCATCAAAATAAAGTTACCTATGATTACTCTCAATACCGTAATATTCATCATCATAGCGCTGATAGTGGCGGCAAGTCTGCTGGCCGAACTCAGCCGTGACCTTATGATGATGCAGCAAAACTCGTACCGCACGGAGCGCTATATGCGCTGGCTCAGAGCCTCGGCCGACACCACTTCGCTGCCACGCATCATATCCTACTGTGTGCTGCTGGCCTCGCTTGTCACCTTTGCCACTCCCGTATGGGCCATGGGCATAATGGCGGCGTTCGGAGCCGGCAATCTGATGTGGCTCCTTACACGCAGCTACAAGAAGCCGCTTGTATGGACTCCTCGCGCCCGCCGCATATATATCGTAGGTGTCATAATCTCGTCCATAGTGGCTGCTGTGGCTGTAATAATAGGTATGCCTTCAGCAGATACGGCCTTGTTCTATCTGAGTGTGGCGCTCACGGGTCTTTATTGCTGTTCGCACATAGTTATAATGGCTGCCGTGGTTCTGCTCAAGCCGGTTGAGGCTCATATCAATAAAGGTTATTATGATGATGCCGCCCGAATATTGGCCTCTATGCCTTCACTGAAGGTGATAGGCGTAACGGGCAGCTACGGCAAGACCAGTACCAAGCACTACCTTAACCGCATACTGTCAGAGAGTTTCAGCGTGGTCATGACGCCGGGTAGCTTCAACACCACTCTCGGCGTGATCCGTACCGTGCGTGAGCACCTGAAGCCGTACACTGAGGTGTTCATATGCGAGATGGGTGCCAAGCAGCCGGGTGACATTCGCGAGATTTGTGATCTGGTACATCCGTCCATTGGCATAGTTACGGCTGTGGGACCTCAGCACCTTGAGTCGTTTGGCAGCATTGAAAATGTTCAGCGTACCAAGTTCGAGCTTATTGACGCTCTTCCGGCATCCGGACTGGCTGTGGTCAATGATGACTTCCCTTATGTGGCCTCGCGCCCGGTAAGCAATGTGGAGTGCACCCGCTATGCCGTAAGTGCCGGGCATGACACACCGTTCCGTGCACGCGATATTGAATATACCCCTTCCGGCACATCATTTACCGTAACCGGCCCGGACGGTTTTGAGCTGCGTCTGCATACGCGTCTGGTAGGGGAATGCAACATCAGTAACCTGCTTGCCGCCGTGATTGTGGCTCTGCATCTTGGAGTGCCGCATGACAAGATTCGCTACGCCGTGGAGAAGATAGAGCAGGTGGAGCACCGGCTGAGCATAAAGCGCACTCCCGGTGGCATAACCATAATAGATGATGCGTTCAATTCCAATCCCACAGGCTCGGCCATGGCTCTTGATGTGCTTGCGGCCATGACCGGCGGCAAGCGCATAGTCATCACCCCCGGCATGATCGAGCTCGGGGCGCAGCAGGATGAGCTTAACTGTGAGTTTGGCCGCCATGTGGCCCGCTCGGCCGATGTGGCCATAGTGGTGGGGCTTTATAACCGTGATGCCATAACCCGTGGCATAAACGATGCCGGTGTGGAGCCGCCCGCCACGTACACCGTTGACACGTTCAAGGACGCGCAGGCTTTGCTGCAAACCATAGTGGCTCCCGGCGATACCGTGCTTTACGAAAATGATTTACCCGATACTTTTAAATAAATATGAAGACTAATATTGGCGTATTTTTCGGTGGCCGCTCCACCGAGCATGAAATATCAGTGATTTCGGCTAATCAGGCCATGGCCGCCATTGACCGTGACAGCTATGACGTGACACCTATATATATATCCAAGCAGGGACGTTGGTACACCGGTCCGCTGCTTACCGATGTGGCCAACTATCGCGACATTCCGGCACTGCTCAAGCGCTGCGAGGAAGTGTATATGCAGCCCGTGTATGGCGACTATACCCTGTATCGCTCGCACAAGGGCATGTTCGGCAAGGCTGAAGTGACCCGGCTTGATGTGGCCATACCTGTACTTCACGGCTCTAACGGCGAGGACGGAACCTTTGAAGGCATACTTGACTCCATAGGCATTCCTTATGCCGGATGCGATGTATTGGCATCGGCCAACGGCATGGATAAGATTACCATGAAGATGATACTTCAGGCGTGTGACATTCCGGTGGTTGACTATGTATGGTTTACTGACAAGCAGTGGTTTTCGCAGCGCGATGCCATGATTGACCGCATTGAGAGCCGTCTGGGTTATCCTGTGATAGTGAAGCCGGCCAATCTTGGCTCAAGTGTAGGTATAGGCCGTGCGGCCGACCGCAGTGCGCTCATTGACCGCGTAAACGAGGCTGAAAAATACAGTTCACGCATCATAGTGGAGCATATGGTGGAGAATCTGCATGAGGTCAACTGCTCCGTGCTCGGCGACTGCGATGAGTATCAGACTTCCGTGTGCGAGGAGCCTATCAAGAGCGGCGAGATTCTGTCGTATGAGGACAAGTATATGGGCGGTTCCAAGGGTGCCAAAGGTATGCAGGCTTCGCAGAAGCGTATTCCTGCCGATCTGCCCACGGTGGTGAGCGATCGCATCCGTTTCCTTGCCGGTGAAACATTCCGCGTACTGTCATGCCACGGTGTGAGCCGTGTAGATGTAATAATCGATGCTGACTGCGGCGATATATTCGTTAACGAGATCAACACCATACCCGGCTCGCTGTCATTCTATCTGTGGGAAGCCTCGGGCATCAAGTTCCCCGAGCTCATGGACCGTCTGGTACGTTTGGCCCTGAAGCGCAAGCGCGAGCAGGATATGAAGACCGTCAGCTATGATCAGAACATCTTCTCCATGGGCGGCGGCGTAAAGGGCTCCCTCAAAACCTCCAAATAATCCCTCCGGCTCACCAACCCATGTCCGGCAGGACATGGATTTTGCGTAACCCGTGACATGCGCAGAATGTCACGGAAAGCATGCTCCTAACTAATTCCTTTTGCTTGATGCGGGGCTTTGATTGCCACGTCCCTTAGGGACTCATCGGCGGTTGCGTGTGGTCATGTGGATTGATTGGTAAAGGGGTGGATTGCGAAGCAATCATTTATTGTTAGCCCGGGGCTGAGCCGTGAGGCGAAACCCCGGGTTGATGGCGCCGTGGAAGCGAATCTGAAAGATTCGTTAATGATTCTGTTCAGAATCAGCCATCCGTTAAAAATCACTGTGGGCCGGAGCGATAGCGCAGACCCACGGCTAAAGGCTAACGATTGTTTCACAATCGCGGCTTCCCGGACATGCCCAAAATGGAGGGCCATGTAGCGGCCATGATATAATAGGCCATTGCAAGGGCAGCGTAGATGCCCGCAGCTGTGGTAAATGGGATGTAATCGAAATTGAGCTGCGTAGCTGCGATTTGGTATCACGCGACCGCGCTTACGCGGGTCTGAATGGAGGAGAGGCGTCCTATCGCGTAGTTTCGCCACGGGTGTGGCTCAACTGACGCGCTATTGTCCTGCCAACCCCGGTGAGGGGTTGGATCAATAGAGCCCCTCATATTGGATCCTCTGGAAGATCATATTTGTCGTACTTCATACCGAGATTCATCATCAATCTTTCGTACTCTTCGCGGAAGGTGTGTATGCGGTGATGTTCTTTTTGGTTGTCGATGTATCGCTTTACTGAGTCCAGAGCTGAATAGGAATAGCTTATACGCGCTCCACCCTCCTGCCAACCGAACTTTCCTACTGTAAGCTTCCGTGAATTGATCCATAGGCTTGATTCCGACTTCAGCTTGCGTACTATCTCGGCTTCGGGGATGAGGCCGCGTGTACTGAAAAGCACATGTACGTGATCATTGACGCCGCCTATCTTAATGGGACGCACCCCGTCTATATCCTTAAGGATTTGCCCCATTACGGCATATAGCTCATCTCGCCACTTTTCGGATATGAGTCCGAGGCGATACTTGGTGCCGAATACAGCCATTATGTATATGCATGAGAATGAACGCATATGGCAAAGATAATGAATTTTTGTAAGGATTAAATGCGTAGTCTGACAATTTTACAACCCCGGAGCACGGCTCTTTCATTTAAAAATTGTTGGATTTTTCAAACTCGCTGGCATACAC
>JAMPBB010000003.1 GCA_023666885.1 Muribaculaceae bacterium | reverse complement strand
TCTGCTTGCCGGTGAAGAAGGGGTGTGATGAGCTGGTGATTTCAAGCTTTACAAGCGGATATGTGACGCCATCCAGTTCAATGGTTTCCTTGGATGCCACGGTTGAACGAGTTATGAATACTTCCTCGTTTGACATGTCCTTGAATGCTACTTCACGATAATTGGAAGGATGGATGTCTTTCTTCATTTTATGATTGTTTTTTTTGATTATCAAAATGTTATAAAGACGCTGGTAAGGCGTTCTATCGTAATGGCTTGCAAATGTACTGATTCTTTGCGATATGTGCAAATTTTTCAGTGGCTAAAAATTCATGTCTGCAACAAATTCACGCAAATTCAATGAGGGGGGCATCTGTGCCCACAACATCACCGGTCTTGACAAATATGCGCTTTACCATAGCGTCTTTATCGGAAGTGACATCGTTCTCCATCTTCATGGCCTCGTATACGAGCAGTACCTGACCGCGTTTCACTTCCTGACCGGGCTTAACATTTACGTCAATGACACGGCCACCCATCGGTGCTGATATCAATTCACCTGTTATAGGCTCATCATCAACGGGCGTTTCTTCTACTACCGGAGCGGTAGCAGCCTGACGTGCAGCTTCCGACGCCTGATATTCCTCGGTACGACGCTTGCGCAGGAAACCGTTGGCCACATTGGGCAGAAGCTCAAGTAGCAGGTACTCTTCATCATTCGAGGCGAGTTTGACATTGCCTAATTCCGGAATTACAGGATTTTCAGGTTTGGAGTATTTCGTTACGTCATAGGGTTTTTCCTCAGCGCTGCCTGTAATCTGTTCACGGAACGCCGGATCAATGGCCACGGGAGTATGCCCGTATTCGCCTTTTATGAGCGATATGAACTGATTGGAGCGAGTGGTATAGTCCGGGTTGCCTTTCTTGCGGTCAAGGGCCAGGCTTACGGCCTGGCTGCCTACAATCTGGCTGGTGGGAGTAACCAGAGGTACAAGGCCGGCATCACGGCGTACCTTAGGTATGAGCTTCATGGCGTCATCCAGCAGATCCGATGCCTGAAGCGCCTTGAGCTGGGCCACCATGTTGGAATACATTCCTCCGGGCACCTCTGCGTTTTTCACCAATTCATTGGGCTTGGGGAAGCGGAAGTATTGCTCTATGGCATGGCAGTGCTCCAGAAGTCCTTCCTCATCATTGTTGCGGGCACATTCTATGGCTTGGTCAAAGTGAGCTGAGATGTCGGCAGGCAGTTCATCATTGATGGGGTCAAACGGGAGTGGCATTTCTTTCACGAGGTCAAAGTCGGCCAGCTCCTTGCGGGCGCCGAGAAGCTCGTTGCGTATCTTGCCCACGGCTTCCATGTTCACGTCCACTTCTATGCCCATACGGTTAGCAAATATATATATGAGCTCTATGGCAGGGGCAGCGGATCCACCGCCGAACCACCATATGTTAGTGTCAAGTATATCTACGCCGTGCAGCATGGCCATTACTGACGATGCGAGGCCATAACCGGGGGTGCAGTGAGTGTGGAAGTCGACAGGTACGCTCAGGTTAGCTTTAAGCTTGGATATGATGGATGCAGCGCGGAGCGGATTGACAAGTCCGGCCATATCTTTGAGTGTTATGATCTTTGCACCGAGGCGTTCCATGGCGCGAGCCTTTTCTACAAAGTATTCATCGGTGAATATCTTTTCAGGCTCGGCCGGTTTTGAGCCGAACAGAGCCTTAAGCTTGGCTCCGAATCCGGTGGGAGCAGCCGGCTGCTCTTCCTTAGGGTCAACAGTGTAGCATACAGCTCCGTCAGCTATGCCACCAAGTTCGTTTATGAGCCTGATTGACTCCTTTACATTGTCTATATCATTGAGCGCATCAAATATACGCATCACGTTGAGGCCGTTTTTGATAGCTTCCTTATAGAATCCTTCAAGCACACTGTCAGGATAGGGAACGTAGCCGAACAGATTACGTCCGCGTGACAGGGCGGAGAGCAGTGACCGGCCTTTCATGGCCTCGCTGGCTTTGCGCAGACGGTTCCATGGCGATTCATCAAGGTAACGCATTACCGAATCAGGAACTGCGCCGCCCCATACCTCCATTATGTAAAAACCTGCGTTCTCATAATAGGGGAGCAGACGGTCGATAGTGCTTTGACTCATGCGGGTGGCAAACAGCGACTGCTGTCCGTCGCGCATGGTGAGATCTCTGATTTTAAGTTTACGGGGTTCCATTCTTTAATTATGGTTTGGTTTGGTTTCTTGGGAGATTATGGACTCTACTCCGCAAATATAATGCTAATTATTCTGATTATGGAAATAATTCTTTAATTATTTTACGCTTTTTCATCAAGAAGAGCTTTCTCAAACACTTCCATCACCGTTTCCACATAAATAAAGTTCATGCCGTCAAGATATTTTGACGGGATGTCCTCAATATCCTTACGGTTAGCTTCGGATAGGATTATGGTGTCAATACCGGCTCGCTTGGCTGCAAGAATCTTCTCCTTAATGCCGCCTACAGGCAGTACCTTGCCGCGTAGGGTTATCTCTCCGGTCATGGCTATGCGTTCGCGCACCTTACGGCGGGTGAGTGTTGACACTATGGATGTGGCCATGGTTATCCCGGCCGATGGGCCGTCCTTGGGGATAGCGCCTTCAGGCACATGAATGTGCAGCGTATGGGTGTCGAAAATCTCAGGGTCGATGTTCAGTTCGTGCGCATGGGTTTTGACATACTGTAATGCTATGATGGCAGATTCCTTCATTACATCACCAAGATTGCCGGTAAGGGTAAGCTTCTCGCCCTTGCCGTGCGATATGGATGACTCCACGAACAGTATTTCGCCGCCTACAGCTGTCCATGCAAGGCCGGTGACCACTCCGGGGAAGTTATTGCCTTCATAGCGATCCCTCATGTATGGCTGTACTCCGAGATAATCCTTTATCTGATCCGGCTCCACCAGATGTGGGTATTCCTTACCGCTTACCTTTTTAAGTACGGCTTTCCGCACCACGGATGCTATGCGCTTCTCGAGCTGGCGTACACCGCTTTCCGATGTATATCCCTCTATTATACTGCGTATGGCATCGTCAGTGAGTGATATGTCCTCATGTGTGAAATTGTTCTCTTCCAGCTTTCGCGGCAGAAGATGACGCCGGGCTATCTCTATTTTTTCTTCTTGTAGATAACCTGAAAGCTCTATTATCTCCATGCGGTCCAGAAGCGGCTGCTGGAGTGTGGACAGGGTGTTGGCAGTAGCTATGAACAGAACCTTTGACAGGTCATAGTCCACGTCTACATAATTGTCATGGAATTTTGAGTTCTGCTCGGGGTCCAGTACCTCAAGAAGGGCTGATGACGGATCGCCTTTTATATCCTGACTCATCTTGTCTATCTCATCCAGAAGAAGTACCGGATTGGAGCTGCCGGCACGGCGCATGGCATCGATGATACGCCCGGGCATAGCTCCTATATATGTACGGCGATGTCCGCGTATCTCCGACTCATCATGCAGGCCGCCGAGCGATACGCGCTGATATTTCCGCCCCAGTGCTCTGGCTATGGACTTGCCGAGCGAGGTCTTGCCTACACCGGGAGCGCCTACCAGACATATGATAGGGGAGCGGCCTTCAGGGGTGTTCATCATTACGGCTAATTGCTCAAGTACGCGTTCCTTTACTTTTTCAAGTCCGTAATGATCCTCATTCAGTATCTCCTCAGCTTCATGAAGGTTGGTGCTCAGCGGATCTATTTTATTCCATGGCAGGGTTAAGAGCAGATCCAGATATGAGTATTGTATAGAGTAGTCAGGGCTTTGGGGGTTGAGTCGTGACAATTTGTCAACCTCGCGCTCAAATACCTCGCGCACATCATCAGGAAAGTGTATGTCCTCGGCTCGCTTGCGCAGGGCAGTGGCGTCATCATCATCGCCGTACAGCTCACGCCGTATCACCTCCATCTGTTGCTGTAGGAAAGCGGCTTTTTGCTGTTCGTTCATATTGGCGCGTGTCCGCTCATGAATCTGCTGCGTCAGGGCAAAGAGCTCTTCACTCCGAGCCATTTCGGCCATAAGGCGATATCCGCGCTCCTTCGGATGGCGGAGCGCAAGCATTTCAATCTTTATCTTGGATGGGAAGGGGCTGTATGTGGCCACCAGATTTATTATCTCGGTAGGGACATGACAGTTTTCTATGTTGAATGTCAGTTCGGCAGGAGCATCGGGCGCCTTTTTTATAATGGATATGGCTGCTTCTTTTACTGACTGTGCCAGAGTGTTGAATTCCGTGTCATTTTTACGCGGAGTAGGCTCCTTGATTATCTCTGCTGTTATGCGCGGACTCAGCCCGTCGTGATCCTCGCTTCCGGCGCCTATGACACGTATTTTGTTGCGGGCTCGCACAATGGCTGTACGTGGTGCGTCAGGGAGCTCGAATATCTTTACTATGTCAGCCAGCACACCATATTCATATATGTCAGATGGTATGGCCGGGGTGTCATTGTCCGGTTTGGTCTGGCACACTATGGCCACCGGTATGCCGGACTGCTCGGCGGCTGTGGCGGTGGCTATTGATGAGCTGCGCCCGAGCGTGATGGGGAATGTCACACCCGGAAACAGTACAAGGTCACGTGTGGGTATTACCGGGAGGTTTGATAGGTCCGGATCCTGTCGGTGTTTTTTATCGCTTAAGTCTATTTGACCGAATCCTATCATCTTTTCTGGTTCTTTGCTCATATATAGGTTTTCACTCAGTAATGCGTTATTTTGACATAACAGCAAAACGGATGCCAAAGTTACAAAATAATCCTGACATATTGCTTCCGGACATTGGTTCAGAGCATCGGTATGCAAAAAACGTGTTGTGTAACATATAAATCGATGGTGGAAATTTGATTAAATTTTTATAATTTGCGCTCCGAACTGATGGCACGTATGCAGGCTTCCAGTTCAAGATTTATTAGTATTTACATTTAAACATCTGATAGCATGAAGGTTTATCAAACAAACGAAATCAAAAACATAGCCCTTCTTGGAAGCAAGGGCTCCGGTAAAACCACACTCGCAGAGGCTATGCTCTACGAATGTGGAGTTATAAAACGTCGTGGTACGGTGGAAGCCAAGAATACGGTAAGCGATTATTTCCCTGTAGAAAAAGAGTATGGCTACTCGGTATTCTCCACAATATTCTATGCTGAATTTCTTAACAAGAAGCTTAACGTAATCGACTGTCCGGGAGCGGATGACTTTGTAGGCAACGCCATAACTGCCCTTAACGTTACGGATACAGGCGTTATAGTTATCAACTCGCAGTACGGTGTGGAAGTAGGCACTCAGAATATATTCCGTACCACGGAGCAGCTACGCAAGCCGGTGGTATTCGCCCTCAATCAGCTTGACGGTGATAAGGTAGACTATGAGAATGTCATAGAACAGGTACGTGAAGTGTTCGGCAACAAGGTAGTTACCGTGCAGTATCCCCTCAATGTAGGTGCCGGATTCAATGCCATGATTGACGTACTGCTCATGAAGAAATATTCATGGGGCCCTGACGGCGGTGTTCCTACTATAGAGGAGATACCGGCTGAAGAGATGGAGCGTGCTCAGGAGCTGCACCAGCAGCTTGTAGAAGCCGCTGCCGAGAATGATGAAACACTCATGGAGAAATTCTTTGATCAGGGGCATCTTACCGAAGATGAAATGCGTGAGGGTATCCGCAAAGGGCTTGTGGATCGCTCCATATTCCCTGTGTTCTGCGTAAGTGCGGCTAAGGATATGGGCGTACGCCGTATGATGGAGTTCCTTGGCAATGTGGTACCCTTTGTAGAGGACATGCCTGCACCTGTCACTACTGCCGGAGTGGAAGTGCGTCCGGCCTCCGACGGCCCTCTCAGCCTGTATATGTTCAAGACCACTGTTGAACCGCATATAGGTGAGGTAAGCTACTTTAAAGTTATGTCAGGCACGCTAACGCCCGGTGTGGATCTGGAGAATGTAAGCCGTGGCAGCAAGGAACGTATAGCACAGATATTCTGTGTGTGCGGTCAGATAAAGACTCCTGCCGACAAGCTTTGTGCCGGAGATATAGGCGCCACTGTAAAGCTCAAGGATGTGCGTACCGGCAATACTCTTGATGCCAAGGGTTGCGACTATGCATTTGACTTCATTAAATATCCCGCACCCAAATATCAGCGTGCCATACGTCCGGTCAACGAAGCCGATGCCGAGAAGCTCAGCACCATACTGACACGTATGCACGAGGAAGATCCTACTTGGGAGGTAGTGCAGTCAAAGGAACTCAAGCAAACCATTCTTTCGGGCCAGGGTGAATTCCACCTGCGTACACTCAAATGGCGTGTGGAGAATAATGACAAGCTCCCCATTGTTTTTGAAGAACCGAAAATCCCGTATCGCGAAACCATTACCAAGGCATCGCGTGCTGATTATCGCCATAAAAAGCAGTCGGGCGGTTCCGGTCAGTTTGGTGAGGTACATCTGATTATAGAGCCGTACACTGAAGGTATGCCGGCTCCCGTATCCTACCGTTTCGGTAATCAGGAGTATGTTATGAAGGTACGTGACACTCAGGAGATACCTTTGGCTTGGGGCGGTAAGCTCGTGGTATGTGACTGTATAGTAGGAGGTGCCATTGACAGCCGCTTTATCCCGGCCATAGTAAAGGGTCTTATGGACCGCATGGAGCAGGGCCCGCTTACCGGCTCGTATGCCCGTGACGTGCGTGTATGTATCTATGACGGCAAGATGCATCCGGTGGATTCAAATGAAATATCATTCCGTCTGGCCGGACGTAACGCATTCAGCGAAGCATTCCGCAATGCCAATCCTAAGATACTTGAACCTGTATATGACGTAGAGGTCATGGTGCCTGCCGACGTTATGGGCGATGTTATGAGCGACCTTCAGGGACGCCGCGCTATCATCATGGGTATGTCAAGCGAGAACGGCTTCGAGAAGATCATAGCCAAGGTACCTCTTAAGGAGATGTCAAGCTACTCGACGGCTCTCAGCTCCATCACCGGCGGACGCTCATCGTTCAGCATGAAGTTCGCTTCATATGAACTCGTGCCCGGTGACGTTCAGGAAAAACTCCTTAAGGAATACGAGGAGAAGAACTCAGAAGATTAATAGTTTCTGATACATTATATTATTGGCTCCGGATCAGTGCCCCTGTTTCGGAGCCATTTTTTTATGCATTTCCGAACTTTGTGCCATATATGGATGTTAGTATGTAAAACCTAATTTCCGAAAAATATATGAGTACAAAGAACATCAAAGGTACAGAAACTGAAAAGAATCTGCTTAAGTCATTTGCCGGTGAGTCACAAGCCAGAGGCCGTTACACTATATTTGCCGAGGTGGCTAAGAAGGAGGGTTATGAACAGATAGCCGCCATATTCCTTGAAACTGCCGAGCAGGAGTATGCCCATGCAAAGAGCTTCTTCAGCTTCCTTGATGAAGGGATGCTTGAAATCACGGCGTCATATCCGGCCGGCCCTGTAGGCGATACTATGCGTAATCTTCAGGAAGCCGCCGCCGGTGAGCATGAGGAATGGGCTGATATGTACCTTGAATTTGCACGCGTGGCTCAGGCTGAGGGTTTCCCCCGCATAGCATCGCACTTCAAGCTCGTGGCTCAGGTAGAGCAGGGGCATGAGGCCCGCTACCTTCAGCTGCTTGAAAAGGTACAGAGCGATACCGTGTTTAAGAGCGATGAGGAGCTTGAATGGCAGTGCCGTTATTGCGGATACATACATCGCGGTAAGTCAGCACCCGGAAAGTGTCCGGTATGTGGCGAGCCTCAGGGATATTTTGAACGCAAGAAGGACAATTATTAAATATCCACCGATAGTGGGATAAATATTAAGGCGACTCATTTTGTGAGCCGCCTTAATTATCATATGCTCATTCGTGAGCATTCTGTACTATATATTCCTTTACTTTCTGGAACAGATCCGTGGCAAACACGAATTCGTTAAGCGCTTCATTGGCTGTGCGGAATATCTCTTTCTTGTCACCTATCCATTCACGGTGTCCCTTGTTTATGAACACAATATTCTCACCTATACCCAATACAGAGTTCATGTCGTGGGTGTTTATTATGGTGGTTATATTGTATTCATGAGTAATATCGCTCAGCAGCTCATCTATTAGAATGGATGTGCGCGGGTCAAGCCCGGAGTTTGGCTCATCACAGAACAGATACTTGGGATTCAGTGCTATGGCTCGAGCTATGGCCACGCGTTTCTGCATGCCGCCTGATATTTCAGATGGGTATTTGCTGTCGGCGCCTTTCAGATTTACTCGCTCCAGGCAGAAATGTGCCCTATCCAGCATCTCTGCGCGGCTCATGTCGGAAAACATTATCAGGGGGAACATTACGTTGCCAAGTACGGTTTCCGAGTCAAAAAGTGCTGAACCTTGGAATAGCATGCCTATCTCTTTGCGGAGTGCGCGAGTCTGTTCGGAGTTCATCTTCATCAAGTCACGCCCATCGTATAGAATCTCGCCGGAATCCGGCTTCAGGAGCCCGACAATGGATTTTATCAGCACTGTCTTTCCGGAACCGCTTTGACCTATTATGAGGTTCGTTTTGCCTGTCTCAAAGCGGGCGCTGACATCGTGAAGCACCGTCTTGCCATCAAAGGACTTTACTATGTTACGTACCTCAATCATTGTAGGAGCAGTTTGGTTAGTATTACATCAAGGAGCAGAATCATTATGCTGCTTGTCACTACGGCGTTTGTGCTGGCTTTGCCCACTTCTAAAGCGCCACCTTTTACATAATATCCGCAGAACGCTGATACGGAGCATATGACAAATGCAAAGAAGAGTGATTTGATAAATCCGTACCATACATACCATTCATTGAAGAATGCCTGTATACCGTAAGTGAACTTTGACACGGATATCAAATCAGTGCATAGGGCCACAAGGAATCCACCTAAGAAAGATGTGCCTATGCAGAGCGCCACGAGCACCGGCATGAAAAGTATGAATCCCACCATTTTGGGCAGTACGAGGTAACGGGCTGAATTTACGCCCATTATCTCCAGAGCGTCAATCTGCTCGGTCACTCTCATTGTGCCTATCTCAGAAGCTATGTTTGATCCTACTTTGCCGGCAAGGATAAGACACAGGATAGAGTTGGAAAATTCCAGAAGGACAATGTCACGAGTGGCAAGCCCCACTGAATAAGCCGGCATTAGTGGCGAAGTGGTGTTGAGCTGCATCTGAATGGTGCATACGGCACCTATGAATACGGATACTACTATGACAAGCGGAATGGAGTCAATGCCGAGCTTGTTGATTTCTAAAACGGTTCGATTGCCGAACACGCCCCAGCGCTCGGGCATGGTAAACACACGGCGCATGAACATGCAGTATTTCCCGAAGTTTGATATAGAACGAGTAAGTAGCATTGTGAGCCTTTTTTCTATTTGTGGGACAAAGTTAGAAAATTATTCTAATTTTAGCTTCACCTTTTCATCACCTTTGCCCCAAAGGGTAAGAATGAGGCCATAAATGCGAACCAACGTACCGTATCATATGTTAGATATGAAACAACAAATGCCTGAATTATGAAACGTTTATTTTTGTCATTAGCCATTTTGGCCGGCATAGCCGCAGCGTATACAGTGAGTCCTGAGGCATCGGCATGCTCGAGAGTGTTGTACGTAGGCAATGATGATCTGCGCATAGTGGGCAGGTCGCTTGACTGGAAGACACCTATCCCCACTAATCTGTATGTTTATCCTCGCGGTATGGCTAAAAAGGCGCATAATCTGCCCGGTGCTATCACATGGACGTCCAAGTATGGGGCTGTGTATGCAGTAGGCTATGACGGGGGTGTAACTGAAGGCATGAATGAGAAGGGTCTTGTGGTAAGCGGGCTTTTCTGCAAGGGCACAGTTTATGAAAATGATTCCACCAAGAACCGTCCGCCTATGTCTATGGCCATGTTCGTGGCATGGCTTCTGGATATGAATGCCACTACTCCCGAGGCGGTAGCCGTGCTCAGGAAGCATGATTTCAACATAACCGGAGCCACCTTCGACGAGGGCACTGTTTCAGCCCTGCACTGGGGCATAACCGATGCCCAAGGCCGATGCGCCATGATAGAATTTGACCACGGTACCATTAAGATATATGAAGGTCAGGACATACCTGTGCTTACCAATGATCCTAACTATCCGCAGATGAATGCTATAAATGATTATTGGGTGAAAGTGGGCGGCGCCAATATGCTTCCCGGTACGGTGAAGAGTCCGGATAGATTTGTGCGCGGATATTACTTTGACGGACATGTGAAGAAGACTGGCGATGCCGATCTGGGCTACTCTATAATCAGGAGTATTCTTCAGAATGTATCGGTGCCGTACCAATATGCCGTGGAATCGGAGCCTAACGTATCGTCTACGCAGTGGCGCTCGTTCTGCAACATACGTGATCTGCGTTACTATTTTGACCTTGTCACCAACATGGGTACATATTACATAGATATGAAAAAGTGCGATTTCTGTAAGGGTGCGCCTGTAATGAAGCTTACCACTTCAGAAACCGCCGATGTGGTGGGTGAAGCCAACCGCCATCTTAAAAAATCGGCTCCATTTACCCCTATGTATTGATTAAGTTATTAACTTTGCAGCTCGTTGATGAGATGAGGAAGCTGCGCAAGGTTATCACTGTGTTACTTTCCCTCGTTGCCTTAATGGCTTCGGGGGAAGAACTTGTTACATCTGACGGTACTGAAACCGGCGCTATGGAAACGCCTGTGCGGTTGGCACGTATAGATAGCCTGCAAGCCAAGGCACGGGACTATGTAGAGGAGAAGGCCAAGGCTGATTCCCTGAAGTATGGCGAGGCGCCGTGGTATATACAGCTTATCCGTAACGGATTTCATATAAAGGATCCTGCCATAAAGTATCCGAAGTTTCCCAAGTTTTGTCTGAAAGTGTATGAGTGGGGCGACCGTACGTTCAATTCCTATGACACTACGTATGTAGTGGGTGTGGGGAGCAACTGGAAGGCCATGCTCAACAGTTACAACTGGATGGAGAGCTACATGATGTTTTTCGGCCCGAACCGGACTATACATATGCACTCGGATTTGTATAACGACCTTGGAGCATATGTCAGTTTTATGGCTGTGAAGGTGGGATACATGGCCAAGGTGGATAATTTCTTCGGGCACGGCAAGAATATGCGTAAAAATGCGCAGCTGTCATTTAACTGCTCTCTGTTCTCGGCATCGCTTGACTATACGCATACAGAAGGCGGTACTAACATAACGCATTTCGGCGGCTATAATGACGGCAAGCATTTCAGCTACAAGTTTGAGGACGTGAGCATGCGAACCCTGTCTGGCGACCTGTATTACTTCTTCAATCACATGCGATACTCTCAGGCTGCGGCATACGCATTCTCCAAGTATCAGCTTAAAAGCGCCGGGAGCTGGATAGCCGGGGTGGCGTTCAACAGTCAGACCATTGACATGGACTTCTCGCATCTGCCGCCGGATATGAAGCTGTTTCTCCCGTCGCTTCATTCGCATTATCGGTTCCGTTATACTGATTATGCCCTTCTTGGCGGATATGCCCATAACTGGGTGCTGTATCCCCGGCGGTGGCTCATAAACCTTTCGGTGCTTCCTGCCATAGGGTACAAGTATTCTTACCGTGACTCATCGGAGGGAAAGCGTGATATGTTTGCCACCAATCTGAAGGTGCGCACATCGGTGGTGTACAATCATCGGTCGCTCTTCGCCTCGCTTCAAGGGCGCTTTGACGGAAATCTGTACTATAACAATGACTATACGTTTTTTAATTCCATAGAGTCATTGTCGCTCATAGTGGGCGTGAGGTTCTGATTACTCCACGCGTATGCTCACTTCATCCGGATTACTGAAGGTATTGTCGCTGATGTTCACATTGCGGGCGTTCATAAGCTTGAACGTGTACTTGTTCGGGTGAAACATCGGATAATCCGTTGTCTTTATGATTTCATTGCCCGAAAATGTAAGCCCGTCAATGGATTTGGCAAAAAGTATGGGATGGTCGAAAGCCTCGAACTTGTTGCCTGTGATAATAATACCGGGGTATCCCGGCCCGCCGTGGAAGTAACGTGTCTGCTCTTCAAGGTGTGGTATTTCAGGATATATGGATATCACCCCTTCCGAAAACTGGAATATATTGGTAAGCGCATTGATAAAACGGTTGCCTTCAATGCGTACGTCACGGCAGGCACCGGTTTCGAACCATCCGTTGCAGTCGCCGCACAGCAGTATGGCAGTACCTGAGGTATGGTCAAAAGTGTTGTTTGTAATCAATGTTTTCCGTGGCGTGGAGAATAGGCTGCCACGGGCGCGATTGTTACGGATCGTATTGCGGTCAAAGGTGGCCGTCGGGCTCCACGTCAGATTCTCTATGCCATACCCTTGCTCCGGATTGATCTCAGCCGGAACGCTGTCCTTAAATGTTATCCTGAACTCTTTGGCACCGTCTATTGTAGGCTTGTCAACGGGCGTTATAGAGGCAATTACATTAGGACTGCCTGTCACTTCCATGGTGCTTGATGCTATAAACTGCACCGAATCACCCTCCTGACCCCAGAAGAAGCCGTAAGCCTGCGGATGCATGTAGCGCGCTGTCAGCGTGCGGGAGCCGTTGCGGTCAGTTACCTTAAGGTATGTGCCGTGTATGTTTATGGCGTCGTCCATCATGCCCTCATACAGGCCGTTTCGGGAGTCG
Organism: Muribaculaceae bacterium; assembly: GCA_023666885.1. GTDB lineage: Bacteria > Bacteroidota > Bacteroidia > Bacteroidales > Muribaculaceae > Paramuribaculum. The sequence goes on along the minus strand of JAMPBB010000003.1, from coordinate 46,556 downwards.
ATGTGTCCTTTGCATCCTGAAAAGTGAGTGGCGTCAGCCTGTGTGGTGAAATATCGGGCATCATCATCGCCACGCAGGCACACGTTGAATCCGTCAAGCGCTACATCCGTACACATCTGGGCCAGCAGCCCCATGCCCTCGGCATAATGTACCGTAACGTTATTGATATGGGTGGCTGTGTCAAGTGACAGGAATATTCCCGGGGTGGGGCGCTTCCATGTGCGGAGCGCCACTACGGTACCCGGCTTCAGGCGTGAGTCTTTCCATTTGGGAGCATACAGAGCACCGTCAGGCATCTTGATTATGCTGTCTACACGGCACCATAAGTCGCGTGTGTTGAACACCATGTGCCGTGTGTCACCTTCAAATGCTATTCCGTTCATGGGGCTAAGCTCCCAGCCGTCGCCATAAGTAATGAAGCGCCCTTTCTTGTCAATGCGTGATTTCACCCAAGCAGCCGGGCGGAACACAATGCCGTCGGCCGATGACTGCTCTATAGTCACTTGAGCTATATGCGGATTGGCAAAGTCTATCCTGAAATCTTTAAGGGTGCAGCCATATGAATTTACTATGGCTATGGGAAGCATGCGGCCGTGAAAAAGGAATTCGGCGCCGTTTCCCTCGATGGTCAGGTTGCGCCATCCGTCAAAGTCCAGTCCTAATGACTTGGGGTTATCCTGGTCATGATTTGATATATAGTATTCTTTTTTCAGCGCCTTTTCGGGGTGAAAATTATATACGCCCTTTTCAAAAACGAGAGTAATGCCTTCAGTGCCATATTTCTGCGATATGGCATTCAAGGCTTTGACCATAGCCGGCGATGCATCCTTCTTGCCCGGACGTACGCCGAAATCTGACATGTTTACTACCGTCTGGCCTGAAAGGCCGATACATATGGCCGAGAAAAGTATAAGCGCGCCACCTTTGCGCATAATCTGTGATAGCTTTTTCATGATAGTGCAAAGATAATGCAAATATCCTGACATATCTGTATTGGCATTGGACAATCCAATGTTTTTCCGTATTTTTGCACTTACATACGCTCGCGCACAGACAAAGACTACATAATGTAAGTAACAATTTATATTTAACATATTGAGGGCATCCTCGTAGTCGTATTAAAGGGTTGGTCGCCTGTCTGCCTACAAAGAAGTCCTAATTTTGTAATTGAATCTCTATTCAAACAAGATAAGATGCTGACTGGATTGTCATTATTCGCAAGTGCAGGAATTGCTGAGATGAATCTTGGCAAATACACTAATATTGTACTTGCCAATGAATTACTTCCCCTTAGAGGAAGAGTTCATGAATTTTGGTATCCTCAAGCCGAAATGATCTGTGGTGACATTACTCAAGATGAAATTAAAAATGCAATCATCTCCAAATCCATTGCCAAGGGTGTTGATTTTATTCTTGCTACCCCTCCTTGTCAAGGGGTATCGTTAATAGGTAAGAATAAAAGAAATGATCAGTGGCTGAAAGATGAGCGCAATTTTTTGATTTTTCATGCTCTTGATGTTATTGACAAAATAAATCCGAAGGTAGTAGTCATTGAAAACGTTGATCGCTTTGCTAAAATGATGTTTCCTTTCAATGGCGAGTCCCTTAATATTGAAACGATACTTAATAGGAAATATTCTGAGAAATATACCATCACTGCAAACATATATAACTCCGCAGATTATGGCGTGCCACAAGCGCGAAAAAGGCTTGTAATAGTTCTTTGCGACAAAGATTACAAGTTTATGCCGCCGACTAAATCAAAGAGTCCAATCACTGTTGAAGATGCTATTGGTAATCTCCCGTCATTAGAGGCAGGGCAAAGTTCTACGTTAAAGCATCACAATGCTCGTCCTCATACTGCTGATCACGTACTGATTATGCAACACACACCTACAGGAAAATCTGCATTCCAAAATACCGATTTTTTCCCTAAGAAGAAAGATGGTACCAGAATTACAGGTTACCCCTATACTTACAAACGTATAGATTGGGATAGGCCTGCCCCAACTATAACAATGCGTAGTGACACAATCTCTTCTACTCACACAGTACACCCAGGACGGTTATTGCCAAATGGTTTATATAGTGACGCTCGTGTTTTGACGCTTCGGGAATTATTCATTTTGTTTTCAATCAATCCCGAAATAGACTTGCCTGATTTTGCTTCAAGCAGTCAAATTAGATATATGGTAGGGGAAGCGGTACCTCCGCTTCTTATGGAGATTATCTGTAAAAATATTAAACGTATTGTTTTATGAAAGGAGCTTCATTATTTTGCAGTGCCGGAGTTGCCGAAACTTATTTTGCAGATAATCATATTGATATTGTTGTAGCCAACGAAATTCTTCCTAAAAGATGTGAGATTCACAAATGGCTGTATCCAGATTGTGATGTCATTTGTGGTGATATTACAGATCAACACACCTTTAATTCAATTAGAGAGTGTATCCAGGCTAAAGATTGTAGATTTCTACTTGCTACACCCCCTTGTCAGGGAATGAGCACCCTTGGGAAGAAAGATTACGAAAAGGATAAGCGCAATTACTTAATTTTTTATGTTTTTGACATGATTGATAATTGCGATTTTGACTATATCTTAATTGAAAATGTTCCCAAGTATCTTGAATTATACTTTCCTTATAAGAATACATTACATACTTTAATTGAAATAATTCAAGATAAGTATGGAGATAATTATGATATAGAATCCTTTATCCTGAATGCTAAAGATTACGGTGTGCCACAAAGCAGACCAAGGGGTTTCATTAAACTCTGGAAAAAAGGGCTTTCTTGGGAAAACCCGATGAAGCAAAGTGAAATTACCCTTAGAGAGGCAATCGGGCATCTGCCATCATTAGAGGCCGGGGAAGATAGCGGTATTAAATGGCATAAGGCAAAGCCTCTTAATGAACGCTATGCTCTTGCCATGAAGCATACTCCGGAAGGCAAGTCCGCATTCTTAAATCCTGTTTTTTATCCAAAAACAGTAAGTGGCGATAGAATGAAAGGCTTTCATAATACTTTTTCTCGTATGAGATGGGATGAACCATGTCCGGCAAGAGCAATGAACAGCGGAAACATTGGTAGCCATAATAATGCCCATCCCGGCAGACCTTTACCGGACGGTACTCGTTCTGATGCTCGGGTTCTAACATTAAGAGAACTTTTCATAGTTTCTTCACTCCCTGCGGATTGGAATTTGCCAGAATGGTGTTCAGACCAATTTGTCAGAGAAATAGTTGGAGAAGCAATCCCCCCCAAATTTAGTGAGGCAATTATCAAAGGAATTGGCAAATGATTGAATTGGAACGTTCCACCGAACATCGATGGACTATTGATAAGAATGTCAATGACAAAAGCATATTGACTGATTTTGTAGCCTTAATGGTTGACAAGAAAAATGGATTTACACTTGATGAACTTGTAGATGGTACAATTTCACAACCACGTGGTCATGAGCCCGTGGCTGAGTCTGGTCGTGGCTCAAGTATTACTACCGGTGTTAGATTGCTTCAAGCTAAATACTATATGTTAGGCTATGATGTTACTGACAGAAATTCCGGTCAGAAAAAGTTCATGCCATCCCCAATGCTCCTTAACTGTTTAGCAACTAAATCAGAAGAAATTCAAGCTCAGAATTTTTTAGTTAGTCTATTTTCTATTCAGTATCCCAATCCGGCTAATAGAACGCCTGATTGTTTTGAAATATATGCCGGCCGCCTGATTGTCAAATTACTATTAGACCCTCGCATTGGCAAACGGCTCTACATTGATGAGTGTATTTGGTTTTTACCATTCATTGAACGCATTACTCCTTTATTGTATGAAGAGCTGATTGAAAGTATAACTGAGTATCGCTTACTAACATATAATGAGAAGTTGTCCCTTTTCAAGAGTGTGGAAAATTGGGATAATCTTTTTGCTAATGTTGTACACGAGATGAACTACTATTTTCTGCGTCTTTTTAAAGATATGGGTGTTTTTAATTTAGTCGCAGATCGAAACCACAATGAAGGAAAACTTTTCAGATTCCTTCATTCTAATAAAACTTATCGTAATGATGCTTATGAGGCATACAAAAAGTTCTCTGGATATGTAACGTTGTCCGATTCTGTATTTGAAGCAGCTACGAAATTGATGAGTGCGTTTTCGGCCTTTGATGAGCCCACAAAGCAGACTGATGATGACATATACAATCTTCAAGATTGGTATACTTATCTATATGAGGTTGAACCTTTATCCTACCTGGCCCGCATAAATACAATAGTTGATAGAAAAAGCGAAGTTCAAGCAATCGTTTCTGAAATGGTTCGAGCCTCTAAATTTGGTAGTCATGATGGCAAAGAATTTGAGGACGCCCTTAAGCCATTTATGGAACTGTTTGATGAAACATTAGATGTTCAAATTATTTCAGGTGCAGGAAACACTGATTTGTTATGCACAATGGAAGAACATCCCACGGACCGAATATACAAGATGAATGTGGATGCAAAAACTCGCAATAATGCGCTTCAAGAACTAAATGCGAGCCGATTGACTCGCCACATGAGAAAGCATGGTGCAGAGTTCTGCATGGTAGTAGCTCCTCGTTTCGCATTAGGAGTTAAACAAGATATTGCAAATTCTAAAGTGGTAGTTGTCAAGTCTGAGGTATTGGGTAATTATTGCTATTTGGAATGTACCCAATCAAATAAAAGAGCTGCTGATTTTACTTCTATAAAAAGCATAATTGATACCAATCTTGGAACGGATATTACCGCGAAAGTTGAAGAACTGACAGTATCTCGTTACGCCATTTAATGAATGACTCTACCGTAGGAGCCTGCTATGTCCAAATGGATATAAAATTGCGGGGATTTTTTTGTACTTTTGCGTACTACTTTTAACTGCTATGAAATTATTAAACGTATTAGCTTCGATGGCGCTCGGTACAATGATTCTTACCGGCTGCTCAAACGGCAAAGGTGCCGGCAATGACAGTGTTCAATCCCTGACGCCGGCTGAGGCGCTCCGTAACCGTCTGGCGGCTGTGGAGGCTTCCGGGAAGGTGATGATGGGCCATCATGACGATCCGGTGTACGGACATTCATGGGCCTGGGACGGCGGACGGTCAGATATGTTAGAAACGGCCGGCGACTATCCGGCTGTGATGAGCTGGGACTTGGGCGGCATGGAGATGGCCGACAGCGTAAACTTAGATGGCGTTAGCTTCAGCCGTATGCGTGACGAGGTGATAGCCCAGAACGCCCGTGGCGGTATAAGCACTTTCAGCTGGCATCTGCGCAATCCTGTGGACAGCGCTGACAGCTGGCAGGTGTCGGACACTACTATTGTAAGCCGGATTCTTACGGTTGACTCTATAGGTGCACGCTTTGACGGTATGGTCAGGAATCTGGCACAGTTCTTCAAGGGGCTTACGGATGCTGAGGGCAACAGGATAGGCGTAATATTCCGTCCGTGGCATGAACACACCGGAAGCTGGTTCTGGTGGGGGCAGACCCTGTGCTCAGTGGATGACTACAAGGCACTTTGGCGCCGTACGCGTGATGTGCTTGAAGCCGAGGGCGTTGACAACGTGCTTTATGCTTATTCGCCTGACCGCGTGGCTGATGCCGAGCAGTATATGGAGCGTTATCCCGGCGATGATGTGATAGACATTATGGGTATAGATGTGTACCATTTCGGCGGCGAGCAGGGTGCCGAACGCTATGTTACGGATGCCGGCCGCGGATTGGGTATAGTTCGCAGTCTGGCCAAAGAGCATGGCAAGATAGCCGCTTTTTCTGAAACGGGGCTTGAGGGGCTTACCGTTGACGGATGGTTTGACGGCACGTTGCTTCCGTTGCTACGTCAGAATCCGGTGGCCTATGTGGTGGTATGGCGTAATGCCCATGACAAGCCCACCCACTTCTATGCTCCGTACAAGGGCGGCCCGAACGAGGAATCAATCAAGGCATTCCGCGCCGACACGCTGACCTTGTTTGCAAAAGATATGATGAACATAAAATAAGTTCTTTACAAATCTCTTAATTATGACTGAATTTGAATTTCGGAAGGCGATGATAGAATCGCGTTATGAAGAGCTGATTCGTAGGGTGAATTCCCCGGTGGAAGGTAATGGCATCTACTCCCGTTACCGTTACCCCATCATCACGGCTGAAACAGTACCGCCTACATGGAAGTATGATTATAATCCGGCTACCAATCCCTACTTTATGGAACGGATAGGTGTGAACGCCACGCTTAATTCCGGCGCTATAAAGCTTGACGGGCGGTATCTGCTCGTGGTGAGAGTGGAGGGTATGGACAGAAAATCGTACTTCGCGGTGGCCGAGAGCCCTGACGGCATAAATAATTTCCGCTTCTGGGACAGACCCATAACCATGCCTGAAACGGATGTGCTCACTACCAATGTGTATGATATGCGCCTCACTCAGCATGAGGACGGATGGATCTACGGCCTGTTCTGCGCAGAGCGCCATGACGACAGCTGTCCGGCCGACCTGTCGGCTGCTGTGGCCACTTGCGGCATAGCCCGCACCCACGACCTTGTCACGTGGGAGCGCCTCCCGGACCTGAAGAGCCGGAGCCAGCAGCGCAATGTGGTGCTTCATCCGGAATTTGTTGACGGCAAGTACGCTCTCTACACCCGTCCGCAGGATGGATTTATTGATACCGGCTCCGGTGGGGGTATCGGATGGGCGCTTGTGGATGACATGACCCATGCGGAGATAACCGAGGAGCGTATCATAGACAGCCGCGCATACCACACTATAAAGGAGGTGAAGAATGGTGAGGGACCGCACCCCATAAAGACGTCCAGGGGCTGGCTGCATCTGGCACATGGCGTGCGTGCATGTGCTTCGGGGTTGCGTTATGTACTGTATCTTTATATGACGGCGCTTGATGAGCCGTGGCGCGAGATAGCGTGTCCGGGCGGATACTTCATGGCTCCCGTAGGGGGCGAGTATGTGGGCGATGTAATGAATGTGCTGTTCTCCAACGGCTGGATAGCCGATGATGACGGCAAGGTGTATATATATTATGCATCGTCCGATACGCGTATGCACGTTGCCACCTCTACCATTGACCGCCTTGTGGATTATTGCTTCAACACTCCGGCCGACGGACTGAGCACCGGTGAGTCAGTGAAGGCTATAAACCGACTGATAGATTCGAATCTTAGTATTATATAATATATATTGTGTACGGATCCTCGGCGATCCGTACACAATTCTTAAAACCAATCATTAAACTTTACCATGGCAAAACTTTCGGAGAAAATAGGCTACGGCTTCGGCGATATGGCATCGTCCATGTTCTGGAAGGTGTTCAGTTATTATCTGCCCTTCTTTTATTCCAATATATTCGGGCTCTCACTCATTGATGCGGGAGTGCTTGTATTGGTGACGCGCATATGGGATGCGGTGTCGGATCCCATGATGGGCATAGTGGCTGACCGCACTAATACCCGCTGGGGCAAATACCGTCCGTATCTGTTGTTTATGGCGGCCCCGTTCTCGATATGTGGCATACTCCTGTTTACCACCCCTGACTGGTCCTATGCCGGCAAACTCATATGGGCATACGTCACATATATACTTATGATGACGGTATATACGGGTATAAATGTGCCTTACGGAGCCATGCTCGGTGTGGTAAGCGAGAATCCGAAAGAAAAGACGGTGTTCTCATCGTTCCGTATGTTCTTTGCATACGGCGGTTCGTTTATAGCGCTTGCAGCATGGGAGCCTATATGCAATATATTTGAGAGGTCAATGGGCTTTTCTCCGGCCACAAGCTGGCAGTTTGCCATGATAGTTATAGCTGCGGCCTGCTTTGTACTGTTCCTGCTCTGTTTCAAACTCACTCGCGAGCATCTGCACACGCAGTCAACGGTAAGCATAGGCGATGACTTCAAGTCGCTGCTGAGCAACAAGCCTTGGTGGCTCCTTATCGGTGCTGCTCTGTGCTTCAATATGTTCTGTACTGTGCGCGGCGCCACGGTGGCTTATTTCTTTGCCGATGTCATAGGCCCAGATGCAAATATATTCCTGTTTTCGGTGTCATTCCTGTTCTATTCCGGCCTTTTCTTGAGTATAGGTGAGGTGGCGAATATGGTGGGCGTGGCCATGACGGTGTCAATAGCCGGACGCTTGGGAAAGAAAACCACTTTCATAGCTGTCAATGCGGCTCTCGTGGTGCTCAGTATAGCATTCTTCTTCGTTCCGCTGTCATCAGCCGGATATTGGTGGATGCTTGTGTTGCAAGTGCTTATATCTATGCTTACCGGTATAATGTCGCCGCTGGTATGGTCCATGTATGCCGATGTTTCGGACTATTCCGAACTTAAGAATAACACAGCTTCTACCGGGCTTATTTTCTCATCATCATCTATGGCGCAGAAGTTTGGCGGTGCAATAGGTGGAGCTGCTGTATTGTGGCTTCTGGAAGCATGCGGATATATAACCCGTTCGGCCGAAGCCGGCGCCGATGCGCTTGTCCAGCCTGAGGGAGCCCTTACATGCCTGTGGATGCTAATGACGTTTATACCCGCGGCGGTATCCGTACTGGCCATATTGGTAGTGTCCTTCTATCCGCTGACCACCACGGCTGTGGAACGTATTGTGGCAGAGCTAAAGGTGCGCCGTATGCCTGTATCTGCCGATACACGGTCACCTCAGCAGGATGAAATGACAGATTTTGCAAATACTAATTCATAATGATGGATAGTGAAGATATATCGGCGGTAATATCCCAGTTGGAGTCAAATCTTACGGACAACATTCTGCCATACTGGATGGACAGGATGGTGGATGACGTCAACGGTGGCTTCTACGGACGCCGCGATGGGTTTGACCGGCTTTGGCCTGATGCTGAAAAGGGTGCCATAATGAATGCCCGCATCCTATGGTCGTTTGCCGCAGCATACGCGGCTACAGGACGGGCCGAGTACTTGGCAATGGCTGTGCGTGCCCGGGATTACATACTCCGGTACTTTGTGGACCATGAATTCGGAGGCGTCTACTGGTCAGTGAATGCTGACGGCACTCCGTCTGACACTAAAAAGCAGTTCTATGCCATAGCATTTACCATATACGGACTTGCTGAATACTCAATGGCTGTGGGAGGCGATGCGGTATCATTAGATGCAGCCATGAAGCTGTATCACGATATAGAACGGCATAGCCGTGACCGGGAGATGGGTGGATATTTCGAAGCCACCACGCGTGAGTGGATGCCAATAGCTGATATGCGCCTCAGCGACAAGGATGCCAACTCATCCAAGACCATGAACACCCATCTGCATATTCTGGAGGCTTATTCGGCTTTACTTCGGGCCACGGGTGATCCGGATGTAAGAGAGTCAACCATGTCATTGCTGCGGGTATTTCTTGATCATATAATAGACAAGAACACCCGTCATATGGGGCTATTCTTTAATGATGCGTGGGAACGTCAGGACGGAATAATATCCTACGGACATGATATTGAGGCATCATGGCTCCTATTGGAAGCCGCCCGTAGTGTCGGTGATAATGAGATGGAAGCTGAGGTGATGCATGCTACCAAACATCTTGCCATGGCTGCATTGCAGGGGCTGTGTGTAGACGGCTCCATGGTGTACGAGCGTCATGCAGATGGCCGATACGATAATGAAAAGCATTGGTGGGTACAGGCTGAGGCTCTTGTGGGGCAGCTGTATCTGTACCGCTATCATGGTATGGCGCAATATTTGACAAGTGCCTTGAAAACTTGGAGTTACATCAAGGGAGCTCTTGTGGATGCCGAATGTGGCGAGTGGTATTGGAGCCGACTGCCGGATGGAAGTATAAACAGGAATGAGGACAAGGCCGGATTCTGGAAGTGCCCGTACCACAATTCAAGAGCTTGTCTGGAGGCCATAAGTTTGTTAAAATAGTTTTTGATTGCGAACTTGCAGAAATTAAAATATTTGTGTAAATTTGCACCCTGAATTGTGAATATAAACGAAACAAAATAAAAAGGCAATGAAAAGAACATTTCAACCCTCAAACCGCAAAAGAGTAAATAAGCACGGATTCCGTGAAAGAATGTCTACCGCTGATGGCCGTAAGGTGCTTGCTCGCCGTCGTGCCAAGGGTCGTCTGCGTCTTACCGTAAGCGACTCTATAGCCGGAAAATAATAAGCTTTATTTTTTAGCAGCAAAGCCAAAGGGCTCCCATCCGAAACAGATGGAAGCCCTTTGGCTTTATTGTGAGCCTATGTTTTAGCGGCCGATACAGCGGTATCGGAAGCCCTCCTCTTCAAGTTCGGTCGGGTCATAGATGTTTCGGCCGTCCACTATAAGGTTGCCTCGCATGGTCTTGGCCAGTACGCGCCATGAAGGTACGCGAAACTGCTTCCACTCGGTAAGCAGCACTACGGCATCGGCATCAATGGCCGCATCGTACATATCCTTGGCGTAGGTTACCTTATGGCCAATACGCCGCTCGCACTCAGTCATTGCCACCGGGTCATATACCGTTATCTCAGCACCGTCGGCCAGCAGAGTATCCATTACCACGAGTGATGGTGCCTCGCGCATATCATCAGTTTCAGGCTTGAACGCAAGTCCCCATATGGCTATCTTTTTATTGCGAAGAGAGCCGAGCTCCTCATGCAGTTTCCGGCATACGGCTGATTTCTGATGCTCGTTCACCTCATCCACAGCCTCTATCACTCGCATTATATATCCGTGTTCGCGGGCTGTGCTTGCCAGTGCCTTGACGTCCTTAGGGAAACAGGAGCCTCCGTAGCCGCAGCCGGGATAGAGGAATTTGGTGCCTATACGGGCATCCGTGCCTATGCCTTTACGCACCATGTTAACATCGGCGCCCACAAGCTCGCACAGGTTGGCTATGTCATTCATGAACGATATTCGGGTGGCAAGCATTGAATTGGCGGCATATTTGGTCATTTCAGCCGATGCTATATCCATGAATATCACACGGAAATTGTTTAGCAGGAATGGGCGGTACAGACGCTCCATGACCTTTCGGGCGCGAGGGCTCTCAATGCCTATCACCACGCGGTCAGGCGACATGAAGTCCTTTATAGCGGCTCCTTCTTTGAGAAATTCCGGGTTGGATGCCACCTCAAACGGTATATCCGCTCCTCTGGCGGCGAGCTCTTTCTCTATCTCAGCTCTGATAATCTTGGAGGTACCTACCGGGACAGTGCTTTTGGTTACCAGAATGGAGTATCGGTTTATGTTTCGGCCGAACTCGCGGGCTACCTCCTTGACATATTTCAAGTCAGCGCTGCCGTCCTCATCAGGAGGTGTCCCTACGGCACAAAACACTACTTCAACATTGTCCAGGCACTGTGTCAGGTCAGTGGTGAAGTGCAGGCGCCCTTCACTGACATTGCGCTTCACTAAATCTTCAAGGCCGGGTTCGTATATTGGAATCAGACCCTTACGCAGATTTTCTATCTTACTTTTGTCAACGTCCACGCAAGTGACATCAATGCCCACTTCGGCAAAGCATGCACCTGACACAAGACCTACATATCCGGTTCCTACTACAGCTATATTCATTTTATGGCTTATGTTTGATGCAAAAGTACTAAAATATTATGATTCCGGTGCTGATGCGGAAAGATAGAATGGCGGTACCTATATTTTTAGGTGTTTCTTAAGCAGGTCATAGCTTACGGTATAGTGCCTGATACCGTCGGCAAAGGATCCATTCTCGTATGGCTGATAGGAGAATACCAGACCTTTGCCTGTCATGGCCGGGATTGGATACCAGTGGCCGCCGTAATTCTCCTTAAGTTTATCATTGGATGATGCCGTTATGCTTTCGTATTCTATGTCCAAGTCAGGTGCAACGGTATAATCGTCCGTATCCGTTACATCTATTCCTTGGCTTTTGAGCCTGTAGGCGGTAAGCTGTTGTTCCAACGATTTGAGGCATAAGTCAAATCCTTCGGCATCAATCAGGTCATTGGCTCTCAATCGTTGGCCGGTATGCGCATTGAATGTGGCATAGAACTCGTTCATCCCACCATGGGCACCGCCATAGTAATCAAATATATAGAATTTATATGTCACAAGGCTTTTGTCCGTACTCTCCCATGTCGGCAGCATTGAAAAGAATAGGTTGTATTGTGGGCCTATCTTTGGTTCACCGGCCTCCGGAGTGTAATCATACTCGTTGAAGTATATATGTTTGTACTCGTTGAAATAATGATTAAGCATGGATGTGACATCGCCGAGGTTGCCGCTATATGGGGTCACTGAATAACTGTCCTCTGAAAAATTATATGCACTGATATTGGCGAGAAGATAGTCATTAAGGTATTTCATGATGCCCGGGCAGGTGTTGGGTAGGAGCGATACCTCAGCCAAGTATCGGCATTCATATGAAGAGTCGGAGAGTGCGAACGTACGGTCAACAGAACTTGTTGCAGCCCCGGGGTGTACGTTATAGGGTCGGAGATCTATGCTGTCAGGTAGGGAGTCAAGTGAGATATTTAATGTGTCGGCACCTGCCACTATACTGCACACACCATCAGATGCGGATATGGCATTAAATACACCATATATGCAGCAGCTGTCAATGGGGGAGCCGTCACTGTCGTACGCCATTATATATAATTTGTTACGGGATGATATGATTCCGTCATCGTCATCATCAGATATTAATGCGTATGTAACTCCATTGACAGTGGTAAGCGAATCGCCGAAGTCGGTTACCTCAAACGCCTTTTCTTGAGCCGAGATATTGGCGGGGCACATATTCAGCGTCAATGGCATTACACCGAGAAGAATGATGCCTAAAAATATGGAGGTGAGCAGATGTTTCATATAGCTTGTACGTATGTCTTTATAATATAGATATGCAAAGATAGGTATTTCTTTCGCCGAATATTATAATTTAGTGCCTAAAACTACGTTATGGATATATCATGCGTTATATATTTACATATATCCTACTGACTGTTTTTATCCTGCTTCCGGTTATAAGCCGTGCGGCCGGAGTCACTATACATGGGCGTATTACGGATGCTTCCGACGAGCCTATTGAATTTGTCACCGTTAAGGTGGCCGGAACGTCGGTGTCTACTACGAGTTCGCTTGAAGGTACTTACCGTATTTCATGCGCTTCGGCCGATACGCTGACAGTGCTGTTCACATGCATAGGGTTTAACGAAGAGCGGCGTACGCTGTTTGCTCCCAAAGGTGATATAACCCTGAACATGCAGATGCGTGAAAGCACCCGAGTGCTTGATGAGGTTTCCGTAACAGAAATACGTAAGCAGACGGGCTCTCTTCAGAAGATAGATACCAAGAGCCTGCGTAACGCTCCGGATGCCACCGGAGGCAGCATCGAGTCAATGCTGGCTACTATGGGCGGAGTCAGTTCCGGCAATGAACTGTCCTCACAGTATTCGGTAAGAGGTGGCACGTACGATGAAAACAGTGTGTATATCAACGGTATAGAGGTGTACCGCCCACTACTTGTCACCAACGGGCAGCAGGAAGGACTGTCCATAATAAATCCTGATATGGTAGGGGCGGTGTCGTTCTCTACCGGTGGATTCACTGCGGCGTATGCTGATAAGATGTCCTCGGCGCTTGACATTACATATCGCCAACCGGAAGCTTTTGAAGGTTCGGTGAGCGCGAGTCTGATGGGAGCCTCATTGTCAATAGGGCAGAGCGCAGGACGGTTCTCGCAGCTGCATGGCGTAAGATATAAGAAAAATAATTCCTTGCTCAGTTCTCTTGAAACGAAAGGGGAGTACGACCCCTCGTTTTTTGATTACCAGACCAACATGACGCTTAACCTTTCATCAAAATTCAGGGTGTCATTCCTTGGTAATGTGGCAGTGAACAATTACAAGTTTACACCTACCAACCGTACTACGAATTTCGGCACTGCGGAGGATGCCAAGCAGTTTACTGTGTATTTTGACGGAATGGAGAAGGATCGGTTTGAAACGTATTTCGGGGCATTGACGCTTGATTGGAACGCCGTGCCCGGTACTAAGCTGTCATTCATTGGTTCAGGATTTTTGAGCAACGAACTTGTGGCCTACGATATATCCGGTGAGTACTGGCTTGACCAGGCCGGCACATCGGGCAGTGGCATAGGTGGAGAGTTGGGAGTAGGCCGTTATCAGGAACATGCTCGAAACAGGCTCAAATCGGAAGTGCTGTCCGGCCAGCTCCGCGGTACTACAAAAGTGCGCCGTAACACGTTTACTTATGGTATAGGTGTGCAGTCAGAACGTATCCATGACCGCAGCAGGGAATGGGAGCGGCGTGATTCAGCGGGTTTTTCCCAGCCTGTCAATCCTGATGCGCTCAAGCTTATTTATAGCCTTAGCTCCAATCATGATCTTTCAAGCACTCGTATGCATGGATTTATTCAGGATGACATACAATTCAATGGCTCTGCCGGCCTGTTGGTGCTAAATGCCGGAGTAAGATTCTCACACTGGAGTTTCAACAAGGAAACGTTGGTCAGTCCTCGTGTCAATATCGGATTTGTACCTTCACGAAATCCTAACTGGGCATTGCGTTTTGCTACCGGACTTTACTATCAGTCGCCTTTCTATAAGGAGTTCCGATTGGCTCTCCCTGATGAGTCAGGTAATATGACAGTGCATTTGAATTCCGATATAAAGTCGCAGCGCAGCCTCCAGTTCATACTCGGTACTGACTATACTTTCCGGGCCATGAACCGTCCGTTTAAGCTGTCCGGTGAGGTATATTACAAGGCGCTGTCTGATCTCATACCCTATGAACTTGATAATTTGAAGGTAAGCTATTCCGGTCTTAATCAGTCAGGTGGATATGCCATGGGTATTGACATGAAGCTGTTCGGTCAGTTTGTGCCGGGTAGCGATTCCTGGATCAGTCTGTCGCTGATGAAGACGCGTGAGGACATCAACGGCGTGAGTGTGCCGCGCCCTACCGAACGGCGTTACAATCTGGCTGTATACTTCAATGATTACTTCACGAAGATTCCACGGCTGAAATTCAGTCTGAAGGGTATCCTGTCGGATGGACTGCCTATGACGGCGCCTCATAGCACCCGCGATATCAGCTATTTCCGCACTCCGGCATATAAACGTGTTGATATAGGTCTGTCCTATAGCTTGCTGCCGGAATTGAAGGAAGGCGAGAGCCGAAGCGGAATGTTACGCCATATAAAAAGCATATGGATAGGGGCTGATGTGTTCAACCTGTTTGACATATCAAACGTAAGCAACTATTATTGGGTGACGGATGTCAACAATATCCAGTATGCCGTACCCAACTATCTTACGCGCCGTCAGTTTAACGTGCGCCTGAATATCAACTTCTGAACCGCACGCCGGTGCCTGCTTACCGGCGCCGGATGAGATATCCGTAATTTGCTCCTATGGCGGTTATGGATGGTGTTTCCGCTGTTTTAATGCAGTATTATGCTTAATATGCTTAATATTGGAGGGATCCTAAGGGCTTCTGAAGATTCCATCTCAAACGTTGCACTTTGATTTGGAATCTCCACGAATTCATAGCAATAAGTTTCTGAGATTTGTGTGCCAAATTTGGGGACAAGAAAATTTTTACCGTCTGATTGAAATTTTGTATTTTTGCGGTTGCAATTGTCTGCGGAGATCCCGATGAGGGTCTGTGGGCGGGTGTGAAACATATTAAAAAGGCGTATTTATCGGCGCTCTTTCTTGGCAACTTGAAACCTGAGAAACTTCAAATTTCCGTCAAGAATGGTGCAACGGTGGATAGCTTATGTGGATATGTATATTATGCCGTATCAAATGACGCGTGAGTGTCGTAGATACGTGTTTATACATATTTGCGTGAGGTCTCCGCGTTGCTCGTTCTACGGAAATGGGCAATCTCAGGGCCTCAAGTTGTGAGAGCGGGCAATAGGTAATGGCTCTCACGCATTCTTTTTTATTCATTGTCAGAAATGAGAAGCACTGACACCATAATGGAAGCTACACGCAGTAGTGCCTCATTGACAATGATATGAACCCATATCGCAAATATTTCAAAAGAGTTATTGACATCATCGTATCCGGCGGTGCATTGCTTGTTTTGTCGCTGCCTTTGGGGTTGGTTACGGTGTGGCTGCACTTAGCCAATAAAGGTGCCGGTGCACTCTTCATTCAGGAGCGTCCGGGAAAGGATGGCAAGATTTTCCATGTAGTCAAGTTCAAGACCATGACTGATGAAAGAGATGACAATGGGAATCTTTTACCTGATGAAAAAAGGCTTACGAATGTAGGGCGCTTTGTGCGTTCTACCTCGATTGATGAGTTGCCGCAACTTTTGAATGTATTTAAGGGCGACATGTCATTGATCGGTCCCCGCCCTCTGCTCCCTCAGTATTTATCTCTTTACTCAGAGGCCCAGGCGCGGCGCCATGAGGTGCGCCCGGGCATAACCGGGTGGGCACAGTGTCATGGCCGCAATGCAATTTCATGGAAATATAAATTTGAACTTGATGTATGGTATGTCGACAACATATCATTCCTTACTGACTGCAAAATAATCTGTCAGACAATAAAGAATGTGATTAGTCGGAAGGATATTTCATCTGCTACTTCAGTGACAATGGAAGCATTTAACGGAAATAACTAACTCAAAAATATGAAGGATATTGCTATATACGGAGCAGGAGGACTCGGCCGGGAAGTGGCTGCCGTTCTTGACTATATGCTTGATGAGAATGAGTCATGGAGGCTCGTTGGCTTCTTTGATGATGGAATCCCTGAGGGAACGGAGATAGGTAGTTTCGGCAAAGTTCTCGGAGGGATGGATGCGTTAAACCTCTGGAAAACGCCCTTGGCGGTGGCTCTTTGTTTTGGCGACGGACGTATTACACGAATTGTCCATTCGAAGATTACCAATCCATCGGTCAGTTTCCCGAATCTGATTAGCCATTCATTTTGTATTACAGACCCTCTTACATTTAAAATAGGGATAGGCAATATTATTCACGGCGGCTGCGTGGCCACAACCAACATTCAGATAGGTGACTTCAATCTACTGAATGGAGATGTGACGTTCGGGCATGACGTACATGTAGGGTCTTACAATACCTTTATGCCCGGTTGCCGAATATCAGGCGAAGTAACCATTGGCAATGGATGCCTTTTCGGGGCAATGTCCTTTGTGAAGCAGCTTCTTCACATTGGCGACAATGTGCGCCTAAGCCCATTATCTCCGCTTCTGAAAAATCCTGAGGATAACTGCCTTTATGTGGGCAACCCGGCAAAGAAATTCAAATTCTAACTTCAAAATAACAGTATAACAATGGAAATCAAGGAATTCGTGGAAAAGTTTGCAGAGCAGTTTGATGATACGGACGCATCCGTATTCACGGCAGAAACAGAGTTCAAGACTCTTGATGAATGGTCATCGCTCACAGCCCTTTCAGTCATAGCCATGGCCGATGATGAGTATGAAGTAACCCTAAAGGGCGATGATATTCGCAACGCTACTACCATAGAAGACCTCTTCAACACCGTAAAAGCCAAAGCTGAATAATGGCGTATCTGAAAATTGACAATGTGAAAATAGCCGGCATTTCTACGGCTGTGCCTAAGAAAGTGCAGAGCAACCTTGGAGCAAACAGTTCCGAGGGAGTTTCGTACAATGCTGATGATTTCATCAATACTACGGGAGTACGTGAACGCCGAAATGATAAGGCGCTCCACACATCTGACTTGTGTACAGCGGCGGCAGAAAAGCTGATTGAATCCCTTGGCTGGGATAAGAAAGAGATAGATGCCCTTATATTAGTCACACAGACTGGCGACTATATATTGCCGGCTACATCGTGCATATTGCAAGACCGTCTTGGCCTTTCGAAGGAATGTTATTGTGCCGATTTGGGGCTTGGCTGCTCAGGATGGGTATATGGCCTAAGTAATATTGCCTCAATGATGCAGACCGGCAATATTCGCAAAGCCTTACTCCTTGTGGGCGATACAG
The DNA here is from genome assembly GCA_023666885.1 of Muribaculaceae bacterium. Lineage (GTDB taxonomy): Bacteria > Bacteroidota > Bacteroidia > Bacteroidales > Muribaculaceae > Paramuribaculum. The sequence goes on along the minus strand of JAMPBB010000003.1, from coordinate 28,572 downwards.
GATTATTTAGCCCGGATGACGACCTGCTGTTTGGAAGCGCCGGTACAGCTACAGCTCTTGAATATGAAGAGGGCGCCAGTCCAATGTTTTTCAATATGGGAACTGACGGAAGCGGATACGATGCCATAATAATACCCCACGGTGGTGCAAAACATCCTTTCAGTCAAGAATCACTTGAGCTGCATGAGATAGAAGGGCATTGGTATAACTCAATACAATCCCAAATGAAAGGGATGGATGTATTCAGTTTTGGAATCACCACTGCTCCCAAGGCGGTCCGGAACTTGGCTAAACGTTATGGCTTTGAGGTTTCTGATGCTGACTATCTTGTCTTGCATCAAGCAAACAAGAAGATGAACGATATGATAGTCAAGAAATTGAAATTCACTCCCGAAACTGCTCCGATAAGCCTTGATGAATTTGGCAATACATCATGCGCATCAATTCCGGTAACTCTTGTCACACGGCTGTCCGACAGGTTACGTAACGGGAACGTAAAGATAATGGCATGTGGCTTTGGCGTGGGGCTTTCTTGGGGCGCTGCTTTTTTTGAAACTGACGGTATCATGGTGCCAAATCTGATAGAATTATGATGAAAAGTCCATTCTCACTCAAAGGAAAGACCATACTTGTAACGGGGGCATCCTCGGGTATTGGTAAAGAAATAGCTATCCAATGTTCAAAGTCAGGTGCTAATCTGATTATAACAGGCCGCAATGAGAATCGCCTGAATGAAACTCTGAATTCGCTTGACGGATCCGGGCATAAAGGGATTATTGCCGATTTGTCAGGTGATGAAGGGATTTCATTGCTCATCAAGGAATTGCCGATTTTAGATGGTGTGGTCCTTGCAGCCGGATTTGTGGAAATGTGGCCAACATTATTCGCTACCCGCAAGAGATTTGAGAGTATCTTTGCCACAAATCTCTTCTCACCGATTGAAATAGTGAGAAGCATTCTGAAGAAGAAACTGTTCAATCCGGGATTCTCAATAGTGGCGATTGATTCTATAGCCGGAACGTGCGACTTCTGTCCGGCCAATGGCATATACGGAGCCGGGAAAGCGGCATTATCTTCATTCCTGAAATATGTAGCCGTAGAGCATGCCTCAAAATCCGTTCGCGTAAACACTATTTCCCCGGGAATGATTCTAACTCCTATGCACACCGGTGGCGCTGTCGAGGCTGAAAAACTTGAAGAAACAGTATCAAAGGTTCCATTAAAGCGTTGGGGGCAACCCGAGGATATTGCATATGCCGCTATATATCTTCTTTCGGAAGCCTCATCCTATGTCACGGGAACTGATATAAAAGTGGATGGAGGATATACTCTGTAACAATGGCCATAATACGATATAGAAACGTGGGCATACGTGCTATGGCGGCATGTGTGCCACCTAAAATTGCATACAATAAGGACTTGACCGACATTATGCCTGCGGATGAAGTTGAGAAAATGATTTCATCCGTAGGCATACATGAACGCCGGATTTGCGACGCTGATGTATGTGCTTCGGACCTCTGTTATAAGGCCGCAAAAAAATTGATGGAGGATAATGATATTTCTCCAGAATCCGTTGACATGCTTCTGTTCATGAGTCAGACTGCCGACTATCGGAGCCCGGCTACAGCTTGTATATTACAGAATAGGCTCGGCTTGACCAAGGACTGTGCGGCTATGGATCTGAGCCTTGCTTGTTCGGGCTTTACTTACGGACTGTCGGCAGCTATGGCCTACGCTTCTATGGAGGGGATAGGCCGGGTGCTGCTGCTTGACGGTGAAACGTTTTCGAAAGTAGTAAATCCACGTGACAAGGTAAACGTGCCTCTATACGGCGATGCCGGTACGGCCACCTTGATAGAGAAAGGTTCGTTCGGTGAATCCGTATTCGTATTGCGCACAGATGGTTCCGGGGAAGATGCGGTAAAAATTCCGGCAGGTATGCGAATACCTCTTACTGAGGGGAGCCTTGTTGAGTTGGAGCGGGAGAACGGCAATATCCGCAGCGATGTGCAAGTGTACATGGATGGTATGGATGTATTCAATTTTGCCATCAAGGTTGTACCTAAAGGGGTTAAAGAGATCCTTGCCGATAGCGGTCTGACGCATGAGGATATTGATTGGCTGGTATTTCATCAGTCAAACAAATTCATGACTGACTTCTTTATCCGTAAACTAAAAATCAATGCTGCCAAAGTACCCTATTGCATTCAGAAATATGGAAATACGAGTTCGGCGTCGATACCTCTTACCATCTGTTCGGAGCTAAGCGGCGTGCGGGATAACGAGCGGTTCGTTATGAGCGGTTTCGGAGCCGGGTTGTCGTGGGGTACGGTGATGATGACGCTTCATCACTGCAATGTGTCACCCGTAATAGAGTATTAAGATATGTACATATTCCGCAATTACACCATAGAAAACCTATTTGATGAGTCGTGTGAGTTTTCGGGCTACGATGACATATCGCAGATTCCAGAGGCTGACAGTTATCTATGGTTTTACACAGTACCTATAGGTGCTGTCCATGAGCATACCGTCACGGAAATCAACGGAATAGCCGATAAACTGAAATTAGTGGCAGATGCTGTTCCGGCATCTGCTCCTTTTTATATCCTCACGCTTGAAAATCTATTCAATGCTGCTGTGTGTTATAGTGACCGTAATGTTGATGAAGCAATATCGGCGGTCAATGAGTTGGTATGGAGAATCGCTTCCGAGAAACCGAATGTAAGAGTTATCGATTTCGGAGAATTCCTGTCACGTCATAATCCCGATACATGGATGAATTGGAAATTCTATTTCCTGTCGCAGATGATTATCAGCCCTGCACTTGCCCCGGCCTTTAGGGAATGGTGGGGCAAGAAACTTCAGGAATTGAATCAGCCAAGGAAGAAATGCCTGGTACTTGACCTTGACAATACCCTCTGGAGTGGAGTGCTTGGCGAAGATGGCGTAAGCGGAGTGAAAATGAGTGGCGATTATCCCGGCAATGCATTCATGTATTTTCAGGAGGCGCTCGTTAGTCTTGTCAATAGCGGTGTTATTCTTACGGTATGCAGTAAAAACAACGAGGTTGATGTCAAGGAGCTTTGGGCTAAGAATCCGTTTGTCAAACTTGGGCCTAAGCATATAGCCGCTTACCGAATTAATTGGCAGAACAAAGCTGACAATATCCGCGAGCTCGCCAAGGAGTTGAACATAGGTCTTGACAGTATGGTGTTTGTGGATGACAATCCTACTGAAAGGGAGTTGGTACGCCAACAATTACCCATGGTTGTCGTGCCGGAATTCCCAAGACGGCCATACGAACTTATGGATTTTTACAAGAAACTTGTAAATGATTATTTCCGTACTTACCGACTTACAAATGAGGATTTGTCCAAAACAGAGCAATATAAGGCAAATGCCCGGCGAGCTTCGGAGCAGGCAAGATTTACTGACTTGACTGATTTTATCCGCAGCCTTGACATTCATATTGATATCGTAGGAGCTAATGAGTTCAACATACCGCGCATAGTGCAGATGACTCAGAAAACCAATCAGTTCAACCTCACAACCCATCGTTACACTGAAGCCGACATTAATTCCCTTATTGTCAAGGGCTATGATATTTATTGCATATCAGTCAGCGATAAGTTCGGCGATAATGGAATAACCGGAGAGATTTTAATATCTAATCGTGGCGAAATAGCCATAATTGACACATTATTGCTTAGTTGCCGAATACTTGGCAAGAATATTGAGGCTGCTTTTGTGAAGTCAATCCTAAACATCCTGTATAATAAAGGAATTCGATTGGTTAAAGCCAAGTATATACCTACAGCCAAGAACTCTCAGGTAGCCGACTTTTATGACAAGTTAGGTTTTGATGTCATAAATGAAGAAGATGGTGCCAAGGAGTATGAGTTAAAACTTGAGTCGCTTCAAGAAATACCTGATTATTACACCATAAACATAACATAGGAACATGGATGAGAAGATTATAGAGATAATGAAAACGGTATTCAGCACCGACGCTATCAATTCAGCCACGAATCAGCACAACTGCGAAAAGTGGGACTCACTTCATCATTTGAATCTCATTGTGGAGCTTGAAGATGCTTTTGACATGGAGTTCGAGCCGGAGGAGATTGCAGAGATGAAGAGTTTTGAAGCCGTCAAGAAGATAATGGAGGGCAAATTATAATTTGCCCTTATACAATATGTAGAATATCTGCCATATTACTCTGATTTATGCAGTGATGACATGGCTCTGTTAAGGCGTTCAATGGGCTGTTCGTAATGGTTGCCCGGCACTGTCTCATAGATGGTGGTTATACCATCAGATTTCAGTGCCGACACTATTTTCTCAGTATTACAGCCTACGGATTTAAATGCCTTGACGCTTGTTGTAGATTCTTTATCTCCGAGCAGGAAATATGCCATACCGCTTTTTCCGTCGAAGCTTTGCTCTTGGAACCAATCCATGAATCCTTCGTACCATAACGAGCCTGACAGTGATGCGATATTTCTGAAAAGATTGCTTTGCGGCCACTGCCATAGTGTAAATAATCCGGACAGGGATACGCCTACAAGACTCCGCTGCATATGCATATCCGCCAAACCTAACTTCCCTTCTATATCCCTCACCACCTCACCAAGGAACTTAAGGAATTCGGCTGCATGTCCTTTGAAGTCGGGACATCCTTTGGGCACGCCTTTTGCCGGCCATGGAGTGAGGGCATTATCCCAGTCCATACCTGTAATCACCACTATTGAAGTGCCAAAGTATTGTGTAGCAGGTCCTATCCAGTGGCCCAAGATATCCATAGGATAGAGTATATAGGTAATCCTGTCACACTCCTTCGCCTTGCAGCACAGACACTTCAATCCGTTTATATCAAATTCCTGTTTCTGCATATATCATCATATTTTTCATATGGCGGAAGCCCGAAGATAAGTATAGGCTTCGTGCCGCATCGGTGGATTCAAGATATATCTTACCGCATCCCATTGACCGTGCCTCAGCCACGAGTTTACGTACTATTTCATGTGCAATGCCTTGCTTACGATACCGCTCACGCACATATATATTCATCAGATAGCCGCATATCCCGGTAGGATTGTCGGGCGACGGGAGCTCTTCGGAAAGACATAAGGCGCCACAGCCGGCATCCTCACCGCTGCCGGAAGTAGCTACGATTTCTATATGGGTCCCATCAGCTATGTGGCGCCGATAGTACTGCATGTTTCGTTCAATGAGTGCGTTATCCGGCACCACCGAAAAGACATTGCGTATCACTTCCGTACGCCATTCCATTAATTCATGTATGTCACGCACTGTACGGAATCCTGTCATATCAGAGCACCTTCTTTCAGTACTAACGGCAGGGAATTCATATCTACCTTGCCATGGTTATTGAGCGGGATAGTTTTTACCGCCACGAAAAATTCAGGTACCATGAAGTCGGCGAGGCGTGATTTCAGATATTCTTTGATTTTATGCACGGTAAATTTGTGGATGGACGGTATGAAATAGGCCACCAAGTAGGCAAGCCCGCAGTCATCATTGAATGCCCGTATGACGGCGCGCTCCACATCGGGCGACTCATTCATTACATTCTCCACTTCCTCCGGCTCAACACGCTTGCCCATAATCATAACCTGATTGTCCTTGCGATGCATGAACGCTATATTGCCGTCAGGGAGCAAATAACCCACATCTCCGCTCCTGTACATCACCGATCCGTCATCGAGCGGCACAAAGTTTTTCTGCTCTGGAGGATTGCCCAGATAGCCTCTCGATACGCCCTCGCCCGATATGCATATTTCACCTACCTCACCAATGCCTAATTCTTTAAGGGTGTCATCCATAATTTTAACAGTGACACCTTTTACGGCCTTGCCTACGGGAAACGTTCCATCCGGCAGCGGAGCGGTATTGTCGCATCGGAAGTAACTGGCACATACTGTGGTTTCTGACGGGCCGTAGGTATTGTAAATCATAGGCCCCATATTTCTGAGCCGGTCAATGAACGTAGCTCTAAGAACGTCGCCTCCGCTTATAAGCAGTCGTAATGATTCGGGTATATGGCTGAGCTTGTTCATGTCGGCAAGCAGATATGGAAATCCGCTGACCTCCGTAACGCCATGCCGTTCTATGAAAGCCATCAACTGCGTAATCCCACCACTGACAATCTCTGATGAAGGGATAGCGAGCGTGGTACCATTGAGCAGAGTGGTGAACACTTCTTCTACAAATATGTCAAAGGAGCACACCGAATATTGCAGCATTACATCGCCCGGACCGGTATGGAATTCGGCCTTGAAGGCATCGGCATAATTGACCACACTGTGGTTTTCCACCATTACACCCTTAGGATGCCCTGTAGTGCCGGATGTATACAGTATGTAGGCAAGCCCCTCAGGGGTTGACCGGTCAGCGAGTTCCTGTGTGGCGGCAGGAATGTTGTGGCAGTATGCATCAGTGATAATAAGCTTGACACCGGCATTCCGCATCATATAATCACGGCGTTTAGCCGGTAATGATTTTTCTGCCGGTATATATGCCGCACCGCTTTTCAGCACTGCCAGCATGGCAGCAATCATCTCTATATCATGTGACATGACTATCCCTACGTAGTCCCACCGCGCGTCATAGAACTTGGCCAGAATGGAATCAACCATCTTGTCAAGCTCTGCGTAGGTTACCTCGCGTTCATCAGTCGTTATGGCCGTTGCATCAGGATTGGCTTTGACCTGATGCGTGAATCTGCTGTAAATAGTTTCATGTGTCATACTGATATAACAACAGAAACTTTTTAGGGGTTGTTCTCGTAAATGCTTTTGATGATTCTTGCGGGCACACCGCCTGCTATCATATTGGCCGGAACATCTTTCGTAACTACGGCTCCGGCAGCTATTATGGCATTGTCGCCTATTGTCACGCCCGCTGTTATTGTGACGTTGGCACCAATCCATACGCCATTGCCTATGCGTATGGGTCTATGATGTAGATTCTGCCTTTTTGCCGGGTCATAGTCGTGGTTGAGAGTAGCCATTACCACGCAATGACCTATCAAGCATCCATCACCTATATATATGCCTCCCTGATCCTGAAAGTGGCAGCAGGAGTTGATGAATACATTTTTACCGATATGGATATTACGTCCGAAGTCAGTATAAAATGGCGGAAACAGGCGGAAATTCTCATCCATTTCCTGCTCAGTGATCTTCCCGAACAGTTCACGTATCTCTTCCGGGGTATGATAATTGCAGTTCAAATCAAACTGTATGCGTCGCGACTGATCGCTCTGCTCACGCATGAACCGAATCATTTCATCGCCCTCAAGCGGCTTGCCGGCCGCTATCATCTGCTGGAATTTCTCTATAGTCATCTCTTCATTCTTCATCGTTATACGTATTTGTGTTCAGATGTTTACCTTGAAACCGCCCATGGCTGTAAATCCGGGCATGTCGTAGCCTCGGTTTATAATGTAGTGAGCGTTTGTTATGTTTTCAAGTCTTGTAAATATGGCTACGTAGCGGCATATCTCATAGTTCAGCTTCAGGTTCAGCAGCGCATAATTCTGATTCCTGATACCTTCAGCCACATATAGTCCACCCACTCCTTTGATGTCGGCTGCCACGTTGAATCTATTCCAAAGCATCAGCTCCGCACCCAAATAATACTGGTTTTTCGGAGCTCCTACGAGGTCATTAAGTGATGTGTGCAGATAGCTGTATGAAGCATATAGTCGCAGATTGTCAAGGGGTCTGCTGTTTGCCGAAAGCTCTATGCCCTTGTTGATGAACTTGCCGGTATTCACATTCTTTTGGTCAACGACTTGAATCATGTCAGTACCACGGCTGTAATAGGCGGTAAAATCCACCGAGAAATAACGGGAGAAGTGTTTGCCTATCGAGAGTTCATAATTCATCATCTTCTCCGGGTTCAAGTCAGGGTTAGCCATGCGATACAGATATAGTTCGCGGAACGAAGGGTTGCGGTAGCCTATGGCAAGATTGCCCTTGATGTTGAAGCCGTGTCCCGGATTTACAGCAAAACCGAACTGCGGCACCCACTGCGTGTCAAACTTATCGCTATTGGCCATTCGCAGTCCGGCATTAAGATTGAGAATGTCTTCGGCCAATGATTGTGATATTGTTATATACGGAGAGTATTCTACGATTTTCTTCTTTGTGATTGCGCCCGGATTGGTTTCGGATATGGGATTGCCGCCCGAAACGGGTATCTCGCCTGAATAGACATCGAAGTCAAAGCCTACCGTAGCCGAGCTGCCTTTCCACGGGGAGAAATTCTCATAGAGCATAGCGCCAAGACGGTCATCTTTGCTATGGAAATGGCGAGGATCGTCAATAAAATGGTTGCCGTAGCTGTAATACACCCTTACCAGACCGGATGCCGAGCCGTAATTGTTCGCAGCGGTTACCGATGCTTCACCACGGATGATGTTTTGATGATATATGTCGGTTGACTCCGGGTTTGACAAGGTAGGATAGATCGGGTCATCACCCTTGAAGTTCATGAAGGTGTAGTCGGCATTAGCTTTCCATGTGTTTGAGAAATCATAGCCGATCTTGGCATATGCGTCAACCTGTTTGAAATCAAAGTTTTTGACATTCCCGTCAGTACGGTTATATGATGCAGACACCAAAGAAGAAAATTTACCTAAACGAGCGGTATTGGTCAATGATGACAGCCACGTGTTGTACGAGCCGTATTGGGAGGATATTGTAGTTCTGACGCCATCTGCCTGCGGCTCTTTTGTAATCACATTGATGGTGCCTGCCATAGCGTTGGAGCCGTACAGCACTGACCCGGGCCCACGCAAAACTTCCACGCGTTCCACATATTCTTTATCATAGAAGTCTGATATTTGGTGTGAGTAAAGCCCCGCAAATTGAGGCTGACCATCTACCATCATCAACACTGCGCTTGCACGGTCGCCCCCAACGCCACGCAATTTTATGTGGCCGGAACCGCCGTTACTTACTCCGAAACCGAAAATGCTGCGCTCTGTCACAAACAAACTCGGCACCATCCCTGATATTGCTGACAACACCTGAGTTTCGCCGGTGGATTCCAATCTGTTTTGTCCTATGACTGACACGGTATAAGGGAGCAGATTTTTCTGAACCGGCGAATTTGTCCCGGTAACTACTACTTCATGAAGATGCAAAATGCTGTCAGCAGCCTCCTGACCATGTACAGAGGCCGAGGAAACCGCTGAAGCTATTATCGTGACAATGATTGATTTTACATTCATCACTTGTCAAGGCTGATTATTTCATATTCAAGAGAGCCAAGCCCTATTGCAGCGGCATGGTCAATGGTATGTGTCCCATGGCGGCTGTTGATTCTTTCTATCAGTGGGGCATTGTCGTTACCCTCTGACGGTTTCATATTGAAGATAATATCTACACACGCCTTATCAAGTGCTACCGGATCGGTTGAAGCGAGAATGCCGTAATCTTTCAGAAGTACTCCCGATGGATGCGCATCACAGTCGCAATCAACCGACATATTGTTCATCACGTTGATATATACTATGTTGTCACCGAAATAGTCATGGACTCCCTGAGCCGCCGCAGCCATTGATTCAAGGAACTCATCCTGCGCCGGAAGATTGTCCCAAAGATTTTCTACTGATTCCGTCTTCCCGGCGGTATGTATGTATGCTTTTCCGTCAGCAGATGCCACACCGATACTTGCATTTTTAAGAACGCCGCCGTAGCCACCCATAGCATGGCCTTTGAAGTGGGCGAGATTGACCATATAGTCGTAGCGTGGAAGATGGTTGCCTACTATATCATATTTGATATGACGGCGGTCCCGGACAGGTATCTTCATCTGTCCCTCCTCATCCATGAGGTCAACAGGAGCTATGGAGTCAAACCCATGTTCGTGGATAGTCTGCCAATGAGCTTCTGATGTGTTACGCTTGCCTCCGTATGCAGTGTTGCACTCCACGATAGTTCCATGCACGGTGTCAACCAATGCTTGAATCAGCGTAGGCTTCAGATAGTTGGGATTCCCGGCTTCACCGGTACTGATTTTTACGGCTACCCTATGTCCGTCAGCCGGACGTCCAAGTGCCTTGTAAATTTTAACAAGTGCTTCCGGCGATATCTCACGGGTCATATACACCTTTGATTGGGCAAATGCTGACATACTTGTTATGATTGCAGCTACAATTACTATTATTTGCTTCATTATTAGGGGGATTAATGCTACTTTAGATATTCGTTATAGAATCCGGCTATTTCATCAAAAGGGATGATATCCAGCTGGTCATACAGGTCACAGTGGCTTGCCCCCTTTACGGTGAGCATCTGCTTGTTGTCGCCTTTCAGAAGCGCGAAGGTATCCTTGCCAAAGTAATATGAGTGGGCTGCATCACCATGGACTATAAGCACTGCATTTTCAAGCTCTCCGGCATATTCAAAGAATTTGAAATTGATGAAAGGCAGTGTCGATGTGGTATTCCATCCATCGGTAGAGTTGCCGGAACGAGGGTGAAATCCTCGTGGAGTCTTGTAATATGCGTAATAATCCTTTACAAACTGTGGTGCGTCAGCAGGTAGCGGATCCACTACACCGCCGGCACGCTGATAACTACCGGAAGCATAATCTTTGGTGCGCTGATCAGCAAGAGCCTTGCGCATTTCGTTGCGCTTTTCTGCTGAATTGTCGGCATCGAAATATCCATTTGCACTTACACGGGTCATATCATACATAGTAGAGGCCACGGTAGCCTTGATTCGGGGATCGTTGATGGCAGCCTGTATGGCAATACCACCCCAGCCGCACACACCGAGAATACCTATGCGGTCGGTGTCAACGTTCGGTTGTGTCATCAAGAAATCCACTGCTGCGGAAAAATCCTCAGTATTTATGTCTGGTGATGCCACTCTGCGAGGCATGCCCCCGCTTTCGCCTGTAAAGGATGGGTCAAAGGCTATGGTAAGGAAGCCGCGCTCGGCAAGCTGTTGAGCGTACAGGCCGCTTGACTGCTCCTTGACGGCGCCGAAGGGGCCGCTTACGGCTATTGCCGGAAGGTTCCCGGACGCGCCTTTAGGCGTGTACATGTCCGCAGCGAGTGTTATGCCGTAGCGGTTAACGAACGTCACCTTGTGGTGGTCTACTTTGTCACTCTTTGGGAATACCTTGTCCCATTCCTGTGTAAGCTCAAGCTTCTCTGCCGGAGCAAGCGAGGTGTTTGTATTCAGGTTGTTCATACGTTGTGAGGTTGCGGTCAGTGCACCAAGTAGCAGTGCTACTGACAATATAATCTTTTTCATACCACAAAATAACAATGAATTTGACGGGCGTGATATACCAATTTTATGGAAATCCTTACCAAAATAACATACGTAGGCATTTTATAACGGAAAAGCAGTAAATTCGCAGTATGAGAAATCCGATTATCAATCTTGACTCTATTGATTCGTACAACAAACTGTACGGCATGAAGACTATGCACCCGCTGGTGGCTGTCATTGATTTGAAAACGGCCACAAAGGGGGTAAATCACATATGTATGAACTATGGGGTATACGCCCTGTTTTTGAAAAATGGGGTAAAATGTTCCATAAAATACGGCCGACGGAAATATGATTATCAAGAAGGCACTGTGGTGAGCTTTTCACCGGGGCAGATGATTGATGTGGATATGGAGGAGTCTGAGGTGACACCTGATGTGATAGGCCTGATGTTTCATCCGGATCTTATCTATGGCACCCCGTTGGCTGAGAAAATATCGGAATTCAAATTCTTTGACTATACGGAGATGGAGTCGCTCCACCTGTCGGAAGATGAACGGGCTATATTCCTACATTGCCTTGATATGATACGCAAGGAGCTGGAACATCCTGTGGATCCGCATTCAGCCGCGCTGCTGTCGGCCAATATTCAGGTCCTGCTTGAATATATGCATCGGTTCTATGACCGTCAGTTCATCACACGGCATAAGGTCAACTCTGACATCGTGGCAAAGTTTCAGCGTGACTTAAAAATGTACTATAAGATGGATACGGCTATGCATTCCGTGCCCACAGTGTCGTACTTTGCCGGTAAAGCCAGTCTTTCGCCCGGATATTTCAGTGATCTTGTACGCAAGGAGACTGGCCTGACGCCAAAGGACATGATTACGCGCCATATAGTGGCACATGCAAAGCAGATGCTTGTCAGTACGGATGATGACGTGGCTCAGATAGCCTATGCTCTCGGCTATGAATATCCTGCGCACTTCACTCGGATATTCAAGCGCGTCACCGGACAAAGCCCCACGCAGTTCAGAATAGAAATCTCAAACAATTAACTCTTATGAAGAAAGTACTGATAATATCTACCAGCCCGCGCCACAACAGCAATAGCCATGCATTGGCCGAGGCGTTTGTCCGAGGAGCGGAAGCTGCTGGAAATGATGTGGAAATCGTAACCTTACGCGATAAGGATATAAATTTTGCATGGGTTGCCTTGCCTGTCAGAGTATAGGCCGATGTGTGATCAATGACGATGCTCCATCGATAACTGCCAAAATGCATGACGCCGAAGTCATAGTGTGGGCTACACCTATATATTATTATGAGATGTCCGGTCAGATGAAAACCATGATAGACCGTGGCAATCCGCTTTACGGCTCCGATTATAAATTTACTGACATCTATATGCTTACCAGTGCGGCAGAGGATGAGACCTACGTGCCCGAACGCGCCATAAGCGGTCTGCAAGGCTGGATTGACTGCTTTGAACGGGCCACGCTGAAAGGTACAGTCTTTGCCGGCGGTGTCAACATGCCCGGCGACATAGCGGGCCACAAGGCTCTCGCTGAAGCCTATAAGATGGGGCGGAGTATTTAAGGGCTTATCCCTCGTTGGGCTGATTATGCAATATTGAATATCTTGCTAATCACGCTGATTTGATTAATGCCTGAGGTGAGGGGGAGGTGTTTAACCACGTTCCCTTCTTCCAGATATACTCTAACGGCCCCTGTATGTGATTCTTCAGCCACCAATAGCTGAACATTAATTGGACAAGGAATATGCCAAAGGCTATCCCGACAGATTCCAAAGGCCCGGTATGGCACCATAAGTTGAACCCAAAATGATAGTACAACACTACGCCAAGAATAGATTGTCCAATATAATTGGTCAGACTCATTTTGCCGTACGGTATGGTGAATCGCTGAGCAGAATATCCTCTCCCTTTATTAAACCATAGGAGAACGAAAGAGGACACAAGTAAAGCCATGAAAGCAAAATTATAAAGCATAGGAATAGCTATGCCATAGTATGCTTGTATGGTTATTGAATCAATGTGAGGCGGAATTAGTTCTTTTAGCAGATACAGCGGTATGCAAGCTGTGGCGGCAGCTGCCAAAGTTCTTTTCCAGAAAATTACGCTCTCATCTGATTTCTCAAAGTAGGATTTTCTGCCGAGCCACATCCCAAACAGAAACAACGCAGGTGTCTGGAATAAGCGCCCCGCTTCTATTTGCCAAAAATTAGAGTATAATTGTCCATTCCAAATATTGTTAGCTAACGTCTGCCACAAATTCCCATTACGGCCAACCTGTTCCGCCGAGGCGGCGAATTTTACGAATTCTGAATTCGTGTCTATAAAATCGGGATTAATAATTGCATGGATTATTTGGACCCAACACCAGGGCTGAAGCATCAATATACAAGCTACTATAACTACTGTGCGATTACTCCATGAAGATGCCGGGATAAGCAATAGGCCACATACCGCATAAAGTAGCAGGATGTCGCCATTATAGAATAGAGCGTGAATTTGAGAGAAAGCAAACAGCAAAAGCATACGCCAAGCGAATCGCATTCTGAAATCAGACCCTCTACGTCGGGCATTACGCATCTGTATATAGAAACTAAATCCAAACAAGAGCGAGAATGTTGCATAGGCTTTCCCGGCAAAAAGGAAGTAGATTATGCCGCTAAGCTTATCACCGCTAAGCACCATCCAACTTGGAAGAAGCAGATCAGGGCTATAAAATATGTTATAATGCTCAAGATTATGAAGCAGAACTATAGCCAGCAATGCAAAACCTCTCAAAGCATCTACGACTTCCAACCTATAACCTTTGTTTTTGGATTCTGTCATAAAGGGGGCATTTTAGTATTCCTATCCGAGTGCAAAATTAGCGATTTATTTTTTAATGTCACTGTAAAAAAATTGGGGCATGTTATTTGATGTTTGACTGATTTGACGGTCTTAGATATAGAATAGTAATTAATATTGGCATTATGAAAAAGTATCTCATCATTATATTTATGTTGATAGGCTGTACCTCATGCCATACAAGTAAATCATATGGTCCACAGCATGTGCCGTATAGGCCACGTACACCATATCGGCCGCCGGTCCAATATCGGACACCATACGCTGTCATCAAGGCACCGTCATCTATTGATTATGAAGACCACAACGGCTGTCTGGCCGGGGTTGAATACCCGGATGGGGGGATAGCGCATATTTATATCCATCAGCAGGCCTGATAGCTAATGAATTATGATGGTATCTGACAAGGATATAGTCGGGATAATTAAATCAGATGTTGACAGTGGCTTCCGTATGCTTGTAAGTAAGTATTCACAACCCATATATCATTATGTGCGGCGTATGGTCATATCTCACCATGATGCCGAGGATGTGATGCAGGAAACGTTTCTACGCGCGTTCAAAGCCTTGAATAGTATACGATCGGCCAATGCTCTGAAGGGCTGGATTTATCGCATTGCCACTAATGAAGCTCTGCGTCTGATAGACAAACGTAAAGCGGAGATGATACCGCTTGACCACATCCTTGACTCCCATACTGACAGCTATATCAATTATGAGGATGTTGAAGCGGTTCAGCTCAAAAAGGCTATTGCCTTACTGCCGCCAAAGCAGCAGGCTGTATTTAATCTTAGATATTATGATGAACTTGAATACGCCGAAATAGCTTTGATAATGGATACTGACGTAGGCAATGTGAGAGCCAACTATCACATAGCCAAAGAACGTATAGTCAAGTATATGAATTCAATAAGTACAAATTATGAAAACTGAATTTGACTTTAATAAAATAGGTAAACGCGAACCATACTCCGTGCCTGACGGATACTTTGACATGCTTGACCATAAAATCATGACGGCTGCCGTAGCCGCTAAAAGCAGAATCCCCGTATGGAGATGGGTACTCACCTGTGTTTCCTCTGTAGCAGCCGTGGCTGTGATAATGGTGACGTTCATGGCTATGCCGCAAAAAAATATTTCATGCACTATGGATGATGTAGAGCTGACATTTACCAAACTCCATGCGGATGACCGTGAATATTTCCTTGAAACGTATGAAGATGACATATTTTTAACTCAAATAACAGAAGAATGAAGCGAACCATTAAGATTATGATGCTGCTGTTCATAGCAATATGCGCATCCGTCCAGAGCTTTGCCCAGAGTAATGACCGCAATGTGAGTCGAGAGAAACTCGCTATCACCCAAGCACGTCACATAGCATCGGAGTTGGCGCTTGATGAGGCTATTACTCAGAAACTCGTTGAAACCTATTGCGCATGCCAGAAAGAGATTTGGGCGCTCGGATCTCGCCAAAAGCGTGGCTCAGATACCTCGGCAAGCATTGAGAATCGCTTTGATCGGAGCCAGAAGATTCTTGACATTCGCAAAAAGTACTATGCTGAGTACGGCAAGTTTCTTACTCCTGAGCAGATTGATAAAGTATACCGCCTTGAAAAACGAATGATGAGCCGTCTGGTAAAAAAGCAAAAGAATCTCCGGCAACACAATACTTCAAGGTGATGCTGATATGTAAAAACGGGCTTTATCTGCAGAAAAATAGGGTAAAGCCCGTTATAATGTGAGTATGTCAGTTATGTGTGGCAATGTAGTAGTGGAATACTGACTTTAAACCTTTTGTGAAATTTGATTGTCTTAACTTGAGAATATAAAATTCACAGAAGTATGAGATTTAAGAAACAAACAATTTATGCTATTATGTCACTGTCAGTGGTATGTAGCTTACCGGTAATGGCCTCATCATGTGGCAACAAGTCGGGGAATGATGCTGATCAGAGTCAGAGCGATATTAAACCGGCTGAGCGTAATGGTAGAGGCGGAGGTCCACAGCTTGGAAGTGTACCAAAAGGAGGCCCGGTGATAGACAAGAGCGGTGACTCCACGTTGCAGGCCATGATAAAGACTGTAGTTCCGGAATTCAAACAGTATGAATATACTGACGCAGCCACCGGAAAGACTATGAAGTATAGCCTATATACGCCCAAGAATCTTGACAGGACAAAAAAGTATCCGGTAGTACTGTTCATAGCTGATGCGAGCACTCCGGGCGATGATGCTACCCGGCCTCTTACACAGGGCTATGGTGCATTGGTATGGGCCACGGCTGAGTCACAGGCTAAAAATCCCTGTTATGTACTTGTGCCGCAATTCTCGGGAGTTGCAGTAAATGATAATTATGAATACACTGATGAAGTGGATATGGTTATCCGCATGCTGAACAGTGTGGTGGAGAACAACAGTGTCGACCCTGCTCGCCTCTATACCACAGGCCAATCGATGGGAGGTATGATTTCAATGTACTACAATGTGAAATATCCTGATGTGTTTGCCGCCTCCATATTCGTTGACTGTCATTGGGACAACGCTACATTCGACTCGCTTGTAAAGCATAAATTCATTTATTTCATAGCCGGCAACCAAGGGAAGGCTTACAAATGCATAGCTCCGCTTGAAGATGCGGCACGGAAAGAGGGTGTGCAGTACACCTTTGCGGAATGGAGCGCACAGCTGCCCGAGGCACGTCAAAGCGAACTGGCCGCTACTATGCTTGAAAAGGGTGCGCCAATCAATTTCTTTGAGTTTGAGCCTAAGACCGTGCTTCCGCCCGATGGTAAAGGAAGCGAACATATGTATTCCTTTGATTACGCTTACCGGATTCCATCGGTGCGTGACTGGCTGTTCCGTCAGACAAAATAGCCCTTCTCGCTCATATAGCGCACACACATTATACCCCCAAGCATATAATCTGATGATGCTTGGGGGTATACGTATAATTCCGGCAGATAGCTTAGCCGTAGAAGCTGGTGAACGAGCCGCGTTCCTGCTTGGGGAATCCCTCCTTTTCTTTCAAGGCACTGAATGCTCGGATCATAAATGCTATGTTCCGGGCCAGGTTACGCATGGTCTGAAGCCCTTCAAGGTCCTTGTCCACATCGTCGGCGGTGAATCCGTGCACCTCGTTCCAATACGTGCTTGATGCTATGGGCATTGACGCTATGGTGAAATACTTGTTTATTTCATCAAATGCTGATGTCGAGCCAGCTCGGCGTGATGACACCACGGCAGCTCCAATTTTCATAATCTTGTCAAACACTCCCGACGTGCTGTAGAAAAGGCGGTCAAGAAATGACAGCACCTGTCCGTTGCTCCCGGCATAGTATGTGGGTGTACCTACTACTATGGCATCGGCATCGGCAAACTTCGGTGCAGCTTCATTGACTATGTCGTTGAACACGCACCGGCCATGCTCGCGGCAGTAGTTGCAGGCTATACATCCGCGTATATCCTTGGTGCCTATGTCTATACGTTCATACTCTACGCCACATTCAGTAAGCGTGTTCTCTATCTCTTGAAGTGCGCGGTCAACACATCCATGAGGATGCGGGCTCCCGTTAACGGTCAGTACTTTCATATGTTTGGTTATGATTACGTTCTTATAACGTAAGACTGTTTGAGTTTGTTGTGCTATTATATAACGGAAGCACCCGGCCGAGCATAATGCGGAGCCGGGTGCTGTTCGGTGTTGAGCCGTGCGTCAGGTGCGGATTATTTTGCCTTGGGAGCGGTTTCCTTCTGTATGAAGATAAACACAAGGGCCACTACCGCAGCTATTATATAAGGTACGAACATGGTATGGAATCCGTGCCCGCTGCTGCTCAGCGCCGAAGGTATATTTTGGAGTATGCCTCCGAATATGAACATTATGCCATTAAGAAATGCGCTGGATGTGCCCACAAGCGGACCTCCGGCTACGTCACCTCCCACGCTGAATGCCAGCATGTGGGCGGTGGCTCCCATACCTATTATAAACATCATAACAGTCATAAGCCACATGGGCATCTCAACGTATATGAGCAATATGAGTCCCACTATCATCATCACCGCACCGATTATGGACGGTATGCGGCGGCTGGCTATCTTGTTGCTCCACTGAGGCCAGAAGCAGGAGCCTGCTGCCAAGCCTACCCAGAGCAGGGCAGTGCCTATGTAGCCGTTGGAGTATCCGAAGTGCTCGAAGATTTTAGGCGTCCATACCACACCGAGTGCCAGATTGAGGCCGAATATTATGCCTCCCCATATGGCGGCTATCCACATTTGCGGTTTCTTGAATATCTGAATCAGATTGTTGGCCACTACCTTAAACGGATTATTCTTGATAGGTACCGGCTCCGGATTGCGCATGAATATGAATGCAAGGATCACGAGTACTATACCTATGAAGCCAAGATATATGAAGAGCTGTTCATAAGTCATGTGCCCGAGCAGGCTCTCAATTATAGGCTGCTGTACGGCCGAACCTACCGATGACAGTGTCTGCACATAGCCGAACATGGTGCCGTAGGCTGCCATACCGAACCATACGCCTCCTATGTACCCGGCGCCTACAAATCCGCAGCATGCGCCTAATGCCATGAGTACCTGCGCCAGCAGAATCATGGTATATGACTCAGCCAGACCGTACAGGAACACACCTGCCGTTACAAAGATGAATGCCGGTATCATCACTCGGCGTGACCCGAAGCAGTCAAGGAACGCACCGCCGAAAAACTGAAATATGGCAAAAGCCCATGTGTATGTGCCTGCTATGAGTGTGAGATGCCGCAGGTCAAGATTGAGATGCTTCTGAATGTCGCCTTGGACATCGGAAAACATTGTCTGGATGTTGAAGAGGTAAATTACGAATACCGTGGCCAAAATCCAAACCCACCAGGCCATAGGGCCGCCGAGCCTGTAACGTCCCGTCTGCGGGAGCTTGCTCTGTGGAATATTGTTGGTAGCCATAACAATAATGTATTAAGGGTAAATTAAATAGTTGCTGTAGCTTGATTATTCGGCCTTATCGTTAAGAGCGGTGTCAGGTATGTCAGAGGCATATAGGTGTGTCTGCTCGCGTGAGCGGTCATATACTTTCTTGCCTGCCACATAGGTGGCCAGATTGATGTTGTTCAGGCCAAGGGTCATGAGCACGAATAGCTTTTCGAAAATAGTGTTGGCAAACTTCATTCGCCACGTGGAGAATTCTGACGGCTTGAGGCTTATCACGGCCACGTCAGCTTCGTATCCGGGGGCAAGGCTGCCTATGGTGTTTTCTAAATGAAGCGCTTCGGCACCGCCGCGTGTGGCAAGATAGAAGCTCTTTACGGCATCAAGATTCTTCATGTTGAGCATGGCCACTTTATACGCTTCATTCAGCTGGCGGGGAATGGAAAAGTTGGTGCCTCCGCCTACGTCAGTGCCCATGCCTACTCTTACGGGACGGTCCTGCTGTTTGGCTTCCCAATACTTGAATTCGCCGTCGCCCAAGAACAGGTTGGAGCTCGGGCAGTGAGCCACGCCGCAGTCACATTTATGGAGCGTCTGCCACTCTTCTTCGCGCACTATGCAGCAGTGGGCCATTACGGAACGGCGTCCTACCAGTCCGAAGTGCTTGTATACTTCTGTGTAGTTAGGCTGATCCGGGAAGAGTTGTGTTACCCAGTCAATCTCGCTTTGGACCTCATCAAGGTGTGTGTGCATATATACGCCCTGATCTATATAGCGCTGATAGAGTTCGCCGGCCAGTTTTAGCTGCTCGGGTGTGGAGGTGGGAGCAAACCGGGGTATTATGGCATAAAGCTGACGTCCGCGATGATGCCACTTCTTAAGCAGTTTCTCGGTCACCAATATCGATTCTTCAGGACTTTCATCCTTAAGCGCGTCAGGTACGTTTCTGTCCATAAGCACCTTCCCGGAAATCATACGGGTATTGTAGCGCTCTGACTCCTCAAAGAATGCGTCGACTGATGTGGCAAACGCCGTAGCGAATACATTGGCAGTGGTGGTACCCTGCTCCAGAAGCTGGCGGAAGAACATCTTTGCCACCTCATCGGCAAACGCCTTGTCTTTGAATTTTGATTCGGTGGGGAATGTGTATTCGTTGAGCCACTGCAAGAGAGTGTCGCCGAATGAGCCTATCATGGGCGACTGTACATAATGGACGTGGCAGTCAATGAATCCCGGCATTATCACGGCGTCAGTGTATGAGTCTATATCTGTGAGCTGCGGATAGAATGGTGCCACATCAGCGTACGGGCCTACGTTGAGTATGTGGCCATCCTGCATTACTACAAGGCCGTCAGGATAATAGTCGTAGCACTCTTGTTCGTTGTACAGAAACGGGTCAGCCTTGAATGTGAGTACTTGGCCGCGGATTCCCTTCAGTGCTGTGCCGTCGGGGTTGATGGGCATGGGTGTCGATGTCATGGGAGTGGTGATTTATTGTGTTAATAGATAATCTCTTAAATAAAAACGGAACCGTCCCCACGGCATTGAGGGGTGGTTCCTGTACATCGCTTTATATGTTTCCATTATAACGCCCTGACTTTGATAAATGTTCCTTTTGGAAAGTGTTAAAACTGCGGTGTCGCACTATGGATTTGTGTGAAAAAGCTCCCTAAAACATTAATAATGCTGTCATGGCTTTGCGTAATAAGGTAAAAAATAGTACCTTTGCGCCGAAATTTAGATAGTTATATTTATATGGATGAAGCCCGCGTACCCATCGACCTGATGTTTGAAACATCGTGGGAGGTGTGTAATAAAATCGGAGGTATTTATACCGTCCTGTCAACCAAAGCAAAGACGCTTCAAAAGATTTATAAGGACAAGGTGATTTTTGTGGGGCCTGATGTGTGGGGCAGTGAAACGCCCTCTCCTTATTTTATAGAGCAGGCCTCGGTACTTAAAGCATGGAAGGGGAGTGTCAAGCTGCCCGAAGGTGTAACGGTGAGAACCGGCCGATGGAATGTGCCCGGCAAGCCAATAGCCATATTGGTGGGCTTTCAGGGAATGTATGATGTGAAGAACGATTTTTACGGTAAGATGTGGGATCTGTACAAGGTGGACTCACTCCATGCGTATGGTGACTATGATGAGGCCTGCGCATTCTCACATGCAGCCGGTATAGTCATTGAAAGCATATACAGGTTCATGAGCCTTGACGGGAAGCGTGTGATAGCCCACTTTGATGAGTGGACCACCGGTATGGGGCTCCTCTATGTGAAGTGGAAGCTTCCTGAGGTGGCTACGGTATTTACCACGCATGCCACAAGTATAGGACGCAGTATATGCGGCAATGGCAAGCCTCTCTATGACTATATGAAGGGCTATAATGGCGATCAGATGGCGCGTGAACTCAATATGGAATCAAAGCATTCCCTTGAAAAGACTGCCGCCCACCAGGCTGACTGCTTCACTACTGTAAGCGAAATCACAGCCATAGAGTGTGAACAGCTGCTTGAGCTGCGCCCGCATGTGGTGACTCCTAACGGATTTGAAAAGAACTTTGTGCCGGCTCGCAGCAAGTTCGGCGCATTCCGTGCTGATGCCCGCCGCAATATGCTCCATGTGGCCTCTACCCTAATGGGGCGCCGGTTTGCCGATGACACCTTTATAGTGGCCACCTCGGGGCGGTGCGAATACCGTAACAAGGGCATAGATGTGTATCTTGATGCTCTCCGTATGCTTGCCGACAAGGCTCCTTCGCGTGAAGTGCTGGCATTCGTCATGGTGCCTGCATGGTCAGGCGATGCCCGTTTTGATCTGCGTGAGGCCTTGGCCAAAGATTCCAAGGCAGGACTGCCTGATCCCGTTATAACCCACCAGATATTTAACCCTGACTCTGACCCTATACTTAACCGTATAAACGGTATAGGCTTCGCCACTGATGCGGCAAGCCGTGTGCATGTGGTATATGTGCCCTGTTACTTGAACGGCAATGACGGGATATTCAATCTCAGCTACTATGATCTCCTTATAGGTATGGACGCTACGGTGTTCCCCTCCTATTATGAGCCTTGGGGATATACTCCGCTTGAAAGCGTGGCTTTCGGGGTGCCCACCATTACCACCACGCTTTCCGGATTCGGACAGTGGGTTCTTCAGTCGGAAGAGAACGGATTTGAGAACTGCGGCGTTACTGTGATAGGCCGTACTGACTCTAATTATAATGATGTGGCCGATGCCATAGCACGCTCCATCAAATATCTGACCGTATCGGACTCTACGGCTCTTGCCGCCATTTCAAAGGCTGCGTTCACCACGGCCGGACGTGCCGCATGGCAGTACTTTATAGAATATTATATAGATGCGTTCAGCATAGCCTTTAAGCGCATGGCCGAACGTAATGTCGTTAAATAAGGAAATAAAAAAAGTAAGACAATATCTTTTTATGAAAATCAAAGTAAGCAACACCAATGCCCCCGTGTGGCATGACGCCACTATCGTGGCTCATCTTCCTCTCAAGCTCAAACCACTTGAGGTGATTTCAAAAAACCTTTGGTGGGTGTGGAACAGCGATGCCAAGGCTCTGTTCCGTGACCTTGACCCCGATATGTGGCGCTCTACCGGTGAGAATCCGGTAATGGTGCTCCAGCATCTCAACTCCGAGCGTCTGAACGCAGTGATGAACGATGCCGACTTTATGGCCCGGCTCGACCGCGTTTACGCTTCTTTCAATGAATATATGAGCAAGCCTATGCGCACCGATGTTCCTTCGGTGTCATACTTCTCCATGGAGTACGGCCTGTGCAACTGCCTTAAGATATACTCAGGTGGCCTCGGGGTGCTTGCCGGCGACTATATCAAGGAAGCTTCTGACAGCTGTGTGGATATGACAGCCGTAGGTTTCCTATATCGTTTCGGCTACTTCACCCAGACACTGTCAGTGGACGGTCAGCAGATAGCCAACTATGAGCCTCAGAATTTCAATCAGCTCCCCATTGAGCAGGTTATGGATTCAGAGGGTCGTCCCGTGATACTTGAAGTTCCGTTCCCCGGTCGTATAATATATTCACACATATGGCGTGTCAACGTTGGCCGTATGAAGCTGTATCTTATGGATACTGACTTTGACATGAACAGTGAATATGACCGCCCCATCACCCACATGCTTTATGGCGGCGACTGGGAAAACCGTATCAAGCAGGAATATCTGCTTGGTATAGGCGGTGTGCTCATGCTGAAGAAGCTCGGCATCAACTCCAAGCTGTACCACTGCAATGAAGGCCATGCGGCTCTGCTTAACCTTCAGCGTCTTGTTGACTGCGTGCAGGACAAGCATCTTGACTTTGCCACTGCACTTGAGCTTGTACGCGCTTCATCGCTTTATACCGTACATACTCCCGTGCCTGCCGGACACGACTACTTTGATGAGAACCTCTTCGGGAAGTACATGCATGAGTTCCCCGCCAAGCTTGGCATATCATGGGCTGACTTGATGAATATGGGTCGCGAGAATCCGGACTCCAACGAACGTTTCTCCATGAGCGTGTTTGCGCTCAATACCTGTCAGGAGGCCAACGGCGTAAGCTGGCTCCATGGCGAGGTGTCAAAGAAGATGTTTGCCGGCATATGGAAGGGCTATGACTGGCGTGAAAGCCATGTGGGATACGTTACTAACGGTGTGCACATGCCTACTTGGGCCGCTTCCGAGTGGAAGGAATTCTATGCAGAGCGTCTGGGCAAACAGGTGTTTGAGAACCAGAGCGACCCCAAGGCATGGGAAGGCATATTCAATGTAAGCGATGAGGATATCTGGAATCTGCGTATGACCATGAAGAACAAGTTTATCAACTTTGTTCGCCGTGACTTCAAGGCTAAGTGGCTCGCCGAGCAGCGTGACCCGTCGGCCGTGATGAAGATTCTTGACAAGATCAATCCCAATGCTCTCATAATAGGTTTTGCCCGCCGTTTCGCCACATACAAGCGTGCTCATCTGCTATTTACTGACCTTGAGCGTCTGGCCAAGATAGTAAACAACGAGCAGTTCCCCGTGCAGTTCGTATTCTCCGGTAAAGCACATCCGGCCGATGGCGCAGGCCAGGGCCTGATCAAGCGCATCATGGAGATATCACGTATGCCCGAGTTCCTTGGTAAGATTATTTTCCTTGAGGACTACAACATGGTAGTGGCAAAGCGCCTTGTTACCGGTGTGGACATATGGCTCAACACTCCTACCCGTCCGCTCGAGGCTTCGGGTACATCAGGCGAGAAGGCCGAGATGAACGGTGTGCTTAACTTCTCAGTGCTTGACGGATGGTGGTATGAAGGATACAAGTTCGATGAAAAGGCCGGATGGGCTCTCACCGAAAAGCGTACATTCACTGACCAGTCACAGCAGGACAAGCTTGATGCCGCCACTATCTACTCAATGCTTGAGAATGAAATAATACCTCTGTATTTCAAGAAGAATTCAGCCGGATATTCACCCGAGTGGATTGAATATGTAAAGCGTTCTATAGGTCATATAGCTCCTCACTTCACCATGAAGCGTATGATTGATGACTATATATCACGTTTCTACAAGCCGGAAGGCATGCGCTTCGACTCTCTCAGCGCCGATAACGACAAGCTCGCTAAGGAAATAGTGGCTTGGAAAGAAAAGGTGGTCGACGCTTGGGACGGTGTACATGTTCAGGACATCAAGATTTCTGACGGTCCTGTTACAAGTACCGGCGATGAATACTCTGTAGAAGTCAAGCTGGCTACAAACGGCCTGCCGGGCAAAGATCTTGGCGTGGAATACGTGGCCTACCGCGTGCACAACGGCGAGGAGAGCCTCTATGCCGTCAAGCCCTTCACGCTTGTGGGCGAGGAGAACGGTGTGGCTACATACCGCTTCAATGAGAAAATCGCCGAGGCCGGAGTTTACCGCTACGGTTTCCGTATCTACCCTCACAATCCCGCTCTGGCTCACCGCCAGGACTTCGCTTATGTGAAGTGGTTCAACATCTGATTCAATAGATAACTTTGATAAACTGACCAATTCCCGGGGCTGCCATGCGCGGCTTCGGGAATTGTGCTTCTACAGAGTTAGGAAAAGTAAATTAATTGATGTAAATTTGCGGATGTTATGAAACAGATTCTTGACATGGAAGTGACCTCTAATGAGGCCCTTCACAGCAGCTACTCTCTGCTCAAACTCATACCTGCCTATGGCCGCTCATTGCCGCCCATGCAGCCCGGACAGTTTGTGCAGGTGCGCATAGATGATAGTCCGGCCACATATCTGCGTCGCCCCATATCGGTTAATTTCGTAGATGAACGCTCCGGGGAGCTGTGGCTTCTGGTGCGTAAGGCCGGTGAGGGCACCGCACATCTTATGGCACGCCGTCCGGGCGATGTGGTTAACCTTATCCTACCGCTTGGCAACGGATTCAGCTGCCCTCCCGAAAGGGCCCGTAGGACTTTGCTCATAGGTGGCGGAGTAGGTGTGGCGCCTCTTCTTTACCTTGGTTACAGGATGAAGGCTGCGGGGTTTACGCCTGAGTTTCTTTTAGGCGCCCGTAGCAAGGCTGATCTGCTTGAATTGGAAAAATTCTCGGAAATAGGCACGGTGTATGTATCTACTGATGACGGCTCCCTTGGAGAGCCTGGCGTAGTGACGTCACACAGTGTGCTGAAGTCCGGAGGGATAGATATGATATACTGCTGCGGTCCCATGCCTATGATGAAAGCTGTGGCACGTGCGGCTCGCGAGATAGGCGCTGCTTGTGAAGTATCGCTTGAAAATGTCATGGCATGCGGCGTAGGAGCCTGTCTGTGCTGTGTGGAGAAGACCGTGAAAGGCAATGTGTGTGTATGTACTGAAGGTCCGGTATTTAATATAGATAAACTGACATGGTAGATTTGAGTGTGAATATTGGCCGTCTGGCATTGGTCAATCCGGTGCTGACCGCATCAGGCACGTTTGGCTATGGCGAGGAGTTTGCTGACTTTATAGATCTGAACCGCCTTGGCGGATATATAGTGAAAGGGACCACTCTTGAGCCTCGCGAAGGTAACGACTATCCGCGTATGGTGGAGACGCCGTCAGGTATGCTCAATGCTGTGGGTTTACAGAATAAAGGCGTTGACTATTTTATCCGGAACATATATCCGCGTATAAGCGCATACCGCTCCAAGATGATAGTAAACGTGTCCGGAGCTCGTGTGGCTGACTACGTAGGCGTATGTGAGCGTCTGGCTCCGCTGGACAATGTCAGCGCTATAGAGGTCAACATATCATGCCCCAATGTAAAGCAGGGCGGCATGGCCTTTGGCACTACGTGTGAAGGCGCTGCCGAAGTGACTCGCGCCGTAAGGCGTGCCTATCCGGGTACTGTGATAGTGAAGCTCTCGCCCAATGTTACTGACATAGCATCTATAGCCCGGGCCGTTGAGGCGGAAGGCGCCGATGCCGTATCGCTTATCAATACCATTATGGGTATGGCCGTGGATGTAGAGCGCCGGCGGCCGTATCTGTCCACGGTTACAGGCGGCCTGAGCGGAGCTGCTGTACGTCCGGTAGCGGTGCGTATGGTGTGGCAGACGGCCAAGGCCGTTGGCATACCGGTAATAGGACTGGGCGGTATAATGAATGGACGGGATGCCATGGAGTTCATTCTTGCCGGAGCATCTGCTGTACAGATTGGTACTGCCAACTTTATTGATCCGCAGACCACCATCCGGGTTGTGGAGTATGTGGAGGATTACTGCGTGCGTCACGGCGTTAGCAAGATTACTGATTTGATAGGCGCTCTTGAAGTATAGAGGCCCATACATTATTATAGCGGCGTCCCGATATGCTTTCTTATGATGCATATCGGGACGCTGTGGTTTTTATGGTATCTTATTTCTTAGAGCCGGATGGTATGAATGATTCGAAGCTGTTGTCGTTATAGTACACTATGATGTTAACTATCTTTTTTGCTTGATCAGCATTGAATGTAAATGTAGCCGGGGCATCGGTTACCGCATCGGTGGCGGGGAGCGAAAGCTCTGCCGGTGCCGATTCAAGAGCCGGAGCTCCGGTTTTTTCTGCCGTAACGCTATTTTGAATGCCGTCAGTGAATTCTCCCCCGAAGTCAATCCGGGGCATACTGCTCTCTTTTTCAGGGGAGTGGTGACCGCCGAAGTCTATCATAGGGCTATTTTGAGGCTCTGAGATTTCAATATTTTTCTTGTGCAGCATATCTCCTTCGCCAAACATAAGCCACAGCACGGAAAGTTCAGGATACGTATCGTGTATCTTGCCTATCAGTTCATCGCTCACCTTTTTATTGCGTCCGTTAAGGAGCTGCGAAAGTGTAGGGCGGGGTATTCGGCAATTATCTGCAAACTGAGTCACAGGAATTCCGAGATAATTTATGAAAACTTTAAGGCGTGCTACTATATCCATTTGTAAATTCGGTTTTGTAATTACACGTTGCAAATGTAATACAATAAAATTGAATATGCAAATTAAAATTGTAAATTGATGATTGCAAAAACAAACTGAGTGCATTGCTCGGATGTTATTCAAAAGTAAACAGCAGTGTGCTATATTAAAGTAATGATGAAAGTAAATTTGTTTTATACGATGATTTATAATGCATTACGCACACAAAATACTATGCGTGGAGAGGCTTGTTCAGTATTGGCGCGGTTATTTAAATCAACGCGTTAATTATTGAGTGTAAAATGCTGACTACTCCTTATATATGCGTAAGATTAAATGAATGTTAAGCTCTTTGTTTAACATTCGGGAATAGTTTTGGGATGTAAAATTACATTGCTGAAAGAAGGATTTACTATAGACAAATGATGAATTGAAATTGCAAATTCGGGGATTTGTAAATGAGTTTGATTATGCATCAGGGTATTTACGTTTGCATTTGTGTGAGTATATTGATGCGTAATTAAACAATTAAATTGTGTGTTCCAAAATGTAAATAGTTGACTTCCCTCTTCTCTAAGTGGTGTGTGTTTCGGTGCTTGATATCATTATAACATTGGTTGATATTATTTTTCTTTTATTTCACCTGCATATTTAACAGTAACTATTTTATTTTAAGTATTTTATGATAATATTGTTAAAAAATATGGCCAAATACCGCCTGAAGTAATATAATGCCCCTGTATTGGGGTGATTTCTGTAAGTAATTGTGTTAAAATGGATTATTATAATTGTTTAATGAGGAGATCTTGCTTTAGTTTAGATAACATTAAGATTGGTGTGCTTAAATATGGCACGCTTATCTCGTTATCTTTGCGATATAAAATCATTACAGATACGGAATATTGATTATTAACCCCTAAAAATTGTGTATTATGATGTTTGTATTAGTCTTTGTAGCATTCGCTTTAAGCACACTCCGTGATATGACCAACGGAAAAGTTTAAGCACACAGCAGCCTAAGAGGTTGTTTAATAACTAATGTTAACGTCAGGGTCTTGTATTTTGGCGCAGA
>JAMPBB010000039.1 GCA_023666885.1 Muribaculaceae bacterium | reverse complement strand
TATAACGCTGGGCAATAGTGACTTATTGCCTTATAAAATCTCTTGCTTAGAGATACATAACCAATCAGTGGACATAATAGCAAGATTTACTTTTCGGAAACTAATTTGAAGGTTGGGGATTACCCCCCCCAATCGCCTAACACACAATGAGTTGCCTTTACGAACTGTGATAAACAATCATATGTGTGCTATGAAATAAGCGGGTTTGTTACAGAACGCAATGAACGAAGTGCAAATAATGACTACATATCCGGGGGCATCTACCTCTACCGACTTCAATCGGCTGCCTACATCCATGAGGATGCAAGCGGCTGAACGCAAGTATGCCGAGGCCGTAAATATGTATGCCACAACATTGCTGTCAATTCGTTGCGTAGCTGAAAAATGTGGTGTAACAGCCGCCGGATTAAGCTCTCATATCGGAAAGCATCACAGAGCTCTTTTGTTTGCCCGTTACGGCATTGACATAACTGAGCGAGCATTGCACACCGTCAAGGTAAAGCCTCCCAAAGGTCAGTCAATAATAACTCACCTGAAATACAAGGATGCAATAGAAGCGTGCGGCGATATAGCCTACGTTGAATTCAACGTGTCACAGGTAGCCGAAATGTTTAATGTAAGTGGTACGGCATTGGCGGCTCAGCTTCGGGTGCATTATCCTGACATTATACCTGCCCGCGAAAAGATGCGTCAACGCCTTGGCATAGCCGACAACATTCACCGTGGCCCTCGCGATAAGAGCCTCGTAGAATATGCCCGCGCATTGGAAATGTATCGCGACACTGACGCGACCATTTCAGAAACGGCCGAGAAATGTAGCGTGTCAAAGAATGGGTTCTGTCAATTCCTGCGTTTCTACCACAAGGACATAATTGCGGCCAAATCAGCACGACGCAAGTCGGCCCGTAAACGCATAGGCGTGCGCCAGCCCGGAAGATTGGCCGGCAATGGCACTCTCTATGGGCCGCGGCCTGAAACGGTGGAGCAATACGCCACTGCTTTGAACCTGTACCGTAACACGTCAATGACCGTAAAAGAGATAGTTGAGCATACGGACGTTCCTGAGGCCGGTTTTCACGGCTATCTACGTCAATGGCATGGCGGCGAAAAGCTTCGCAGGCGAGGATATGACTGGGACGGCGAGAGCACTCCTGACCTGCAAGGGGCAAGACATTACCTGAAGTCAACAGCAGAAAAATATGCTCCTGCCATTTCCAACCTGAAAGAAAATCCGCGCCCCGTGGCTGAAGTGGCCGCAGAATACGGACTGAATCCCGAGGTATTCCGGGAGTACCTTAAGGCACATGAACCGGAATTGGCCGCCAAGCAAGGTATGACTCGCTTGGCCAACGGCAAGGTGGTGAAACGCACGTCAGCAGAAAAGTATGCTGAAGCCATCCATGAATATGCCACGTCTGCTGAACCGCTCAAAAGTATAGCCCGGCGGCACGGCATTGTATATAACAGCATAATCGGATACGTTCTGAGAAACTGCCCGGCAGAACGTGAAGCCCACCGACAAATGGTGGAGGCCGCAAGCACTTCCGGTGATGATAGAAAAGATATTTGAAAAAACACATGAAACGATATAGATTAATCATATCAGAAATCATATTTCTGCTGACAGCCATGCCGGTGATAATGGCACAGGGGCGCACTGATACTACATATGTCAGTCACACTGATTCTGTGCTTATAAACTTCCGTCAGTCAAAATGGGATCTTGATTTGAATGTGGGAAACAATGCCGCAGCGCTTGACAGCATCAACCGAAGGCTTACTACAGTATTGAACGACTCTGTATATCAGCTGCGTCATGTAAGCGTATTCGGTGGTGCGTCGCCCGAAGGCACGGTAGCGTTCAACAAGTTCCTTTCAGAGCATCGTGCCCAGACATTATTCGGATGGTTTGACAAGTACAACCAGCTTAGCGACCTTGACAAGACTTTCATTTTCTATGGCCGTGACTGGGAGGGCGTGTTAAGGCTTGCGGAGAAAGACCCTAACATTCCATATCGTGATGAAACGCTGGGGCTGCTTCGCACCATTGTCAATGAAAAGAAAGAATCGGGAGGCGCAGAGCCCAAGCGAAGCCTTGAACGGATGAAGAATCTGCGCGGCGGTGTACCTTACCGCTATCTCTACCGTAACATTTTCCCGACAGTCCGCGCATCGAAGGTAGTGATTGACTATGACCGTATCCTTGCTCCTGAAATCCAACAGAAGAAGACGGATTCCATAGCCATAATACCTGATACCATCTATGTTGCTCCTATAGTAACTGTTCCGGACACAATATATTTAGACATTTGTCCTGACCGCCCTTTCTATATGGACATCCGCTCCAATATGCTGTATGACGCATTGGCGCTCCCCAATGTGGGTGTCGAGTTCTATCTCGGCAAGAATATCTCGCTCGGGGCTAACTGGATGTACGCATGGTGGAAGACCGACCGCCGGCACTACTATTGGAGAGCCTATGGCGGCGAGATTTTCGGGCGCTGGTGGTTTGGGTGCAAGGCCCAGAAAAAACCTCTTACCGGGCATCACTTAGGCGTATACGGCCAGCTATATACCTACGACTTTGAGCTTGGAGGCGATGGCGAGATGGGTGGCAAGCCCGGTGGCAATCTTTGGGATAGAAATCTCTGGGGAGCCGGATTCGAATATGGCTACTCTCTGCCTGTAAGCCGCCGTATCAATATAGATTTTTCAATAGGATTGGGATATACCACCGGCGTATACCATAAGTATAAACCTATTGATGACCACTATGTATGGCAATCGACCCATCGCAGGCACTATTTCGGGCCTACAAAACTTGAAGTGGCATTTGTATGGCTCATAGGACATGGCAATGTCAATGAAAAGAAAGGAGGCAAGAAATGAAAAAGTACAGCATACTTTTCATAGCGTTTCTGACACTCATCCTAAGCTCATGTAATCATAAGGAGCTCTGTTATGTGCATCCGCATGAGGTAACTCTGCGGTTAGAATACGACTGGACAAACGCTCCGGATGCGGATCCTGCCGGAATGTGCGTGTTCTTCTATCATGAAGATCCAGATGTGGCTCCTGTACGTTTTGACTTCAGAGGAATGGAAGGCGGCGAAATATCGCTTATCCCCGGCAAATATAGAGTCCTTACGTACAATAACGACACCGAAGTAGTGCAGCTTGGCAACACCAATGACCTTGACTCGCACTATGCCTTTACCCGCGAAGGAAACATTTTGGAGCCGATATATGGCAACGGGATGTCCACTCCCAACCGTGCGGATGGCACAGATGATGAGCGCGTAATGATTACTCCTGATATGCTATGGGGCACCAATGAGGTAGATATTACCGTCACCGGCGTGGAGAATCAGGTTATCACCCTCTACCCGCAGGAGCTTCTCTGTCATTACAGCTATGAGGTTCGTAATGTAAAGAACCTGAAGCATGTAAGCCAGATGTCGGCCGCGCTGTCAGGCATGTCACCATCCATGACTCTTGTCAATGAGGGGCTGCATACCGAGCCAGTAACTCTTCCTTTCGGTGCTTGGATAGATGGCGAATCGACCATCAGAGGCGAGTTCCTTACATTCGGGCATCATGAGGATGTTGACAAGCCTCACCGCATGGCCTTCTACATGGTTATGGACGACGGCTCGAAATACAGCTTTACCAAAGGTTCGAATCTTGATGTCACGGACCAGGTGCACAGTGCGCCAAGCCGCAAGCGCGTCCATATCATCATTGACGGGCTTGACCTGCCTACACCTATTGAAAACGGCAGCGGCTTCAAGCCCAATGTAGATGACTGGGATGACGTACAGCAAGACATTATAATGTGATAAACCGACAAACTATATTCAAACCAATTAACTTAATATTTTACCTAATTTTAAATGAAAAAAACGATCTTTGCGAGTATAGCCGTGGCAATGCTCACCGCATGCTCAAATGATGAAATTGTTCTGAAGAACAACGAAGCCAATGCAATACGCTTCGGTGTTACCGCTGAAAACAATTCCCGCGCAGCCGACGTGTACTGCAATGCCAATCTTCCCCAGAAATTCTATGTGTCAGCCGCACATAGCAATAAGTTCTATATTCAGGGCGATGAGATAGGTTTTAACTCCTCAACCGGCAAGTGGGAAAACAATTCCGGACTTCGCTACTGGCCCAACGAAGGTCCTGTGACTTTCTATGGCTATGTCAACGACGGCGCTAAATTCACTTGGAGTGAAGCTACCGCAGCTCCGACATTCGCTAACTTCGTTGTAAACGGAACGGTAGCCGATCAGGTGGATCTGCTCTACGCCCGCAAGACTCAGGAAAAGCAGAATCCCACAGGTGGCGCTGCCGTGACCACACCGCAGCAGGTGAACCTCAACTTCCGTCATGCACTGTCACAGATAGTGTTCAATGCCAAGAACACTAACCCGAATCTCTACGTGGAGATTGAAGGCGTATCTGTAGTCAACGTAAACGGTAAGGGTACATATACTTTCCCCTCAGTAGATACTGACAACAATATCGACTGCGATGAGGCTGTGGACAATGACGCCACTTATCAGAAGAGCACTCGCGGAACTTGGAGCGAACTGTCTGAAAACACCAACTACAGCGTAACCTTTGCTCCTGTAGCTCTTACCGGCAGCAAGACAGCAACACCCGTAAGCCTTACCACTGCTAATGATGAGGGCAAGAAGTTCAACGGTCAGGCCATGCTCCTCCTCCCCCAGACCACAGAACAATACAATGTGGAAGTAGCATCAACTGAGAAAGATGAAAACGGCAACTATATAAGAACCGGTTCATATTTTCTGGTAAAATGTAGAAGCTGGAACGTAGCCGGTTCTACAGTGGTAAAGGAAGGTGAAAATGCCGACGTAGTTCTCTGGGGTGAAAATGGTGCAGCCAACGTGCTTCTCCCCGTTAAGTTTGAATGGTTGGAAGGCAAGAAATACACCTATACTTTCGTATTCGGTAACGGAAACGGTGGTTATGACCCCGATCCCGAAGATCCCGATCCCGATCCCGTTCTGGTGCCCATCACATTCGATGTCAAGGTTGACGAGTTCATCCCTGTAAATGCCACAGAAATCGAAACAGGAGTTTTGGAATAATTTAATAACCCATAAAGCACTTGCCAATACCAAGTGTATCAAATCGGGAGAGGGTGAATGTCTCCTCTCCCGATTATTTATAATCTCTCAAAAATAAAATTTACATGCATATATCAAAAGCCACTTGCGGCATTTCATTTTTAATAGCAGCCAATATGTTCTTGTCCTCTTGTAAGGATGAGTTACTTAATGACGGGCTTGTGTCTAATGATGAAATAGCCTTCCGCGCATCAGTTCAAGACAGACCGTCGGGACATGCGTCGCGTTCAGGAGTCGCCGGGGGATGTGAGTATCTCGGTGCGGAGGCTGTTACGTCTGACCTTGACCAGACTCTCTATGTGCATACTATAATCAATGAAGACCAGATAGGACATGCAGACTCCAGAGCCGCAGTCATAACAAAGGAGGAGCTGAAATCATTCAATGTATCAGCATATGCGTATAATGGCAGCTGGACAACACCGAGCGGCACTACACGGCCTAATCTGATCCGTAACGCTGTTGTTACAGAGCAAAATAATAGTGTATGGGAAGCTGCGGATAAGCATTATTGGCCTGTATCGGAAGAAAGAGTACGGTTTTATGCCTATGCAAATTTACCCGGTACGACAATGCCTTATACAAACTTTACACAGCTTAGTTATACTGTGAATTCTGACGTGACACGTCAAAACGATATTATCGCGGCTGTCAGCGATGTTGAGACAGCAAAATACAAGGGTTCCGCTGTGACTATGGATTTTCATCATATTCTTACAGGTATTCGTTTCCGTCCCGCAGAGGGCGATAACGAACTTATATATAACTATACAATCAAGAGCGTGACATTTGACGGCATATATGGTGCCGGCACTTTTACCCTTAAAGAATTTACAGATGACCCCATAGTAAATCGTGATGCCATGTGGTCATTAAGCCAAGGCACATCCACCCCTGCTCCAAGATCTTTTACGGTGACATTCGGGACAAGTGGCACGACTCCGGTAAAGGGAGAATATATAAATTCTGAGTCACAGACATTAATGATGATACCTCAAAAATTATCAGGCACATCACAGGTTACTGTAACCCTCTTAGATAAGAATGGAAGGGAGTATCAGTTGGTTAAAACACTTTCAGGAGAAGAATGGGGTATGGGGCAGATGATTACATACGTTATATCTACAAAATCCATTCTTGTGGAGGATGTTTTTGAGATTTATGAGGTTTCACGTTCTACCGCCACCGGCCCGGTAACGGAAGAGAAGCTCCTACCTTCAGTATATACGTATGAAGCACCTTACTATAATTATAATATGTACGACAGCACAGAGGTGTCAATGACATCACACTATTGTATTCGCAGTTACCGCAAAGAATATCCAAAATATGTCAACGGCCAACTTACCGGTGATATCAGAATCACACCCCTCGCATATACATCGGAAGGAAATTCCGATTGGATAACGACCGCCGAAAACACACATGAGGATAACGTAGATACCCATCTTGGCAAATACTACGATATGGTGGTAGATGCTCAAAAACTGACACAATATGATCCATGGCAGAAATTCTTTGATAACCGAACCGCTGCGGATGTGATGCCGTCTTATTCATTGGATAGCGACGGATACTATGATTTGTCAAAACGCTATTCAAAAGACGACGCCGGAACAGTGGCGGAAATCAATACGTCTAATTGCTATATCGTCAGTGCTCCCGGTAAATACAAATTTCCGGTAGTATATGGTAATTCCATCCGACACAATAAAATAAACTATGAGTCATTCGGCGGTTTCAAACCGGCAACGACTACTACAAACAGGTTAAGTGACCAATCATTCATTCTTAATAATCCATTCACTAATGCTGATGGCGAACCGATTAGTGATGAAAAGGATGTGAATGGCGGTGACTTTGTCAGCATTCGTGTTAAAAACGCTACTAATCCTACTCTGATATGGGCCGACTTTCCTGAAATAGTGGATGATACGATGATTAGTTTAAGTAATCTTCCGAATTCAGCGAGTTCAGATGCTGATGAGGATATTACCTTGGATGATGTGGGAACAATCAAGATGAAGTATGTCTATTTTGAACTCACAAAAGAAAACATACAGCAAGGAAATATGATGATTGGGTTCATATCCGGCACAGCCTCATATGTTAATTGGTCGTGGCATATTTGGATAACTCCATTTGTCCCTGATAATCATAATGGTATGAATGATAAGGCTAACGAAGAACTTGCGGAAGAAGACCGAATGCTTGAGGTATCCTCTTTCACCGTGAATGGAACAAAATTCAATCTTTTACCATACAATTTAGGCTGGTGTAATCGCATATATCTTACTTTCGGTTCGGAGGATCGTTCTACTGAATATGTATTCACACAAACGGCTACAGGTAAAGTTATAAAATTCACGGTATTCCAACCTCATGCTACCGATGTTCAGCACGGCAATAATCTCCTCTACCAATGGGGACGAAAAGACCCGCTACGTGGCAGTTACTCATTTGCATATGGCACTCCACAGCTTAAGCCTTTCTATTGATGGAATAGTAGCATAGAAGCTGCGGAGCAGTATGTAATCAGGCCACGAGACCGACAGCAATCTGTAGGTAATGTCCTGAGGTCGCCTCAATATGTATATGGAACAGGCGGGAACTTTACCGACTGGAATTCCTCTCCGAGTGATATCTTATGGCGAATCCCATCGACGAGTGTCCCGGAAGGGACTGTCAGATCCACGGATGGAAAGACCATATATGATCCATCACCGGTAGGCCATCTTATTGCAACCTCTGATATGTTCCCGGAGTTTACAAGCGGTAATGCTACTGTCGATTACCCGGTAAAAGGTATACATTCCGGAAGCAGTTTTGTTTCAATGTGCGGGTATAGGGGTACAGATGGATTACTGTATGGAGGTGGCTCCGCAGCATACTATCATGCCTCTGATACAAAGGGGATGCTGTTCTTTGATATATCTGTTGGAACCAGTGCTCAACAACTGTCCCTTAACCGTGTAATTTCCGGTGCAGTGCGTCCACGTCAAGACAGACGTTTTGCCACTGGAGATTAAGACAACTGCCGATAAATTTAGAAAATCAAGCGGACAGCCCTTGCGTAGAGCTGTCCGCTATGTTTTTTTCTGTGGGATTATGCCATGATCAGAAGAGGCTCCAGCTTACAGTCAGGCCGGCCATTACTATGGACACCATGGACATGAGCTTGATGAGGATATTGAGGCTCGGGCCGGAGGTGTCCTTGAACGGATCGCCTACGGTATCGCCCACTACGGTAGCCTTATGTACATCACTGCCTTTGCCGCCGAAGTTGCCTTCCTCAATGTACTTCTTGGCATTGTCCCATGCGCCACCTGCGTTAGCCATGAATATGGCAAGCACGAATCCGGCTGAGAGTCCGCCTACAAGCAGGCCTATCACTCCGGGCACACCGAATATCAGGCCGGTGATGATGGGAGCTATTATGGCAAGTACTGACGGGAACACCATTTCACGCTGAGCGCCCTTGGTGGATATGGCTACACAACGTGCATAGTCCGGTTCAGCTTCGCCTGTAAGGATTCCCTTGATTTCACGGAACTGACGGCGCACCTCATCAACCATATGCGCAGCGGCACGGCCTACGGCGTTCATGGTCAGTCCGCAGAAAAGGAATGCCATCATAGCACCTATGAACATACCTGAGAGCACCTTCGGGCTCATAAGATTCACTTCATAGAATGCCATAAAGTCAGTGAACGAAGCCTCATGTACAGGGATAACCTTGTCGCCTATCTGAATCATGGTTTCACCAAGGCGAGCCAGACCTATACGTATTTCCTCGATGTATGACGCCAGGAGAGCCAGGCCGGTCAGTGCAGCGGATCCTATGGCAAACCCCTTACCGGTAGCGGCAGTGGTATTACCAAGTGAGTCAAGAGCATCGGTACGCTTGCGCACCTCGGCACCCAGACCGCTCATCTCGGCATTACCTCCGGCATTGTCAGCAATGGGGCCGTATGCATCCGTGGCCAGTGTGATACCGAGTGTTGACAGCATACCTACAGCGGCAATACCTATACCGTACAGACCCATGCCTATGTTAGTGAAATCAAAACCTGAAGCAAACCAGTAGCTCAAAATAATACCTATCACTACTGCTATAACGGGAATAGCCGTTGAAACCATACCGAGGCCAACACCGGATATTATCACTGTAGCCGGACCGGTGGTACCGCTTTCAGCAAGCTTCTTTGTGGGCTTGTATGACTGTGAAGTATAATATTCGGTGCTCTGACCTATAACTATGCCTACCACAAGACCTACTACAACCGAGCATCCTACCAGCGCCCAGTTCTGGAGCTGAAGAAGCCAAAGGATAAGGAATGTGGCACCTACTATAAGTATGGAGCTGAGATTAGTGCCCAATGACAGCGAACCTAACAGCTGCTTCATGGAAGCGTCCTCACGTGTGCGTACGGCAAAAATGCCAAGTATGGACAGCAGTATGCCTACAGCGGCTATGAGCATAGGAGCCATCACAGCCTTGAGCTGCATAACGGCATCGCCCGAAAGCATATAAGCCGATGCTCCGAGGGCGGCAGTGGCGAGTATGGATCCGCAATAGCTTTCATAAAGGTCAGCGCCCATACCGGCCACGTCACCTACGTTATCGCCTACATTATCGGCGATGGTAGCCGGATTGCGGGGGTCATCCTCAGGGATACCGGCCTCAACCTTTCCCACAAGGTCAGCACCTACGTCGGCAGCCTTGGTATAGATTCCGCCACCCACACGGGCAAAAAGCGCCTGAGTGCTTGCACCCATGCCGAATGTGAGCATAGTAGTGGTAATCATGCACATCTTTTCAAGCGGATTGGCATTTTCCACACAGAACTGAAGAAGGACATACCAGAATGAAATGTCAAACAGGCCGAGTCCAACTACAACCAGCCCCATTACAGCTCCACTGCGAAATGCCACACGAAGACCACGGTTGAGTCCCTCACGAGCGGCTGCCGCCGTACGTGCCGAAGCGGCAGTGGCCGTCTTCATGCCCAAAAATCCGGCAAGACCCGAGAAGAATCCACCGGTAAGGAATGCCACAGGCACCCAATGATTTTGTAAGTCAAAGCCATAAGCCATTACCGAGAACAGCACTACAAGAGCGGCAAACACTATGCCTACAATCTTGTACTGCTGACGCAGATAAGACATGGCGCCCTGACGCACATAGCCCGCTATTTTCTGCATTACGGGCGTACCCTCGCTCTCACGCTTCATGGAGCGATAAAAATAATAAGCGAATGCCAGCGCCACGATGGACGAAGCCGGCACCAACCAGAACAACTGATTTTCCATGGTTATTATGTAATTAAGTTAATTATTGAAAATTAACACCAAAGATAATCATTTTTCACAAAATATGCGAAATAACATCAAGCATTTTTTCGCGAATTTCATCATTGCACGGACGTCCTATGCTTCCGGCATGAGTGTATCCGGCAGCCGAACGTTCAGCATGAAAAGTCCCGGCCTCAACTTCTTGCCCTACATGGCGATAAGCATCACGGAACGGCTCTCCGGCCATAACACGCCGGTTTACTTCCTCTACGGTAAACAGATAGTCGTACAGCGGAGCCTCGATAGCTTTCTCGTTTACCTTAAGCCTGTCAATGGCATACGTGCACATGTCCAGGCAATCTATAAGCTCACCGGTGGCCGGGAACAGGATGTCTTTCATGAGCTGAAGGTCACGGTTATAGCCCAATGGCAGATTCGCGGTAAGCAATGCAAGCTCGCCGGGGAGCGACTGGAGTCTGTTACACCGGCCTCTCAGTATCTCAAACAGATCCGGGTTCTTTTTATGCGGCATAATGCTTGAGCCGGTGGTCATACTGTCAGGCAGACTCACCAACGCGAAATTCTGACACATGAACATGCACACATCCATAGCCAGACGCGCCACTGTAGACGCTATGGCGGCAATGGCGGCAGCCATCGCGCGCTCGGTCTTTCCCCGGCTCATCTGTGCGGCCACAGAGTTGAAGTGCAGCGTACGGAATCCGAGCAGACGGGTGGTCATTTCCCTATCAAGCGGAAACGACGAACCGTAACCGGCTGCAGAACCCAGCGGGTTCTGGTCGGCCACACCGTAAGCCGCCACGAGTATACGCACATCATCAATCAGAGTTTCGGCATAGGCTCCAAACCACAGTCCGAAACTTGAGGGCATGGCCACCTGCATATGCGTGTATCCCGGCATCAGGCAGTCACGAGTCTGCTCGCTCCGCTTCTGCAATACGTCAAACAGCGCCATCACGGCACGGGCTATGTCACGTATGTCATCACGGGCAAGCAGCTTCAGGTCCACGAGCACCTGATCATTACGCGAGCGCCCACAGTGGATTTTCTTCCCTACATCGCCAAGGCGCTCGGTAAGCAGAAATTCCACCTGTGAGTGTACATCCTCCACTCCCGGCTCAATGGTAAATTCACCGCGCTCTATCTCACCGGCTATATGTTCAAGCCCGGCCGTAAGCACACTAAGCTCATCACTTGTCAGCAGCCCTATGGACTCTAACATAGCTATATGTGCCAACGAACCCTGTACATCATAGCGTGCCAGACGCATGTCAAGCTCACGGTCATTGCCCACGGTAAACCTCTCTATTATCTCTTCGGGCTCAGAGCCCTTGCTCCATAGTTTCATATCAACTGTTTTGAGAGGCATTTCAAGTATTTAATATATCCATCAATGCCTGCGTTTATTTCATCAATTTCTATATACTCATCCGGAGTGTGGCTGCGCTTTGATTCACCCGGGCCCATTTTCAATGACGGAATGCCGCCAAGGAGCGACATATCCGAAGTGGTAGGCGATGCAAAGGGCTCTCCTCCACATTCACAGGCTGCCATGACCATTGGATGGCTACGGCTTATAACCGAAGCTCGTACCCGTGTAGAGCGCGGTGTGGCATCGGATTCTATAGCCTCACTTATCATCTGTGCAGTCTGTTCATTAGTATAAGCGTCAGTAGTGCGTACATCCACCGTAAACCGGCACTCAGCCGGAATCACATTATGAGCCGTACCGGCCTGTATCATTGTCACCGCTATTCCTATAGGGCCAAGCTCCTGACTCTCCTTAGGGAATGTAAGTTTACGCAAGATATCAATATCTGCCATCGCTCTGTAAATGGCGTTGTCACCCTCACGTCGAGCTGCATGGCCGGCCCGTCCGTGGGCTATACAGTCAAGCACTACCAATCCGCGTTCTGCTATAGCCGGCTGCATACCGGTGGGCTCCCCTACCAGCACCATATCAGGCAGCAAACCCTCATCACCAAGCATGGGCAGGAATGCCCGCATACCGTTTTCACCGCCCACCTCCTCTTCAGCCGTAAGTGCAAGGAGCATATCAAACGACAAGTCAGCACTGCGCATGGCACAAAATGCTTCTATAAGCGACACCACTGACGCTCCGGCATCATTACTGCCAAGCCCGTATATACATCCTGCTGACACCTCGGGCTTATACGGATCCAAAGTCCATCCGGCAGCAGGCTTTACTGTATCAATGTGGGAATTGAGCATCAACAACGGTTTTGCCGAATCACGCGTGGAAAAGTTCGCCGTCCAGACATTGTTACGGTATCTGCGTACCGCCAATCCTCGGCTGCGCAGCTCATCATAGAGCAGCGAAGCTACCGCAGACTCCTCCCGTGATACTGACGGCGTAGATACCATCCGCTTAAGAAGCTCCACGGCTGAATTTAGCATACCACCACTCATAGGGTCACCTCAGTCCCGGCCTCAGGGTCACTCAGATCCTCAGCGGCCTTAATCATTACTTTGGCGCCATCGGCAGCTACAGCAAGGGCGTTCTCAAGCTTTGGCAGCATACCACCGCTTACAGTACCATCCGCCACAAGCCGTGCAAACAATTCCGGCGTAATCCGTTTGATAAGTTCGCCTGACTGCGCCAAGACGCCCCTCTGCTCAAAACACATATTAAGCGTGACATCGTTACCATCCAATGCAAGAGCACGTGCTATGGATGAGGCCACCGTATCAGCATTAGTATTGAGCAGCTGCCCGTTACCGTTGTGAGTTATAGGGCACACCACAGGAAGCAGTCCGGCAGCAAGAAACGAATCAAGCGCCTCCACATTCACCCCTGCCGGAGTAAGATCACCCACATAACCATAGTCCACGCCGTTAAGCGGCTCCCTCTTTGCAGCCCGAAGCAGATCAGCGTCAGCTCCGCTTATGCCTAATGCTCCGTGGCATCCGTGGCTTTGCATTATCTCCACTGTACGCTTGTTGACCAGTCCGGCATACACCATAGTCACCACATCAAGCGTATCGGCCGATGTAACGCGCCGCCCGTCAATCATTATAGGCTCCACACCGAGGCGACGCGATATGCGGCTTCCTTCGCGCCCTCCGCCGTGCACCAATATTTTAAGTCCGGGCATGGCTATGAAGCTGTCAAGAAATGATTCAAGACGTTCGGGCGAGTCGATAATAGCACCACCTATTTTAGTGACTGATATTTTCTTTGTCACGGCAAGTCCTCCAGAATTTTCTTTAGTACGGTCTGAGCGGAAATCTCTCGGTTGGCAGCTTCCGGAATAACTATACTGCGCTCACTTTCTATTACGTCATCCGTCACTATCATGCCACGGCGCACAGGCAGACAGTGCATGAACCGGGCATTGCGTGTAAGCCTCATGGCCCGTTCATCTACAGTCCATGACATGTCACGGCTCAGCACCTTTCCATAGTTATCGCCTGAATATGCACTCCAGTTCTTGGCATAGATGAAGTCAGCGCCGCGGAAGGCCTTATCACGGTCATACTCCACCGTAATCCCTTCAGTAAATTCCGGAGCAAGCTCATATCCCTCAGGATGTGTTATGACAAATTCATAATCAGTGGCACGCATCCACTCAGCAAAGCTGTTAGCCACAGCCTGAGGCAGAGCCTTTGGATGCGGAGCCCATGTAAGCACTACCTTAGGGCGTTCGCATGGTTTGAACTCCTCTATAGTTATAAGGTCAGCAAAGCTCTGGAGCGGATGCCGAGTGGCCGATTCCAGGCTCACCACAGGCCTGCCGGAGTATTTGATGAACTGTTCAAGTATTACTTCACGATAATCAGCGTCCCTATCCGTGAGCGATGCAAAGGAGCGCACCCCTATAACATCACAGTAACAGCCCATTACCGGTATAGCCTCAAGCAAGTGTTCAGGCTTGTCACCGTCCATTATGACACCGCGCTCAGTTTCAAGCTTCCAGGCTCCCTGATTCACGTCGAGCACCATGGTGTTCATACCCAAATTCATGGCTGCTTTCTGTGTGCTCAGTCGGGTACGCAAGCTTGAATTAAAAAATATCATAAGCATGGTACGGTCAGTGCCGAGATGCTTGTAGGCATAGCGTGACCGCTTCACCTCAAGAGCTTCATCTACGGCTTGGCGCCATGAACCTATGGAATTGATGTCAGTAAAATTTTTCATGCAAATTCTGTAAGTGTTTTTGAAAACTGTGTAATA
The DNA here is from genome assembly GCA_023666885.1 of Muribaculaceae bacterium. Classification (GTDB taxonomy): domain Bacteria; phylum Bacteroidota; class Bacteroidia; order Bacteroidales; family Muribaculaceae; genus Paramuribaculum. The sequence goes on along the minus strand of JAMPBB010000039.1, from coordinate 1,316 downwards.
AACTTATCAGCATCGGCTCGCGTCACACTCAGTGCCGGCAGCAGGCGAACAGTATGCTGTCCGGCTCCTCCGGTAAACACTCTCCCGTCAAAAAGGAGTTTCTTACGGAATTCCGGTGCCGAACCCTCTATCTCCACTCCTATCATAAGCCCACGCCCGCGCACTTCCTTGACGCCCGGAATGTCACGCAACGCATCCATCAAATACGCCCCTACTTCAGCAGCATTCTCCATAAGGCGTTCTTCCTCTATCACCTCAAGCACAGCCAATGCGGCTGCACAAGCCAGATGATTGCCTCCGAATGTGGTACCAAGCATGCCTTTACGCGCCGGAACGTCAGGCGATATAAGCACTGCCGCCATAGGAAAACCGTTGGCTATCCCCTTGGCACAAGTTATAATATCAGGTTTCAGGCCATCCACCCACTGATGCGCGAAGAAACGACCGGTACGGCCAAATCCGCTCTGCACCTCATCAAGTATGACAAGCGTACCGTTATCATGCGCTGCATCGGATACCTCTTTTATAAATGAGGCAGAAGGCTCATGGATTCCGGAAACGCCCTGAATACCTTCCATTATCACAGCAGCGTATTGACCGGAAGCAAGCATGGCGCGGGCCGCCTCGGCATTGTCCATATTCACAAAATCGACCTTACCGCTCAGATTATACGGTGCTATGATGGACGGATTATCAGTTACTGACACAGCGCCTGCCGTACGTCCGTGGAAAGCGCCCCTCAAGGCCAGGACACGGTCACGTCCGGTATGGAACGATGCAAGCTTTATAGCGTTCTCATTGGCCTCGGCGCCGCTGTTGCACAGGAAAAGACTGTAGTCATCGTAACCCGAAAGCGCTCCAAGTTTTTCGGCGTACCGTTCTTGCAAGGAATTTTTTACGGAATTAGAATAAAAACCGAGCCTTGACACCTGATGGCTCACAGCCCACAGATATTTTGCATGAGAGTGCCCGATTGAAATTACAGCATGTCCTCCGTAAAAGTCAAGATATTCGGTGCCGTCAGCAGTATATACATAGCAGCCCCTACCCTTAACGGGCTCAATGTCAAAGAGTGAATATACGTCAAAGAGTTTCATGTATTTTAATGGTTTGGTTATGAATAAGCTATTATCAGAAGGCGGTAGCCTTAAGCGCGAGTCCGGTACGTTCCGGGAGGCCAAACATCAGATTCATATTATGCACGGCCTGCCCTGACGCCCCTTTCAAAAGATTGTCGATAGCGCAAATCACCATAAGCCTATGTCCATGTTTCTCAATCCAGACAAGGGCCTTATTCGTGCCGGTAACCTGCTTTA
>JAMPBB010000038.1 GCA_023666885.1 Muribaculaceae bacterium | reverse complement strand
CCGATTTTTATTATATTTTAACATAAATACTGTTTTCCCCGATGTTGCACCGCTACGCGGCGCAGTGTAAGGGGAGCCGTGCTGATACCACGGCTGCGGACACCTGATGGCGCCCTTGCCGTGGCCTATCACTCCTTGACCGCTCTGCGGCCTATTCAACGTATCTAAGAAAAATTCCCCATAGGGGGTTGAAGAATGTTAGGCCATGGCAAATGCCGCGTTAGCGGTGTGCAGCCCCAATCAATAAAACAAGGCATCGCTACGCGGCGCATGTGTGAGAGGAGTACGCTCTGCGGCCTATTCAACGTATCTAAGAAAAATTCCCCATAGGGGGTTGAAGAATGTTAGGCCATGGCAAATGCCGTGTTAGCGGTGTGCAGCCATGGTATACCGATATAAATAAAATAAGGCGCCGCGTAGCGGTGCAACTTGTATTTTAGGCTGAAATATTTGCATATGGCATTATAAACCACTATCTTTGGACATGGCCAATACATATACACAGATATATTTGCATATAATATTTGCGGTTAAAAACCGTAACTCGCTTCTGCCTCCTGTTTATATTCCTAAGGTGCATGCCTATATTGGAGGGGTGCTTAGAAATCTTGGACATTATCCTTGTTCAGTAGGTGGGATTGACAGTCATGTGCATATGTTGGTTGGATATAATGTAAACCAATCTATTCCTGATATGGTACGTGATGTTAAGTCATCTGCGTCACGATATATAAATGACTCGCATTTTATCCCGTATAGATTTGAATGGCAAGCGGGTTACGGATGTTTTTCTCATGCCCGCTCGCAAGTGGATGTGGTGTGTAAATATATACGCAATCAGTATCAACATCACAAAAATATTACTCTTACCGATGAGATACGCAGTATTTTTGAAAAATGTGGCATGAGATATGATGAGCGATACATAATTTCTGAGCCGGAGTAACTTTTTTTATCTTCGGCTCAGAGTGGTAATGTATATCTAAGATGTGCCCTGCTAATACAGCCCGAATGTGGAGCATATGTCCTTCAAAAATGAGGTGGCGTAGCGTCCGGTGGTATCACAGCCATATGGCGTATTTATATGGATAATTCGGTATAAAGTAGTAATTTTGTGGAAAATTGATACGATGAAGTTCATAGGAATAATACCGGCCCGGTATGCATCTACCCGATTTCCGGGCAAACCGTTTGCCCTTATAGGCGGTGTGAGTATGATAGAGCGTGTGTACAGGCGCGTGAGCGAGGCTCTTGGTGGCGAGGCTCTTGTGGCCACTGACGATGAGCGTATACTCCGGGAGGTGGAGCGGTTCGGCGGACGTGCCGTCATGACTTCGGCCTCGCACCGTAGCGGTACCGATAGGTGCTATGAGGCTTACAGCCTGTCAGGTAGTGATGCCGATGTGATTATCAACGTGCAGGGCGATGAGCCGTTTATACGCCGGGATCAGATTGAAGCGCTGAAAGGCTGCTTCATGCATGATGCGGATACGCGTATAGCCACGCTGGTACGTCCGTTTGACCCGGCCCGCGGATATGATGCGCTTGCTAACCCCAATACGCCGAAGGTAGTACTGGACTCCGCAGGCAATGCCTTGTACTTCAGCAGATCAGTTATACCGTATATACGCGGTTGCGAGCATGACCGCTGGCCGGATGCCACTACCTTCTATACCCATATAGGCATGTACGGATATCGTGCGGATACCTTGGCTGAATTGGTCAGGCTTCCGCAGAGCATCCTTGAACTGGCCGAGAGCCTTGAGCAGCTGCGTTGGCTTCAGGCCGGTTACCGTATAGCCACCGCCACTACGCCTTATGGCACCATAGGGATAGATACTCCGGCCGACCTTGAGGCTGCCGAACGGTATATAGCCACTTTAGCCGCAGAAAGGCCATGACACACGAGCCACTTGACCGTAGCGTTGCCCCTGAGGTGCATGCTGTAGGCGAACTGACACTGCCGCCTATGGAGCGGATAGACCTGCCCGGAGGCGTGCGGCTGATGATATATGACAAGTGTGACTATGCTGTAAACTGCATAACCGCAGTGCGTACGGGCGGTACAGCCGAAGCGAGCAGTGCGGCTGTGGCAGCTATGTATGCACGTACCATTCAAGAGGGGAGTGCCTCATATTCAGTCCGTGATATAGCTGACATACTTGACTTCAACGGCTCGTGGATGAATGCCTCATGTATGTCGCATTACGTGATACAGAAATTCTTCTCACTCAATTCACGCATGGGGCAGGTGCTCCCGGGGATAGCCGATTCGGTGCTTCATCCGGTGTTTCCCGCCGAGGCGGTAAGCGTGCAGGCGCACGCTTTGGCGCAGCAGACAAGGATTAACCGTGAGAAAGTGCGCTTTCTTGCCCAGGATCAGGCCTCACGTATGCTGATGGGCGATTCGCACCCCTTGGCTCGCACATTGGAGCCTGATGATGCGCTTGGCGTTACGCCACGGATGCTAAACGATTTTTTCCACCGCTACAGCCATCCTGAGAGTCTTACCGTGTATGTTGCCGGGCAGATAACCGATGATGTACGGCGCATGATAGCCGACGCATTCAGCCTTGCGTCAGAGCCCGGGCCGGTGCCCTCGCCTTTGATTACTTCCTTCAGTCCGGAACCCGGAGGAAGCGTGGCGGTGATAGACCGTCCGGACTCTAAACAGTGTGCCATAGTGATGTCAGCTCCGGCTCCGCATAGGACGCACCCTGACTATGTGCCGCTGCATATTGCAGTAATGGCATTGGGCGGATATTTCGGTAGCCGACTCATGCAGAATGTGCGTGAGGACAAGGGGCTTACGTATGGCATATCGGCAGGACTGCTCGGATACCCTGACGGGTCAGGCATACAGATTATTACGGAATGTGACAATGCTTACGCGGAAAGCGTGATAGCGGAGATACGTACCGAACTGCGCCGCATGGCCACTGACCCGCCCCGAGGCGATGAGCTGCGGCGCCTGTGCCAGAGCGCATCGGCCCAGCAGCTCGAGGTGCTTGACACCCCGTTCAGCATAGCCTCCTATCATACAGTGATGCAGTGCTCCGCTATACCTGACGGATACTTTGAGGCCAAACAGAAAGCCATAATGAATCTTACCCCTGACACTATAGCCGGGATGGCAGCCCGTTATCTTGATGATGAGCTGTTTACGGTGTCGGCGGCAGGATGCCGCAGGCTTATGAAAATTTAATGAATGGAAATTGACAATTCCGATTATTTTTCCGAAATTTGCACTCAATAATACATTAACCCATTTAACAGATATATACATGAAGAAAAGTGCTTTGCAGATAGCCCGTGCCGCTTATCAGCCCAAGGTCCCCGTAGCTCTTACAGGTGCAGTTAAGGCTGTGGAGGGCGCTCCCACCCACTCGGTGGCTGACCAGGAGGAGATAGCCAAGCTGTTTCCCAACACTTACGGTATGCCGGAACTCCGCTTTGAAAAGAACCCGAATCCGGTGGTAGGCAAGCCTATCAATGTAGGTGTGATACTTTCAGGCGGTCAGGCTCCCGGCGGACATAACGTGATCTGCGGTCTTTTCGACGGCATAAAGCGTATAAATAAGGACAGCCGCCTTTATGGCTTCCTTATGGGGCCCGGCGGCCTTGTGGATCATAACTACAAGGAACTGACCTCGGCCATAATAGATGAATACCGTAATACCGGCGGATTTGACATAATAGGTTCAGGACGCACCAAGCTTGAAAAGAAAGAGCAGTTCGACAAGGGTCTGGAAATACTCAAGAAGCTTGACATCACCGCTCTTGTGATAATAGGTGGTGACGACTCTAACACTAACGCTGCCATCCTGGCTGAGTACTATAAGGAGATAGGTGCCGGCGTACAGGTGATAGGCTGCCCCAAGACCATTGACGGCGACCTTAAGAACGAAGTGGTGGAAGCTTCATTCGGCTTTGACACTGCCACCAAGGTATATTCAGAACTTATAGGCAACATACAGCGCGACTGCTTCTCGGCTAAGAAATACTGGCATTTCATCAAGCTTATGGGACGTTCGGCCTCACATATAGCTCTTGAATGCGCCCTCCAGACTCAGCCTAACGTATGTATCATATCAGAGGAAGTAGAGGCTAAGAACCAGACTCTTCAGGATGTGGTGGACTATATAGCCGGTATAGTAGCCGAGCGCGCCGGTCGTGGCGATAACTTCGGTACCGTGCTTATACCCGAAGGCCTTATTGAATTCATACCTGCCATGAAGAGCCTCATAGCTGAGCTTAACGACCTTCTGGCCCACAACGCTGACTTCTCATCGCTCGATGCTCAGGCTCAGCGCGAATTCGTAATCAAGAATCTGTCCGAGGCTAATTCAGCCGTATATGCTTCACTTCCCGCAGGTGTGGCCCGCCAGCTCACCCTTGACCGCGACCCTCATGGAAACGTACAGGTGTCACTTATAGAAACTGAGAAACTGCTTAGCGAAATGGTGGGCCGACGTTTGGAAGAGATGCGTGCTACCGGCAATTATAACGGCAAGTTCTCACCCCTGCATCATTTCTTCGGTTATGAAGGACGCTGTGCAGCTCCCTCTAACTTCGATGCCGACTACTGCTACGCACTCGGATTTAACGCCGCATGCCTTATCAACGCCGGCGTAACCGGATATATATCAAGCCTGCGTAACCTTACCAAGCCTTCTGTACAGTGGCTTGCAGGCGGTATACCTATCACTATGATGTTCAATATGGAGCGTCGTCACGGCGAAATGAAGCCTGTGATACAGAAGGCGCTTGTACGCATTGACGGTACTCCCTTCCAGCGCTTTGCCGCCAAGCGCGCTGACTGGGCCATCAACACCCAGTATGTGTTCCCCGGTCCCATCCAGTATTTCGGTCCGGCAGAAGTATGTGATCAGCCCACCAAGACTCTTCACTACGAACACCTTGACAAGTAAATCCTAATTCCAGCTTGCAGAAAGGCGCCCCGGAGCACGTTGCTTCAAGGGCGCCTTTCATATTTTAGGTAGCACACTCTTAGCGGAGTTTGTGCAGGGCATCAAGCATATTCTGGAGGGTAGAGCGTATTTCCTTTAGCCTCTCTATGGCCCGATGCTTCGTTTCTATGCCTTTGGGATTGGCTCGGATCTGCTCCTGAGCCGCTTCGAGTTTTAGCCCTTTCTCCTTTACCAGATAGTGAATCATGGATATCTTTTCAATATCGGCCGGAGTGTAGTAGCGTGTGCCCCGTACACTGCGGCGGGGTTTTATCACAGTGAAATTCTTTTCCCAAAAGCGCAGGGTAGAGGCGGGTATGCCAAGAAGCGCGGCCACTTCACTGATTTTATAGTATTTTTTGTCAAGAATATCCATAAGTGATTGGTATGAAGTTGCAAAAGTACGAAATAACCACTAATTTTGCACTTCCAAATTATAAAATTTTATATGCTTACAGCAAAAGAGATTCGAGAGTCATTTAAGGACTTTTTCCGCGAAAAGGGTCATAAGATAGTACCCTCAGCACCAATGGTAATAAAGGATGATCCCACGCTGATGTTTACAAATGCCGGGATGAACCAATTCAAAGATATTATACTCGGTAACAAAGCGGCCAAGGAGCGCCGTGTAGCTGATTCACAGAAATGTCTGCGCGTAAGCGGCAAGCATAACGACCTTGAAGAGGTGGGTATGGACACATATCACCACACCATGTTCGAGATGCTGGGCAACTGGTCGTTTGGCGACTATTTCAAAAAGGAGGCCATAGACTGGGCTTGGGAATATCTGGTGGATGTACTCAAGCTTGATCCGAACCGACTTTACGCTACAGTATTTGAAGGCTCTCCTGCCGAAGGGCTCGGACGTGATGATGAGGCGGCCGCCTACTGGGAGAAGCATCTTCCGGCTGACCACATCATTAACGGCAACAAGCATGATAACTTTTGGGAAATGGGCGATACCGGGCCCTGTGGACCGTGTTCGGAGATACACATAGATCTGCGCTATGATGAGGAGCGTGCTGCCGTGCCGGGACGTGATTTGGTAAATCATGATCATCCGCAGGTGATAGAGATATGGAACCTTGTGTTCATGCAGTACAACCGTAAGGCAGACGGGACGCTTGAGCCGCTTCCGGCCAAGGTAATTGACACCGGTATGGGATTTGAGCGTCTGTGCATGGCTCTTCAGGGTAAGACATCCAACTATGATACGGATGTATTCACCCCGCTCATATCTACCATATCAGAGCTGTCAGGGCTGAAATACGGTGATGACAAGCGTGTGGATATAGCTATGCGCGTAGTGGCTGACCATGTGCGCACCATAGCATTTTCTATAGCTGACTCACAGCTGCCCGGTAATGCCAAGGCCGGATATGTGATACGCCGCATACTGCGCCGTGCCGTGCGCTATGCCTATACATTCCTCGGCCAGAAGCAGGCGTTTATGTATCGCCTTGTCGACACTCTGATAGACAGTATGGGAGCCGCTTATCCTGAGCTGCCGGCTCAGCGTGAACTCATAATGAAGGTAATCAAGGAAGAGGAAGACTCGTTCCTGCGCACGCTTGAAAACGGTATCCGTATGCTTGACGGCGCTATAGCCGCAGCCCGGGCAGCCGGAAAGACGGAAATATCAGGCAGTGAGGCTTTCACCTTGTATGACACCTACGGATTCCCGCTTGACCTCACTGAGCTCATCCTTAAGGAGAACGGCATGACCCTTGACCGCAAGGGATTTGACGCCGAGATGCAGAAGCAGAAGGAGCGTGCCCGCAATGCAGCTGCCGTGGAGACTGCCGATTGGGCTGTAGTAAATGAAGGTGAGCCACAGTTTGTGGGTTATGACAGCACAAGCGCCGAAACATCCATACTCCGTTACCGTAAGGTAAAGCAGAAGAAGGGAGAGTATTATCAGATAGTGCTTGCCGAAAGTCCGTTCTACGCTGAAATGGGCGGTCAGGTAGGTGACCGAGGCACTCTTACCGGAGTGGAATCAGGCGAAGTGATAGATATTTATGACACTAAGCGTGAAAACGGTATGGCTGTGCATCTGGCAAAGAAGATACCTGCCAATCCGGCTGAGAGATTCGTGGCTGCTATTGATACTGAAGCTCGTAAGGCTACCTCATGTAACCATACGGCTACACACTTGCTTCATGAAGCTCTGCGTGAAGTGTTAGGCAAGCATGTGGAGCAGAAGGGTTCATATGTATCGCCTGAAATACTGCGCTTTGACTTCTCGCACTTCCAGAAACTTACCCCCGAGGAGCTTCGCGAAGTGGAGCATCGCGCCAATGCTAAGGTGCGTCAGGCCGTAGCACGCGATGAACGCCGCAATGTGCCTATAGCCGAAGCGCAGGCCATGGGAGCCATGGCACTGTTCGGCGAAAAGTACGGCGATGAGGTGCGCGTGATACGTTACGGCGATTCGATAGAGCTGTGTGGCGGTACTCACGTGGACAATACCGGTAACATAGGTATGATACGCATAATAAGCGAAAGCAGCATAGCCGCCGGCATACGCCGTATAGAGGCCATAACCGGAGAGCGTGTGGAGAATGCCCTTGATGATATGGCATTGACCATACGTGAAATAGCCGGTATGCTTAATAATGCGCCTGACGTAGTGGCTGCTCTTCGCCGCTCGATAGCCGAGAATGCTGAACTTCAGAAACAGGTGGAGGAGTATTTCAAGGAAAAGATTGCCGCTATGGTCAAGACCTCCATTGCGGAAGCCAAGGATGTAAACGGCATAAAGGTAGTGACCATGAGTGGCGTGCGTATGCCTGATGTGGTTAAGAATGTGGCATTCGGTGTTCGCGCTGCATCACCTGAAGCTACTGCTTTTATTGGCGCTACCATTGACATGTCAGGTAAGCCGCTGCTTACGGTTATGCTTACCGATGATGTGGTAAAGCGCGGGCTGAATGCCTCTAACATAGTGCGTGAGGCTGCCAAGTTTATCAAAGGTGGTGGTGGCGGTCAGCCCGGATTCGCACAGGCCGGCGGTAAAAACAAAGATGGCCTGCTTGATGCGTTCAATAGCATGAATCAAGCCCTTATGTAATTATAAGAATAGTCTTTAATATTGAATACCCGCCTGAGTTCTTAACATACTCAGGCGGGTATTCTTATAATAATCCCTGTATGGACTTATTTTCGTATGATGATTTTCTTGCCTTTCACTATATATATTCCGGAAGGCAGACCGCTCATATCTGATTCATCGGCCACTTTCACTCCGGTAAGGTTATATACCGAGGTGTCAGTGCTTTCGGCCTCATCCATGACTGCCGATGTAATTCCGGCCTCTACAGCATAGTTCATCTTGCCGCCTACGTTCCAGTGATGTGAGTAGTAGGATGCCCTTGACCCTTCGACCTCCACGCCTGAATAGTCGAGGCATCCGTTTTCCACGCGGTTGCCGCCACGGGTGTATGCACAGTATACAAAAGCCGTATGCGGTTCGGCACTGTAATATGTGTCTACGCCCTTGATGGTAGGTGATATGTAGTGCTCGGTATTGCCGTCGGAAGGACGGATTATCACCATTACGTCACTTGTTATGACGGGCGCTGTGGTTCCGGCAGCAGGAGCAAATTCGTAGCATACCCAGCGTGCGCCCTGATAAGTGTCATAATGTATGGCCTCAGATGCGGGATATGTAGCCAGCAGGTGGTCAAAATCCACGCCTTTTTCAGAATCATAAGGATATATGTCGGCTTCAAGATGCGATATGTCACCCTTTGAGCCGGTTCCGTCAGCATAGATCACATCAGCTCGTATCTCATCAAAGCTGTACGGAGCTGCATATCTGAACAGTTCGGCAAACCCTTTTACCGTAACATCCGAAATTTTCAAGGGGTAGGAATCGGCAAAATTCTTGCCGGCATCGCCATAGTTTACGCTGAGAGTGGCTACATCATACAGGTCAGCTCCGAGCAGTATGGAGTTAAGATTGGAGCTCATGTAGTGTACGCCCTTATCATCAGGTATGCTGCCGTATCCAAACGCTATGCCGTCACGGGCCATGGTGTATCCGCCGGTTCCGCTGTATGTCCAGCAGTACAGGTATGGCGCATCCACCACAGAGGTACTTGATACGTTCATAGTGATATCCTCGTTCTCCGCGCTTGCACTTTTGCCTGCCGCATTGATGTAATCCCACTCATAATCGCCCTCGGAAAGATCCAGCGGAGCATGAAATACTATATTGACATTGCATGGAGCCATGGCATATTCTGCCGCCGGAATATTCCCTTTGCGGTCAAGCCCCAGAAAATACACGCCTGCCGGAGCGGGATAGTGGGCATAGTCAGGGAAGCTATAGTTATAGGCGCGTGATGCGCCGCCGTCAGGCTTGCTGTATGTGCGTACCACTTTTGATGTGGTGTTTTTTAATACAGGGGCTGCACTTTCAGGAAGTAGCAACACGTTGCCCGGTTCATAGGCCATAGCTGCCAGAGCAATGCATGATGCGGTAGTTAGAGTAAAAATTTTTTTCATAACGTAATATGTGATAATTGAGTTAGTGTACAATGATCTTCTTACCGCCACTGATGTATATGCCGGCCGGCAATGAAGGGTCGGACTTTGTGCTGCCCACTTTTACGCCATGCAGGTTGTATATGCTGTCATCGTCAGCAGTAGTGGGGTCAGCGTCTATGGCATTGATGGCCGCAGGCTTCTCATATGATCCTTTTATGCCTATGGCCCAGTTATTGAGAAATCCGGCACTGGTATCGTCATCGTTGGTTACTTCAGTGCCGTAAAAGTCTATGTACTGTTTTTTTACAGGTTTGTTCAGAAGAGAGAAGTCAGCATAGAGCGATGCTGTACCGGCATTGGATGCATGATATGATTTTTGGAGAGGCATTACCATAGAGAACGATATTTTGTTCCCTTCAGCTGGAAGTACCACTACCTGCATGGCCGTTGTGATAAGTGTGGGTTCGGAGCAGGTGAATGTCACGAAATATCGGTCATTGCCCATGGCATAGATGTCGGTGGGGGTGAGCGTGGCTACTTCATCCGTGTAAACGCTGGTCTGCTCACGGCGGAATACCTTCACGGCTATGTCATCAAGAGCCGGAGTGGTTTTGCTGCTTATCTCACAGTTTATAGCTTCAAGCCAGAAGTCCTTGCTGTAGTAGAATGATTCAGCAAAGCCGTACAGCTTTATGTCTGAGTACAGGCCGCCGGCCATAACCATATTGAGCATGGCTGAAGCTGAGGCATCGTTGACATTGAGTATTTCGGATGCAGTGCCGAATTCAGTCATTTGATTCGGCTGGTAGTTGACTGCAAAATGGCTGTCCGAGCCAAGGCTTCCATATATTATGCCATCGTTGGCAGCACAGTATTGAACTGTATTAGAGCCGTTGATGCATGACAGTACGGGAGTGGAGTAACGCCCGGCTTGAGTCATGCGGAAACTGAACTCCTGTGATGTCGATGTGCCAAAGGTTTCTGTACCTGACGTATTTAACCCGGTAGGATATTTCCATTCTATGGTGCCGCCGGTCACTTCGGCTGCCGTCTGCATGCGGAACGATACGGGAGCATAGGCATAATCGCCGTCAAAGTTCCCGGTCTTGTCAATCCCTGAAAAGGTCATGCCCATAGGGGTGTAGTAATATGCGGTGGGGGAGTCAGAGGCAGCTAACGTACGGACCGGATTGATATTGATGGACGGAGTCAGATTTATGGCACTTACTGAGCCTACAATTCCGCAAGCAGCGGCAAGTGCAAAAATGTTTTTGATTATGACGGGTTTCATAGTAGATGAATGTGATGTTGTTTTAGTATTTGGCAAAGTAAAAGTATTTTAACAGAATTGGCAACTATTTGATGTTAATATTTCGGTTTCAGCAGGAATTTATCATAAAAATACTCTGGCTATAAAAAACGCACTGCCGAGTGGGGCAGTGCGTTTAGTGTTATTTTATATATCGGTATCTGTGGTGGTCTTGTCCGTGGTGCTATCGGTTTTACCGCTGTCCACCGGTGGTATTTGGGCCGTGGGATCGGCGGAGAATATACGGGCAAGATACTTTTCGCGGAATCGTTCAAGCAGCTCCCAGAAGTTAGGTACGAACAGAATACCCACTATGGCATTGATGAACATGCCGAATACCACAGCCGTGCCAAGCGATATACGGCTTGCTGCCCCGGCGCCGGTGGCAAACAGCATAGGCATTACTCCGAATACGAATGCCAAGGCCGTCATCATGATAGGACGGAATCGGATGCGTCCGGCATCAAGAGCTGCCTGACGTATGTCAAGCCCTTGCTTGCGGAAGTCAACGGCGTACTCCACTATAAGAATAGCGTTCTTGGCCGATAGACCTAACAGAAGTATTATGCCTATCTGAGTATAGATGTTGATACTCTGTCCCATTATCAGACAGCCTATTACAGTGCCGAGTATGGCAGTGGGCATAGATATCACCACCGCTATAGGGTTAGTGATACTCTCATATTGGGCAGCCAGTACAAGAAGGGTTATAATTACGGCAAATATCATTACCATGGTCACGGTGGTGCCACCCTGGGTTTCCTGATATGCCTCGCCGGTCCATGCGTATGAGTAGTTGCTGCCCAAAGTCTTGTGTACTATATTCTCCATGGCCTTAATGGCATCGCCGGAGCTTGTGCCATGTGCGGCCGTGGCTGTGAGCGATGCGGTACGGTACATATTGTATCGGCTTACCGTAGACTCGCCCATAACCGGTTTGATATTCATAAATGCTGAGAACGGTACCATCTCACCCTCGGAGTTCCGTACACTCAATCTCAGTACGTCATCCACGCGGTCACGTGACAGTACATCGCCTGACACTATCACCTCATAAGCGCGGCCGAATTTGTTGAAATCATTCACATAGTCCGAGCCGGTAAATGATGCCAACACTGAATATATGTCGGCCAGCACTATGCCTTTTGACTTTACGCGGTCACGGTCAATGTCGAGTTTGAATTGCGGCACCTCACCTTCATACAGGGATGTCACGGATGCTATTCGCGGATCCTTCTCGGCGGCTTCGGTCACAGCGGCAAGGGCTTGTTTCATAGGACCGGCGCCGAGGTTGTTTATGTCCAGAAGCTCCATCTGAAGCCCGGATGCCATGCCAAGGCCGGGTATGGCGGGAGGATTCAGTCCAAATATTACGGCCTCCTCTATGTCAGCACATGATTCTTCAAACTTTTTGATGACATCCTCAGCGCTCTGTCCTTTTCCTTTACGGTCCTTCCACGGAGTGAGCACCACACTGAGAGCACCCATGTTGCTGCCGGAACCGCCGCCCATGAATGAGAATCCGGCTATACTTATTACATCCTTTACTTCCGGCAGCTGCATGAGTCGGGCGCTGACATTCTCCAACACTTCCTGTGTGCGGTCAAGTGAGGCACCTGTGGGCAGCTGTACTGAGCCCATGAAATAGCCCATATCCTCTTCGGGCACATATGATGTGGGCATCTGTATGAATCCCCAGAATGCTATGCCTGTAATTATCAGGTATGCGCATATGGCCACGAGCGGACGGCGCAGGAATGTGCCTACTATCTTCATGTATCCGGCAAGCGTGGCATTGAACCCCTTTGTAAACCAGCGGAATATGAAAAAATTGCTTCCGGTGGTGCCTTTCCGAAGGAACAATGCGCACAAGGCAGGTGTAAGCGTAAGGGCGCTTATGCCGGAGAATGCCGTGGAAACGGTTATGGTGAGGGCAAACTGTTTGTAGAGTTCGCCGGTTATACCGCTTACGAAAGCCGTAGGTATGAATACTGACAGAAGTACGAGCACCTCACCTATCACAGGACCTTGCAGCTCAAGCATGGCTTTCTCAGCGGCTTTGCGGGGTGTAAGCAGGCCTTTCTGAACCACACGCGCACAGTCCTCCACCACCACTATGGCATCGTCCACCACAATGGCTATAGCCAGCACAAGTCCGAACAGAGTCAGGGTATTTATGGTAAATCCGAGCAGCTTCATTACTGCGAATGTGGCTATGAGCGATACCGGAATGGTAATCATGGGTATTATCACTGCACGCCAGCTCTGTAGGAACAGTAGTATCACTATCATCACTATCAGAGTAGTTTCCACAAATGTTACAAGAACTTCATCAATGGATGCGGATACGAAATCGGACGTGTTCATGATGACACGGTAATGCACTCCCTCAGGGAAATATTCCGACAGCTGTTCAAGCTTTTTCTCTACCTTTTTGGCCACGGAGAGGGCATTGGCTCCTGGCAGCTGGTATACACCGAGCAGTCCGGCATCATGATTGGACACCTTGGAGATGGCTCCATATGAGTCGCTGCCCAAATCTATACGTGCCACATCACGCAAGCGCAGCATACCTCCATCGGCATCGGTGCGGAGCACTATGTTGCCAAATTCCTCCACAGTTTTAAGTCGGCCTTGCGCCGTAAGGGTATATTCAAAGGCTGCATTGCCTCCATTGGGAGCTGCGCCAACACTGCCGGCACTCACTTGCATATTTTGTGAGGATATGGCATCGGTTACTTCCGAAGCGCTTATATTACGCACTCGCATTTTGTCCGGGTCAAGCCATACGCGCATACTGTATTCACCTGCGCCGAATGCGCCTACCTGTCCTACGCCGTCAATGCGTGACAGCTCATCCACTATGTTGAGCTGAGCGTAGTTGGTAAGATACAGTGCATCATATTCCTTGGGGTTGTCACTTTCCAGAGCCACGAACATTATTATGTTGGATGAACGTGACATTACTGATATACCCTGCTGCTTTACGGAGTTGGGTAGCGTAGCTTCAGCCAGTGATATGAGGTTCTGCACCTTCACGGCTGCCATATCCGGATCCGTACCTATTTCAAAGGTTATGGTGAGGTTATAGCTGCCATCAGAGCCGGATGAGGAACTCATATACATCATGCCTTCCACACCGTTTACCTGCTGTTCAATGGGCACACCGAGAGTGGTGGCCACGGTAGCCGCATCGGCACCCGGATAGCTGGCGCTTACCATAACGGTGGGAGGGGTAATGTCAGGGAACTGTGCCACAGGGAGAGTCTTTACCGTGATAAGTCCGGCAAGAATCATCATTATGGCCAATACTATGGCAAATATAGGCCTGTCAATGAAAAATTTAGAAAACATATCCGTTCAGACTCTTACGGTTTTACAATAGGTTTTATCTCCATGCCCGGACGTACTTTGAGCAGAGCTTTGGTCACGTACTTGGTGCCGGGCTGTAGTCCGGACAGCACTACACGCATGCTGTCATTGGCCATACTTCCTACTTTTATAGGGGTGTACACTACCTTGTTTGAATCATTGACGGTATAGATGTATTTGCCTAACTGGTCCGATGCTATGGAGGCATCCTTTATTATGACTGCGTGCGGGCTTACTCCGGTGGGGAGTTTCACGCTTACGTACATGCCGTCACGGAGCTCGCCATACGGGTTGTTTATCTTGGCGCGGAGCTGCATTGTGCCGGTCGAGGAATCAATGTCAGGCGACAAGTATGACAGGCTTCCGGAATAAGTGTGAGGCAGTTCCTCGGAGAACATTATGGGTATAGAGTCATAATTTACTCCACCGGACTTTTCCCTGCCGTCAGCAAAGCTTTTCAGGAATGAGGCATCCTCTATGGTGAAGTATGCTTGAATATCAGAGTCATCATATATTGTAGCCATGGTTACTGCGGCTCCTTCGCCGCTCAAATATGCTCCCACGCTGGGGCCTGAGGCTGATATGCGTCCACGGAATGGCGCGTATACACGGCAATATCCGAGCTGCGTGCGGGCCGTCTGCAGCTGGGCGCTTGCAGTGCGGATGTCAGCATCGGCCTGCTCGAGCGCACTCTTGGCTTGCTTGACTTCCATTACTGAAACGGCGTCACTTTTAAGGGCTTTCTCCATGGCGGCATAATGGCTTGCGGCATACTCACGTGCGCTCTTTGCGGAGGCGAGCGAGGCTGCCGCTTGGCTTACGGCATCGCGGTACTGTGTGTCTTCTATGGTGAACAGCAGCTGTCCTTTTTCTACTATATCACCACTCTTGTAGTTGATACTGCGCAGATAACCGTTGACACGGGCTACGAGATCCACCTTGTTTTCCGCATGAAGCGAGCCTGGAATTGTGCTGTATGTAGTGACTGAATCAGTGGCCGAAACAGCCACCTCTATCGGGGGAATTTCTTCGGTGGACTTTGTGTCATGTTTCTTGCATGAGCTGAATGTCAGTATCAGGCCGGATGTAATGGCCAGTGCGAACGGCAAATGAAGTGTATGTTTCATATGATGAAGATTTTTTTATTGAGCTTGGGTCCATCCGCCACCAAGGGCGGCATATAGGTTGATTAACGCGGTCAAGGCATTACCCTGAGCCACCACTAACTGGTCAGCGTACTGAAGGAAGCTGATCTGGGCATCGGCCACATTGGTAAACGGTGTCAACCCGCTTCGGTAAAGGTCAAGTGAGAGTGTGAATGACTCCTGGGCGCTTCTTACCACATCGTTGAGCGCCTCTACTTCGTGCATGGCCGAAGTGTAAAGTATTATGGCATTGTCCACTTCCTGTACGGCTGTGACTACGGCAAGGTTATATGCATCTACACTGATTTTCAGTTCCTCTTTGGCTGATTCTACAGCGGCTCTGCGGCTTAATCCGTCAAATACGGTCCAGCTGATGGAGGGCGCTATGGAGTAGGTGAGGCTCTCCTTGCCGAACATATTTTTTAGATTGTGGGCCGATGTACCGGCGCTGGCCTGAAGTGATATGACGGGGAGGAAATCCTTCTTGGCTACGCCTACTGCCATAGCCGATGCCGCAAGTTGATATTCGGCGGCCACGATATCCGGACGCCTGCGTATAAGATCTACCGGCATACCGGTGGCTACTATCTGTCGGTAGTCAGGCAGAGGAGCGGGCCGGGATAGCATAGCCGCCACTCTCCCCGGATACTCACCGAGCAGGAGCGATATGGCATTTACCGCCGTTGCGGCCGATGATTCAAGCGTGGGTATGGATGCTTTCGTGGAGTAATATATGGTGCCGGCCTGAGCCACGTCAAGCTCGGAATTGAGCCCGGCCTCATGTCGGTACATGGCTATGTGCATTACGCTGTCCTGTGACTCCAGATGCTCATGTGCTACTGCCAGCTCCAGCTGATACATTCTGTACGATGCGTAATTACGGGCTATTTCGCTGCACAGGCTCACCATAGTGGCTGCATAGTCAGCGCGGGATGCGTTGTAGAGCTGTTTCTTCTGATTGACCTGTTGGCGTATGCGTCCGAACAGATCTATCTCCCACGTCATGTCAGCTCCGGCTGTGAAGTAGCTCATGGTCTGGCTGCGTCCGGCCGGACTTGTCATCTCGCCCGAGGTACGGGATTTATCCCATCCGCCCGATATGGATATGGTAGGATAGTAGCGTGATTTCGCTTGATTTACAGCCTGGCGTGCCGCGCCTATACGGTGCATGGCTGTGAGCAGATTGAAGTTGTTGTCAATGCCTAATGATATCAGTGAGTCCAGAACGGGGTCATGGAAACTCTGCCACCACCTGTCCTCGCTGGGCAGCGTCTGTATATACTCACTTACATACTGCCATCGGTCAGGCACGGAATCGGCTACGGTGCGTATCTCGGCCTTAATAACGGACGGCACTGATAAAAAGAGCGCTAATGAGGCGGCTTTGATGAGGTTTTTAACGGGAAAAGTCATATTCTGTTAATCAAACTGAAAATATAACGTCCCCTTATGTGCAAATTGTTCGGAATATAAGTGGGGATAAAATAAAAGAGCCGCAACCCGTAAGGGATGCAGCTCTTTTAATGTTGAATGCGTTCTCTGATTATTCTACTACAGCAGCGGCAGCAACAACGGTGGTGTCAGTGATGACGGTGGTGTCACCCTGCTGAGTGGTGTCAGTTGCTTCAGCAGCTACAACGGCGATAGTGGTATCGGGTTCGGTAGCGGTGGTGTCAGCAGCGTTAGCTTCGGTGTTTGAGCTACCGCATGAGAAAAGAGAAGCACTGAATACAACAGCAAGTAATAAAACTAACTTTTTCATTTTCTTTTTAATTAAAATAATAAAACAATTTTTTTTAGCTTCAAAAACGTCACAAAGGTAAGAAGAAAAACTGTACCTCCAAATTTTTTTTAGTAATTTTTTTGTGCAAACTGTTGTTTGCCCACGGCTCTTTCATTTAAAATACCTTGATTACATCTCCCCAAAGATATATTTT
>JAMPBB010000037.1 GCA_023666885.1 Muribaculaceae bacterium | reverse complement strand
GACCCGGGTAAGGGCATTATACGGTTATTTAATTTCTAAATGAAAGAGCCGTGATAATATACCAACAATTTGACCCGAAGGGCATATATAATGAAAAAAATTGTCTAAATTTGCGCCAAACTATATACAAGACCAAATGGCTCAACAAGACGACGTATTCAAGAAAATAGTATCACACGCCAAAGAATATGGCTTCGTATTCCAATCAAGCGAAATATATGACGGCCTTGCCGCCGTATATGACTACGGACAGAATGGAGTAGAACTGAAGAACAATATAAAGCGCTACTGGTGGGACGCCATGACGCTGCTGCATGAAAACATAGTGGGCATAGACTCCGCCATATTCATGCACCCCACCATATGGAAAGCATCCGGACATGTGGACGCCTTCAACGACCCGTTGATAGACAACCGTGACTCAAAGAAACGCTATCGCGCCGATGTACTCATTGAGGACGAGCTGGCCAAGATGGATGACAAGATAGAGAAGGAAGTGGCCAAAGCCCGCAAGCGTTTCGGCGATTCATTCGATGAAGAGCTCTTCCGCCAGACAAATCCGCGTGTAGCCGAACATAAAGCCAAGCGCGACGCCCTGCATGAACGTTTTGCCAAGGCCATGAACGACAACGACCTTGACGAACTCCGCCAGATAATAATAGATCAGGAAATAGTATGCCCCGTATCCGGCACACGTAACTGGACTGATGTGCGTCAGTTCAACCTCATGTTCCGTACCGAAATGGGCTCCACCGCCGATGGCGCCATGACGGTGTATCTGCGCCCGGAAACGGCTCAGGGTATATTCGTGAACTATCTTAACGTCCAGAAGACGGGCCGTATGCGCATACCGTTCGGCATAGCTCAGATAGGCAAGGCTTTCCGCAATGAGATAGTGGCACGCCAGTTCATATTCCGCATGAGGGAATTCGAACAGATGGAGATGCAGTTCTTTGTACGCCCCGGCGAGGAGCTGAAATGGTTCAAGCAGTGGAAAGAATGGCGCCTGCGTTGGCATCAGGCTCTGGGGCTCGGCGATGAAAAATACCGCTACCACGACCACGACAAGCTGGCACACTATGCCAATGCCGCCACTGACATCGAATTTGAAATGCCGTTCGGATTCAAAGAAGTGGAAGGCATACACTCACGCACCAACTTTGACCTGAGCCAGCACGAAAAGTACTCAGGCAAGAACATCAAATACTTTGATCCTGAGCTGAACGAGAGCTATGTACCCTACGTTATAGAGACATCCATAGGCGTGGACCGCATGTTCCTGTCAGTGCTATGCTCAAGCTATGAGGAGCAGGCACTGGAAGGTGGCGACAAGCGCGTAGTGCTGCATCTGCCGCCGGCATTGGCACCTGTAAAGTGTGCCGTAATGCCCCTTGTTCGCAAGGACGGACTGCCCGAAAAGGCACGTGAGATAGTGGATGACCTGAAGTTTGACTTTGCCACACATTACGATGAGAAGGACTCTATAGGCAAGCGCTACCGCCGTCAGGATGCCATAGGCACACCGTTCTGTATAACGGTGGACCATCAGACACTCGAAGACGGCACCGTAACACTGCGTGAACGTGACTCCATGGAACAGACCCGCGTGGCTGCCAGCGAGCTCCACAGCCTTATACATGGCCGTGTAAGCATAAATGCACTGCTGCGCAAGCTTTCATGACATAGAACAAACCGACAATTTCTGACCGAATGAGAATATCAATTATAGCCACGGCTCTATGCTGTATACTTGGACTCAGCTCCTGCAACTACAACTCGCTTGTTGACCAGCAGCAGAGTGTGGATCAGAGCTGGGCCGAAGTAGAAAATCAGTATCAGCGGCGCGCCGATCTTATACCAAACCTGGTAAATACGGTCAAGGGCTACGCAGCCCACGAAACTGCCACCTTTGAGAAGGTGACAGAAGCCCGCGCCAAAGCCACATCAATAACCATAAATGCCGACAGCCTCACCGAAGAAAATCTGGCCCGATTCCAGCAGGCACAGAACGAGCTCAGTGGCGCGCTCAAATCGCTGCTCGCCGTTACGGAAGCCTATCCTGACCTGAAAGCCAACGAAAATTTCCGCGACCTCCAGACTCAGCTTGAAGGCACCGAAAACCGTGTGACTACCGCCCGCAGCCGGTACACCGAGGCCGTAAAGACATACAACACATCAATAAAGAAATTCCCCACCATGATTTATGCCGGATGGTTCGGATTCACGCCCAAGCCGCAATTCAAGGCTGAGGAAGGCGCACAAAAAGCGCCGGAGGTAAACTTTGACTAAGACACAATAAATAGATGAACAAATTACCTTTCATAGCCATGCTTATCATGGCAATATCTGCCCTTGGTATCAGCTCATGCTCTGATGACAACAACTGGGACTCGTACATGGAGTGGCAGAAGACAAACACCGAATGGTATCAAGCCCAAAAGGCCCTTAAAAACGCAGACGGTACCGACTTCTACACCCAGCTCACCCCCGACTGGTACACCCAGTCAGGAGTGCTGATACACTACTTCAATAACCGTGCAGCCACGGCCGGAAATCTTGTGCCTATGCTGTCAAGCTCCGTGAAAGTAAAATACAAGGGTGAGCTGTACAACGGCACTCCATTTGACTCCAGCTACAGCGAAGTGGACAGCACCCGGACATTTACGCTTAATGACGGCCTTATAGCTGGATGGCAGATAGCCCTGACACACATGCACGTAGGCGATTCATGCCGGGTGATAATACCATATGCCCAGGGATATGGAGCCGACGGATCCGGAACCATATCACCGTTCTCCACACTGTCATTTGACATAAAGCTGGTGGATATACCCACATATGAGATACGTCCCTAAAAACTTTTTTACGTCAAAAGTTGTATTTCATATCATAATGTCATATATTTGCCGAAACTAATTACAAAATGTATAACAGCGATTCACAGAACAATTTTTGGTGGCGCCTCCGTGATATACTCGGCGGCACCGGATCTGTGACATCCTGACATTTCACTATCTGACATTTACAATATTTCATCAACCCACAAGCGGAGCCGCCTGCACAAAGGTGGCTCCGCTCTTTTTAAACAATTTACATCATGACTCACTACCAACATCTCAGCCACACATCTCTCCCTATCAGTGACAACGGTTTCTATGGTCCTTATGGCGGCGCTTTTGTGCCGGATGAAATCAAAGCCAGGCTCACCGAAGTGGAAAAAGCATTTAAAGAGGCCATTGTTGACCCCGCTTTCATACAAGAATTCGAACAACTGATGCACGACTATGTAGGACGACCCTCAGCTCTATACAAAGCCGAAAAGCTCAGTAAAAGATATGGAGCGAAAATATATTTAAAACGTGAGGACCTGAATCATACAGGCGCACACAAGATAAACAATGCCATTGGCATGGGTCTGTTGGCTCGCCGTATGGGCAAGAATGAAGTTATAGCGGAAACAGGCGCCGGGCAGCATGGCGTAGCAGTAGCTACGGTGGCGGCCCTGTTGGACATGAAATGCACCATATACATGGGAGCTACCGACATGGAACGACAGCGGCCCAATGTGCAGCGTATGCAAATGTTGGGAGCACAGGTAATGGCAACTTCCGAAGGTAATCAGACGCTGAACAACGCCGTTGACGCGGCACTTGAGGCATGGGTAAAGAATCCTGATGCATTTTACTTGATAGGCAGCGCGGTAGGTCCACACCCGTTTCCCGAAATAGTGGCACATTTCCAGTCTATAATATCAGAAGAGATACGTATGCAGCTACAGGATGCCGAAGGTAGGGAAGAACCGGATTACGTGATAGCAGCCGTAGGCGGAGGCAGCAATGCCACAGGCGCCTTCTATCACTTCATAGGCAGTGAGGATGTTAAGCTTGTAGTGGCCGAAGCCGCCGGACAAGGAACTGACACCAAATATAACGCCGCCACCATGGCTACAGGCAAGGAAGGGACGCTGCACGGCTCACGAACACTGGTGATGCAGGACTCTGACGGGAACGTCATGGAGGCTTATTCTATATCTGCCGGGCTTGACTATCCCGGAGTAGGCCCGCTACAGGCATACCTTAAGGATACAGGACGCACTCAAATAGTGACCGTCACGGACGGTGAGGCCGTAGAGGCCGCCTTACTGCTGACACGCATGGAGGGTATAATCCCGGCCTTGGAAAGCGCCCATGCCCTTGCGGCACTTGAGCACATGAAGTTCAAGCCTGATGATGTAGTGGTGGTAAACCTGTCAGGCCGAGGCGACAAAGACATGGGTACTTACATACGTATGGCCCAAGATGTCAAAAACGGGAATTAATGTAACTAATAGCAAAATCAAGGATAGTATCGTGGCCGGTCATAGCATCGGCCTCGGTCATATCCACTTTGCATCCTTCAGTGGGGGTCACCCCTTGCTCTGTGGTATTGCCCTGCGCGTCAAGGATGGAACATGCTGAGAATCGTACACCCCACCCATTGGGCAATTCGGAGCTGTAAGGCATACCGCTTCCTCCGCCGGTAACATCACCTATGACGGCCACCCCGGGGAGCAGCTTCATTATACTTACAAAATTGTTGGCAGCACTGAACGTACTGCGGTTGGCTAATACCACCACAGGCTTCTCCCAACGGATATGGCCGTCACCTATAGGATCAAAATAATACGCATATGGCTCATCAAAGTCATCATGGCCCGGGCCGGTCTTGTGTATGATGTATCCGGCAAGGGTGCGTTTGGATATGAAGCGGTTTACCAGATCCTCCACGTGCGTTATTACTCCTCCGCCATTGTCACGAACATCTATTATCAAAGCTCTTGCCGTACTGAAGTACTGCAAGATATAGTCAACATTACCGGCACCAAGTCCGGTTTCGAATGAGCCGTAATGCATATAGCCTATGTTGTCAGACAGCAGTCCGTAATTGACCGTGCCAAGTGAGCGGTAATTGAAATTGTAGTAATACTGCTCTATCAGGCGGGCGTCATAATTCTGCGGATAGTCACTCCACCACTTGCGGTAATAGGATGTGGACCACGGCGATGACAGATTCACGTGGCCATCCTTAAGCTCTGCCACCATTTCTGACAGCAGATTGAACAGCTCATCGCGGCTCATCTTATCGGAAATCTTGCGGCTGTATCGCACATACACCTCATCCCAGTCCACATTCTTTTCCTTAAAGAAGCAGTAGTGATGATCAAACACTGTCCACAGAGCCTCAAAGTTGCCCTTCGGATCATCAGCATACTCAGGAATATCATGACATGACGTCAAGCTCACGGACAGTAGGACAATAAATATTATAGCACGCTTAAATATGTTCATATCAGTACCTTGATGAAATTATAGCGGCCTTATCCGATATTCGGCGCGACGGATTCACTGACAGCCATTCCCCGGATATGCCTATCACAGCAGCATGCGTAAACCGCCGAGTGGTTATATCGTTGATTCGTGTGGTATATATACCTCCAGCATAGCCTATGCGCAGCGAGGTAGAGCCCAAATGCACGTCGGCAGTAAGCGTATGATCTAACTTGAAATAATTTCCCCACCATGCCGGGTGTACCAGACCTGAATGATTGCCGAGATATATCTCATAATACAGCTCTCCATAATCAGGTGCGAAGAATGCGCCGGTGACAGGTATTACCGGCTGATACCGCAAGGTTACAGGGATGCGTGCTATACGTCCGTTCCACGCTGCATAGGCTGTAGCTCCCACCATGACAGAGGCTTTGGCTGAGGCGGGATTATTGCCATTGCGGGCAGTGTACATGCATCCGGCCGAGATTAGGGCAGAGCCGCCTACTCCGGCCGATAGTTCCGATGTCAATCGCCACCGCCTTATCATGCTCCATGAGAAATCAGCGCCCCAATACCACATGGTGGCATTTCGAGCCGGATTGACAGTCCTGTCAGCAATGACACCTGCACTCAGCTGCATAACCCACGCCCTGGGATTAAACTTCATGGCCTGTGAACGCGTATAGTTGAATCCTACGTCCCAGCCCGAATATTTAAGTGGCGACAGATAGGTATCGGCCATATGTGATGACCCGGATCTGAGCGTATATGATGACAGTACCGGACGTAAGGGTGGCAAGGAATAGTCAGTGGTATCTGAGGGCATGGCAGCCTCGGCCAAGAATGTCATAGCCGAAATTACGTACAGCAGTGTAAGGATGCGCTTAATCATATCAAATCTATACGCTGCTGCCCGTTAATTTCATCACGTACCTCTTCCGAGGTCTTCCCGGCATCAGGATCAGCCACACTTTCATCAGGCAAGACGTCCTCAGTGTCATCAAGTTCCGGTTCGGGAATCTCCACCGGCTCTATTTCCTTTATATCTGACACAGTGTAGGTGGTCAGTCGTTTACCTTTGGCTCGTACCGATTTCACTGCCACAAATTCGGGAGCAGTCACGGTCATACCGCCACGGAATTCATCAGCACCACCAAATGTCAGCTCGAACCGCGCTCCGAATGCCCCACTGAGAGCCATAAGTTTTGACTTCGGGTTTTCGCCTATTATGCTCTGCCTGCGCGCCGAAGGTTCAAATGTGAAGCGCTTCAGATACGGGTAGCCCTGCTGATCAGCATCATACAGTACAGCAGTCCATACCTGATTAGGATTAAGCTTGGATATGAACCTTATACCATCCTCATAATGATTAGATGAATCAAATGACGTAGTGTAATACTCTCCGCTGTTCAGCACTACAAGCACAAGATCTGACGGGCCGAATTCACCGAGGTAATCACCGCGTCCGTCATAATTGAGGCGAAGCACATCAGGGTCAAACCATACTTGGCGTCCGCCAAGCGTAGAGCGTCCCTTCTCTTTGAGTGAGAAACGGTATACCTCATTTTTAGTGACAATATTGCCCATGGCCGCACGTCCTTTCACGGCAAGCTCCCGGAAATCAACATCTATAAAAAGGCTTTTCAACCGAGGCTTAGGCTTGAGCGTAACCTTGACCACCTCAGCCTCACCGTTAGGATTGGCACTGAACCATACCACACGCGAGCCGGGCTTGCCTTGGGTAAGATTATATTCGCGGTCACGCGTCACACCAAGCACATTGAAACGCTTCTGGTAATACGTGCCGCCCTTACCGTCCTGATATATCACATTGTATATAGTGCGTGCGTCATTGCGCTTATAGACATTGACATACAGTACGTTCTTACCTACGAACATCTTGTCCTGTACTCGAGTAACCTTGTAGCGGCCATCCTTATAGAATATGATTATATCGTCCATGGAGGAGCAGGTACACAGGTACTCATCTTTCTTTAGCCCGGTTCCTATGAAGCCGTCTTCACGATTTATGTACAGCTTTTCGTTTGCCTCAGCTACGTTAGCAGCCTCGATATTATCAAAACTGCGTATCTGTGTGCGGCGTGGATAAGCCTCGCCATATTTTTCTTTAAGACCCTCATACCACCGGATGGTATAATCCGTAAGATTGTCAAGCTCGCCCTTAAGATATTCAGCGCGTTCGTTGAGAGCTGCCATTTTCTCTTCGGCCTGCTCTACATTGAATCTGAGTATACGGGCCATCTTTATATCAAGCAGCTTAAGCAGATCATCCATAGTCACCTCACGAATAAACTTGGGCTTCCATGGTTCAAGACGTTTGTCAATATGTTCAGCGGCTTGGTCCTTGGTACGGCTCTGTTCAAACTCCTTATCCTTATATATCCGCTCTTCTATGAATATGCGTTCAAGCGATGCAAAGTGCAGCTGTTCACGCACCTCGCCAAGAGCTATCTCAAGTTCGGCCTTCAGTATAGAGCGAGTTGACTCTACGTTGCGCCTAAGCACATCGCTCACGCCTATAAAGTGCGGCTTATTGTCATAGATCACACAGCAGTTAGGCGATATGGGAAGCTCACAGTCAGTAAATGCATACAGTGCGTCAATAGTCTTGTCGCTTGACGTGCCCGGCTGCAGGTGCACCATTATCATGGCCGTTTCAGCCGTGTTGTCATCTACCTTGCGTATCTTTATCTTACCCTTCTCATAAGCCTTTATTATTGACTCTATAAGTGTGCCGGTAGTCATTCCGTAAGGAATTTCAGTTATGGCGAGCGTCTTGGAGTCAATTTTTTCTATCTTGGCACGTACTCTGACCTTACCTCCGCGAGCGCCATCGTTATATCGGCTTACGTCAATCAGTCCACCCGTTATGAAATCAGGGTAGAGTGTAAACTCCTCGCCACGCAGATATGCCACTGCCGCATCTATAATTTCATTAAAGTTATGCGGCAGTATCAATGAGGACAGTCCGGCTGCAATACCACCCATGCCCTGTGACAGCAGCAGCGGATATTTGGCCGGCAGAGTCACCGGCTCGCGGTTACGCCCATCATAACTCGGCGTCCAGTTAGTGACTTTAGGATTATAGAGCACGTCAAGAGCAAACTGCGACAGGCGGGCCTCGATATATCGGCCGGCCGCCGCCGAGGCTCCGGTAAGAATGTTACCCCAGTTACCCTGCGTTTCCACCAGAAGTTCTTTCTGTCCTAACTGCACAAGAGCGCCATAGATGGAGGCATCACCGTGAGGATGATACTGCATGGTATTACCCACTATATTGGCTACCTTGATGAAGCGGCCGTCATCAAGCGTCTTCATGGCATGAAGTATGCGGCGCTGCACAGGCTTCAGCCCGTCATCAATATGCGGTATGGCACGGTCAAGTATGGTGTACGAGGCATAGTCAAGATACCAGCTTTGGAACATGCCGCGCAACTGCTGGCGAACAACGTCGTCAGTCAGATCCACAAGCATTGATGAAAATCCACCCTCAGTGGCCTCACCGTTGCCTAAGTCATCATCATCCGGATCCTCAGGAGTAAATTCTTGGCTCATTTTATATCAGAATTGGCTTACTGACACAAAAATACTAAAAATTTTGTGTAAGACTACCACGCAGCAAGGCTTTTTTATCATGACAGAGCTGCGTAAACAGCTCTGAGTATGGCTCCACGCGGGTTCATCCGGTTCCATGCAGAGTTGTCGCGCGTAGGATTCACCCTATTGCTCAGGAACACGAATATGATATCACGCTCCGGATCTACCCAAAAACATGTACCGGTAAATCCCGTATGGCCGTAGGTAGATGATGCCGCCCGGGCACTGTCCATACTTTTGTTACGTTTGAGCATATCAAAGCCAAGCCCTCTCATACCGGAACGGCTATGAGTGCCGGTAAACAGCTTCACGGTTGATTCCGATAGAATCCGTTCGCCGCCATACACTCCGCCATTGAGCCACATCTGACACAGCTTAGCTATATCGCAGGCATTGGCAAACAGGCCGGCATTGCCTTGCACTCCCCCACTGAATGCAGCCATTTCATCATGCACATAGCCATGTATGTGCTGACGCCGCAGATAATTATCCTTCTCCGTAGCTGCTATCTGAGCTTCATCAAACAGGTCAAGAGGCTGGTAAAGCGTGTGCCATGCTCCAAGCGGGCCGAATATCTCAGTTTCAACCCACTGATCCATATCCACCCCTGTCAGATTTTCCTGAATCTGCTTAAGGAGCATAAAGTTGAGGCAGCTATATTCATACTTGCGTGACCGCAGAGGCGCTCGGTACACAGCCTCCATAAGCGAATCTATCCCGGCAGTCCCCACATATATATCACGGGCCACAGCATAATCCGTGCTCTCAGAGCGCACGTCAGAATAAATGTCAGTACGCATCCGCGCTTGTGAATTACCATACTGGCCGTCCGATATCTTAACCGTATACGGCTCCTTACCGATGCTTGAGACGACACGACCGGAATAAGATCCGGGCTCCATGACTAATGAATATATGTTTATAACAGGAGGCATACCCGATTCATGAAACAGCAAATCACGAATGGTTATCCCCCCTTTATCAGTGCTGTCAAACCCCGGAATATACTGACCTATTTCATCAGTAATATCATACAAGCCCTCATCGTAGGCTTTCATAAGCCCCGGAAGCGTCCCTGCGGCTTTGCTCACAGAGGCGAGGTCAAACAAGGTCCCATCCGTAACCTGAGGGGCTGACGCCCCGAAATCAATGCGTCCGTAGGCACGGTCTATGACTATCTGCCCATCCCGTGCCACAAGCACCTGACACCCTGAAAAGGCCTTGGCTTTTATGCAGGCCTCCACTATGGAGTCAATTTCATAGGACAAATCCGGATTAAAGCCTTCCGATGCCGGAGTAGAATACCCCAACCGACACTTGGCCAAATCCACGCCGGTGCCCAATGGAGCCACATTGGCCACATTGACCGGAAAACGGCCATTGACATCAATACCCCCGAACAGAGCCTCGGAAGCAGCCCGTTGCAACGCCGGCATATTGTCATAGGCTGTAACAAGAGTGGGTAGCTCCCGGAGGTCGCCGAATTTTGACATGCGGTAAGGATTCATAAAGAACACCGGTACAAATCCTTTAAGTGAACGCAGTTTTGAGAATGAGCTCTTGGCCCACTTGGCATCGGACATAACTGCCGTGATAACAATGTCAGCATCCGTGAGCTGTGCCAACTGCTCAGAAGTAATTTCCTTTCCTGTTACAGAAACCACTTGGGCAGGAGCATACTTCAAACAGTAACGTGCAAAGTCGCAGTCCGATGACGCACCGATACACACCACAGAAATACTCCGTGAGCCAAGCTCTCGAAGCGGCAGAACTCCCCCGCGATTATACAGTACCGTCATGGATGCATCCGCCAGACTCGATATAACACTACGCGCCTGCGGAGAGTCAATAATGGATTTTACCGTGGCCGGATCTGACGGCACAAAGTGAGTCAGGCCAAGCAGATATTTATAATATAATAATTTGTGGCACCGCTCATCAATCAACGATTGTGATATATCACCACTCTTCACAGCCTTGTTTACCGCTTCAATATCCGCTGACAAATCAGCGGATCCAAGCAGCACATCAGCACCGGCCTGCAATGCCGCCACACAGTTGTTGCGGCCTTTCAATACCGCGCCTTTCATGGAAAGGCCATCGGTAAACACCAGTCCACGGAAATGCATCTGCTTCTTGAGCAGATTACTGGTAATTTTTGCCGACATTGATGCCGGAGTACCGGAGCCGTCAAGAGCCGGGACATCAAGATGACCCACCATCACGCCGCTCAGCCCGGCTTCTATATATTTTCGGAACGGCAGCAGATCAGTCTGATCAAGCTCTTTACGTGAATGTGTTACCTTGGACAGTGTCTTATGTGAATCAGTAGACGTATCACCATGACCGGGGAAATGTTTGGCCACAGACATAATGCCCTCACTCTCCATGCCACGTGCGAATGCCACTCCGAGCTCGGCTACGTGCTCAGCGTCCTCACCGAATGATCGGTATCCTATAACTGGATTATCCGGATTGGAATTCACATCCAATACCGGAGCAAAATCCACCTGAATACCTATAGCCCTACATTCACGGCCCACCTCCTTGCCATAATCATACAGAAGCTGTGGGTCAGATATGGCACCAAGCCCCATATTGTATGGGAATCGCGGAGCATCGGTCACTCGCATTGCCAGCCCCCACTCTCCGTCGAGCGTTATAAGCATGGGCACACGGGTCACTTCCTGTGCCAGATTAATCATAGCGGAATAGTCCCGTATGGTACCTTTGCCGAGCAATATTCCTCCAAGATGATATTTCTCAATCAATGACCGCAACTTGGCGCGGTCAGCAGCATTGTCCGTCACATCGACACGCGGTACGAAGAGCTGTGCCACACGCTGCCCGGGGCTTAGCACGGACATAACCGAATCAGCCCACTTTTCAGCAAGTTGCCTGCGGGAATCCGTACTTATCGTATTCTCTGCGCGCTTTCCCTCTGCACGTTGACATCCGAACAGAAGCACCAACGCAGACAATATACAGAGTTCTATAAATAATCTTGTGTATTTCATAATGTCAGTTCCGCCTATTTCACAGTCCTCCAAAGCCGGGTATTATCTGGCTTCAGTGTCTTTCCTTTCATAGGCCCGCTTACAAAATAACGTATCATGTCCTCATACAGCACGTCGGGGCTTATGGCCACACGCTTGCCCTGCTTCAACGGCTCCATATAGTCGCCTCCGGCTGCCAAATAGTTGATAGTTGACAGCCTGTATGTACGTTCAGGGTCAAGCGGAGTCCCGTCTATTAGCACTTCCGTGCAGCGCCCTGTAGCCGGATCATAAGTAACTGATACATTTATGCTGACTCCGTCGCCACCTCTGCCGGCCATTACATCAAAGGCATCAAGCAGATCGCGTCCTGATATGTCAAGCACCTCAACAGAATTGTCAAACGGCATTATCTGCATGATCTCGCCCTTGGTTATGGCTCCTTTCATAAGCGGACGACGCAGGCCGCCACGGTTCATTATGGCCAGATCAATCTTACTGCCCGTAAGATCAGCCCCGATATTTCTGACACAGTCCGTAACGAAATTAAGCAGAGCCGGCTCCTTATTTGACATTTCCGCTGCTGACTTGCCTATCTTTATGGTGAGTACCGAATCGATCTTCTCTCGGTAAGGACGTATCATTTCAGCCATACCGGCATCCACACGGTCATCGAGCCGTGCGTTGACCGGAATCAGCTTATAGTCCACATTATGCGAGTCAAGGTCTATAATTATCTCGCCCACATTTCGGCCGGCATTGCCGGTCTGCGCCACGAGTACACTGTCGCCACGCATGTTGGCTACACGCCACGGCTTTGATGAAGCATCGGCCGGATCAAGAGTGGTATGCGTATGGCCGCCTATAATTATATCGATGTCCTCACTGTTACGTGCTATGTCCACATCGCTGCATCCCGGTTGGTTTTCATAGCCTATATGGGTCACGGCCACCACCATGTCACATCCGAGATAGTGCTTGAGAAGCCATGCAAAAGAATTGGCCGCCTTAACACCGTCAAGATACTCCACGCCCTCGCTCTTGTCATCGGATATCATACCCTTAGGAATCAGGTTAATGGCTATGAATCCAACCTTTGTGTCGCCTATCTGCTTTATGGTGTAGGGCTCCATGATACCTTCAAGCGTGGAGCCGTCAAGCCTATAATTTGAGGTAAGCTTAGTGGCATTCACACCTTTAAGATACCGAGCCAAGGCTTCCATGCCATTGTCAAACTCGTGATTGCCAAGAATCTGAATGTCATATCCGAGTTCATTCATGACACGCTGCTCCACTTCGCCGCCGAACAAAGAGAAATACAGTGTGCCCTGAACGGCATCGCCGGCGTCTACCAAAAGTACATTAGGTTCGGCCGCACGCACACTGTCTATCACCACTTTCCTGCGAAGCACTCCACCAAGATTCTTTTCGGTAGGATCTATCTGGCTGTGAGTGTCGTTGGTATGAAGTATAACCAGACGCTCAGCACCAGCATCCTGCACTGCCATACACCCGGCAATGAGTGCCGCAAACCAATATTTAATATATCTTTTCATAATCATTTAACTAATACTGTACGGCTGAAATCATTTGAAACCACCACATAAAGTCCCTTAGGCACATTATAGCTGTACGTCCCGGGGGCAAATGCTTCACTCAACACCGTCATACCATCCATAGAATATACCGAAACTGTACGAACGGATTCCGACACTTCTATAACGAGCTCTCCACTTCGGCAGAATGCATCCCAGGAGTGATACTCCAATGTCTGTACTGCACCCATAGCGGAATAGTCAGATATGCCTATATTGTCAAGCATCCAGCGGGCACCTGATGTCTGACGCAAACGTATACGGCCCTTACCGCCCACATTTACAGGTACGGAATAACGCTTTGAATCAGCACCTGTCACCGTTACGGTTCCGGCAGAAGTCCATGTGGAGCCGCCGTCGGTAGAGTACTCTACAGCCACACCGGCATCACCCTCTTTATCAGTCCAGGATCCGGCATCGAATTCCACCGTACCTATGCCTCCTGTCTTATCTTCAGCCATAGTTATGGAGCTGGTAGGATTCTTACCCACACGCATCACGGTGGTACCGTTAAAAGTGTCCCCGTTCCAGAAACCGGCGTTGTTCAGGCTCCATTGGGCTGCAGCACCGGCCACCGTCTTGGTGTCATATGAGTCAAGCTTAGTTCCACTCAACGACTGTACGCCTTCCCATGTCTCAAGAAAATCAACTTTCGGCGCTACTGTGGCCGTGGCCTCATAATCATCCACCGAGTAGTCACCGGCACTAACGGTTATAACCGTATGGTACGAACCGGCTGCCGACGGGTTAAGCCGCAGATAGAATCGCTCCTCCTCCGGCGACAGGGTGACGCTCTCGCCCCATCCGCTCTTGTCTGAGCTTACGCTGAAAGGCGCTGTCACTGTCACAGTTATGTCATCGGACACATTCTCCACTTCCATAAGAATTTCGGCCACGGCCGATGCCACATCAGGTTCTGCGTCAAAATCCAGCTCTCCGTCAAAAAGCAGTTGGATATAAGGAATCAAATCGGCAGTAGTGACGCTAAGAGCCTCCGAGCTAACCCCCCCGGGAGCCTGCACGGTCACTGCGTAGGCGGTAAGAGGCTCCAGCCCGGTAACTACATACTTTTCAGTAGCTGCATCAACTGATACCGGATAACCGCTAACCGACTCGGCCCCCTGAACTATGTTCAAGGTATATTTTACGCCTGAGGTGCCGGCATTAACATTCACCCAATTCACAGAAAAGCCATCATCCGTTACGTCACTGATGCTTACCGGCAATCCGTTAACGGCCTCGGCGAGCAGGTCTATATCCAAAGAAAGTTCTGATGATGATATTTTAAGTACGCCCTCGGCATCACCCGGAGTGGCAGCCGTAACCGATATAGTTATCACGGCTCCATTGTTAGCATCTGAGGCACTTATCTTTGAAGGGGTGACGGTGAAGTCGCCCGATGCCGAAAGCATCAGAGCCTCGGTAAGGTTACGGCCCCGCACGGTATACGTAAGGCTGCGCGGTATACCCACTGCCACCTTACCCATATTGATAGGCACATCCTTAACAGGCGACACCAATTCAGGAGTAGGCGTAGAATTGGCGTACCAGGGTACCGTGCGCTTGTCGCCCCATATGTGTTCTACCAGCTCAGGATGGTCAATGTACGGATTACGGTTATGCTGATATTTATAAATTGCATCATTACGATCCAGTTCTTTCTGACTCACCTCATCCTGACGGCTCCACTTGAGCAGCAGATTCGTGGCCCAAGTAGTGAATACGGGATAGGAGTTACCGGCCATCATGGCTCCGCCGTTGCCCTGCGTCCACCCTGACACGGAGCTGTTATAGGCCGTGGCCATATAGAAATATGAGCGAGCCAAGTCGCCTTTATACTCATCATCCGGTTCAAAAACCTTATCCGTGTATCCGCTGAAAGTTGAAGTGCCGAGCCTGCCGAGAGCCTGTACCGATCCGTTGGAAGCCAGACGTGTGCCTCCGGCGCACTCCCCGTAAGGGTAGTTGCTGCGCTGACCGTTCACCTTACCGTCAGTAGGATACAGATGGAATGCATCGGCATACTGAGTCTGCTTGCTACCGCCCCACCAGCTTTTGGGGAAGGAATGCTCGCGGTTGACACAGTCGCCTATATTCTTATAGTTGCCACACTTTGTGAAGTTAGAGCTCCATTGCTTGGTGGTATATATGTCCCAGAGGGTACCATCGGCACGCACATCGGAAGATTTGTACACTTCCCAAAGCCCATCGTATCCAACATTTGTATGATCAGCTATCGTAGCGCACAGAGCCTTGAGGAGCTCTTGCCCACACTTACCCTCGCAGGCATCGTAATAGCCTGAAGGTTCGGCTGCATCCATCCCGAACACTGCCGCAACAGCCCACATGGCCGACATTAATGACTTGGTTATATCTTTCATATCTCTATGATAATTATTTTTCACAGTACAAAAATAATATTTTTAGGTCGAGTATCTCATTATTTTTTCAAGTTAATTTTTATCTTTGTAGTATGAAACAAGAATCATCATCAACCGCAACGGCGCTGTATCTGCTGCCTGTACCTCTTAGCGAGGCGCTTCCGGCGGAGGTGATGCCCCTACATAATATTGAAATAGCCCGCACTATAAAGCACTTTATAGTGGAGAATGTGCGTTCGGCCCGCAGATTTCTGAAGAAATGTGACCGCGACATAGACATTGACTCCCTCAGATTCGCCACGCTTGATGAGCATACCGATCCGGCCGATGTCCCGGCAATGCTGGAGCCAATGACCCGAGGCGAGTCAATGGCTGTGATATCCGAGGCCGGATGCCCGGCCGTGGCCGACCCCGGGGCCCTTGCGGTGGCCGAAGCGCAGCGCAGAGGATACCGTGTGGTACCTCTCGTAGGCCCGTCGAGCATCCTTTTGGCGCTCATGGCCTCGGGGTTCAACGGCCAGACATGGGCCTTCGCAGGTTATCTGCCTGTAGAAAGTGCCAAACGAGCATCCTGCCTCAAAGAAATGGAGCGAAGGATACGCCGCGACCGTCAGACACAGATATTCATTGAAACGCCCTACCGCAACAATCGCATGATATCTGACCTCTGCCGCCAACTGTCTCCCGACATGCTGCTATGCGTGGCCTCTGACATAACCGGCGAGCATGAAAGCATAGTCACACGCAGGCTCTCATGCTGGAAAACATCGGCATACGATTACGACAAGCGTCCCACCATATTCCTACTCTACAGCTGATGGCACGCAAACTCAAAATAAAGTCGCCCGAACGGCACATGAGCCTGTTTGACATGCCGGAGCTGACTGACATCAGCGCCATTGACTCCATGCCCATACATCCGTTGATATCAGAATATGCCCAGCGGTCAGCCTCTGAGTCAACGGATTCAGCAGAAGCGCCCGATCCGGACGTGGAGATGAAATCCATCCCATCAATAGACACCGGGCTCCTGTTCATGAGCTTCGGCAGCGGCAGCAGCGGCAACTGCGCATACATAGGTACACACAGGGAAGGAGTGCTTATAGACGCCGGCGTAGATCCGACCACGGTCAAAGAAGCCCTAAAGACCCATGGCATAAACCCGGATGCGGTAAAAGGCATATGCCTTACTCACGACCATAGTGACCACGTGCGCTACGTGTACTCCATGGTGAGGAAGCATCCGTCAGTAGGTGTATTCTGCACCCCCAAGACACTTAACGGACTGCTACGCCGCCACAACATATCACGGCGCATCAAGGACTACCACCGCCCCATATACAAAGAATTTGAATTTACCGTAGGCGGCATAGAGATCACAGCTTTCGACGTAAGTCATGACGGCACGGACAACGCCGGATTCTTCCTGCAAAAGGGTGATCACACATTTGCCATAGCCACAGATCTGGGATGCATAACCCCTCGCGTGGATTATTATATGCGCATGGCACGCTATATAATGATAGAAAGCAACTATGACACAGCCATGCTCATGACCGGCAGCTATCCTCAGCACCTGAAAGCACGCATCGCTGCCGAACGCGGACATCTTGACAACGCTGATACTGCCTCATTTCTCGCCTCCTGCGCAAGCCCGCGGCTGAGCAATATCTTCCTTTGTCATCTGAGTCAGGACAACAACACTCCCGAGCTGGCGATCAAAGCGGTAAAAGATGCCCTTATTGAAGCCGGAGTCAAAGGCGTGGGCGATGGTTCAGACTCACTTGAATCACGTGATCTACCCATCCAACTCGTGGCTCTTCCTCGTTACGGAGCCTCTCAGCTCTTCATCCTTCGGTAGCCTCATACCACTAATATCCAATCCGTTACCACTCACAGGACATGTTTTCCAAGAATTAATTGTAAAATATGGCTCAAAAAAGTTTGCGCATTAAAAAATATGCTTTAACTTTGCACTCGCAAACGCGAAAAACAATTTTTCACGCTTCACGGCTCCTTAGCTCAACTGAATAGAGCATCTGACTACGGATCAGAAGGTTACA
>JAMPBB010000036.1 GCA_023666885.1 Muribaculaceae bacterium | reverse complement strand
GA
Organism: Muribaculaceae bacterium; assembly: GCA_023666885.1. Classification (GTDB taxonomy): domain Bacteria; phylum Bacteroidota; class Bacteroidia; order Bacteroidales; family Muribaculaceae; genus Paramuribaculum. The sequence goes on along the minus strand of JAMPBB010000036.1, from coordinate 18,404 downwards.
CCCGGGTAAGGGCATTATACGGTTATTTAATTTCTAAATGAAAGAGCCGTGATTTCGGGGCCATGTAATGAATGGCTCCGAATAGGGGCTGAATAATAGGCAATGATGATGAATATGAGAAAATTTCTTGCGATGGCGGTGCTGGTGTGTGCCGCAATGCCGGTTATGGCGCAGGAGCCTGATGAGGCTCCGATTAAGGTGATGTCCATAAATGTGCGGTATGACAATGGTCATGACGGTGTAAACGATTGGGCTAACCGGGCTGACCGTGTGGCGCGTGCCATATCCTTTTATGATGCTGATATAGTAGGGGCGCAGGAGGTGTTGGCCAATCAGTTGGCGGATTTGCGAAGTAGGCTGCCGCAGTATGCATCGGTGGGATTGGGTCGTGAGGATGGTGTGGCTCAGGGTGAGTTCGAGCCGGTGTTTTATCGCCGTGACCGTTTTGAACCGGTGGATACAGGGCATTTCTGGCTCAGTGCCACTCCGGAGATAACGGGTTCCATGGGCTGGGACGGCGCGTGTGTGCGTATGGCTTCGTGGGTGCGTCTGCGCGACCGCAAGTCCGGCGGAGAAATCGTGGCGCTCAATACGCATCTGGACCATGTGGGGGTGGAGGCTCGCCGACGTGGGGCTGCGCTGCTTGTGCAGCGTCTGGACAGTCTGTCAGAGGGTGGACGCATACCGGTGATTATGACGGGCGACTTTAATTCATCGCCTTCAAGCGAGCCGATAGAGGTGATAACATCTCCGGAGCGCAAAGGCGCGCTGAAGAGCGCACGCGCCGATGCACAAATAGTGTACGGTCCGGCATGGAGCTACCATGATTTCGGAAAGATTCCGTATGCCGATCGCGAGCTGATAGACTATATATTAGTGTCGCCGACAGTGCAAGTGCGGAGCTTCGGTGTGCTTGCCGAAACGGATGGTGATGCGTTTATTTCGGACCACTGCCCCATACTGTCAGTAATCAGTGTCCGCCGGTGACGGCTATACGCTTGGCTGCCGTGTGAATCTCGCCATCGGGGGTGGATATGATGGCACGGTATAGATATATGCCGCGCGTTACGCGGTGGCCGCCCATGTCTGTCAGGTCCCATGTTACAGGGGCGCTTGTAAACATGTTGCTGCGGTCCGTAACGGTGGAGCACCATACGCGGCGCCCGAGCATGTTGAACACCTCGAATGTCACGGTCATGTCGGCATCAGGACGGTTATGGGTTATGTAGAACCGAGCTTGCGTAGAGGCCGGGTTGGCATCGGTGTAAATGTCAAATACTGTGGGAAGGGCTCCCTGCTGCACCTTGAATGGCAAGGTGTGCTGGGTAGAGTTGCCCGAGGTGTCCCATACGCGGAGCGTCAGCGAATGGTCGCCTTCCGTCAGGCCGCTCAGCGGATATGCTATGGAGCCGCCTGGTGTGCCGTCGGCATTGGGAGTGTAGTATAGGGGTATGTCAGTGTATGTGGTGCGGTTGTCAAGCCGGAGTGTCATCTGGTGGCCTATGCCGGCCATGGAAAGGTTTATTCCTACATTGTCCGATACCTTGGCCAGCAGCATTGGCGATTCGTTTACCGTCTGGCCGGGGTGGAACGAGTCATGATTGAGCACGGCGTAGTCCACCGTAGGCGGAATGGTGTCAGAATCGGCTGAGTCATCAGTACCGTAGATATAAAAGTCGCTGTTCATACCGGCGGCTTCCGTGTGTCCGGCTGCCGATGCGAAGAATTGCACGGTGGCCGGACGGAAATTGTCGGCCGTTTCGAATGGCATGGCTATGCGTATGGCGAATTCGCCTGCGCGCACAGAGTCGCGTCCCTGATACAGCATGGCTCCCGGCTCATCGTATACGTGGCACAGCCCGTTAACATTGTCACGCGGGCGTCCAAGTGTGGTTGTACTCGTTTCGGCATCGTACAGGGTGGTGTAGAGCGGCCCGCTGAATGATTCTACCTTGTTGCCGTCAGCATCAACTATGGTACCGGTCATGGTCACGTTCTGTCGGGCCATGAGGGTGATTTGCTTGTCGGGATCCACGGTCTCGCCGTTGATAGTCTCAAGCCGGACAAACAGCTCCGGTACGGCAAGGCGCATGGCGGGATCGCCGAGCAGTGCATAGCGCAGCTTGTTCTCATCACGGCGCTGGTACGGTTTTGAAAGCCGGTTCTTGCCACGGCGTATCATCTCGCCAACGGTAAGCTGGCGCCCGGCCTCGTCGCGGCGGAAAGATTCGGCGCTGATTTCGGCGGCCAGTGTGCCATTGTTGGATATGTATGATTTGCGCATGGTGGACAGGAGGGATATCACGCCTCCCTTATCGTTGAGCGCAAGCATTTCGCCGCCTGACAGTTCGTGGTCGTCCCAGCGCATGAACAGGCAGGTGTATGCGGCCATGAACGGTATGGTGCGGAGGTTGAGCGATGAAACGTCCGATAGCGTTACGAGCTTGCCGTTCGATAACGACACCCGGTCACCGTGGCCCAGATAGTTCCACCAAAGCACTCCTTCGTTAAGCTTGCGGTACAGGAGGTTACGTCCGCCCTCAGCTGCTCCGGCTTTAAGCTCGTAGGCATCCACGAATACGCGTGTCGGGAGCATAAAACGCCCGGTAAGGGCGGTGCGCATAGAGTCTATAGCAGCATCCGTCTGGAGCATGTGCTTGCCTATATCACCGTCATCGGCCATGGCTATGATTCGTGTCTGCCACGGGCCGCTCTCAGAGTGGGAGGTATAGTTGATTATCTTGTCCACCATGGTGCGTGCTTCGCCAAGCGTGCGTACGGGTAGGCGCCCTATGGCTATGCAGTGGGTGTCCTGAGCCATGTCACGGCCGGAATTGTCTTCAAGGAAGGCAAATATGTCATCGGACGTGTAGCTCCCCGTTTCACGCAGTGACTCATCGGACTGCCATGTGGGCATGAATTTTTGCCGGAGCGCCTGCATGTTTTGTGTCAGCACACGGTTATCAAATGTAGCACGTCCCATGAACAGGGCATATTTGAGTTTGCGGGAACTTGTGCTTTGGCCACGGTCGTAGAGCATCTTCAGCATCTTGCGAAACGAGTTGACATCAGGAGCCCCGGAAGCAAATTCATTGAACACCATTTCCTGGTCTACAACAATTACTTTCAGGGAGTCGGATCCCGTACGGTGCATATCGGCAAGCCTTTCAGCCTCGCCGGCCCAATCGGATATGGTGAATATCACCATGTCAGGTATATCTGTTATGGAGTGGATATCCTGATTGTCAATAGTGCTCACGTATGAAGGCTGGGGCAGAGAGGCGCCTTCACGCCACGCGGTGTATCGGCGCGAGCCGGTGTAGGAGTTGACCCAGCCGGTGCCCCCGCTTACGTCCACGGTGGGTATGGCAAATATGCGCAGCGGATCGGTCACGTCCCATACCATAGTGCCTTCGCCTGAGCCGGACAGGAGCACTGAAGTGGTGGACACGCCGAAGTCAAGGTGCCCTGACGCCGGCATTGATAGTGCGCGTGTATAATTGATGGTTATAGCGTCAAGGTGCGCTGCTTTTACCGTGCCGGCCGGATTGTGCTTGAGTGCTACGCTGAGGCGCTCGGCATCGGGCGTAAACTGATGGTCAAAAGTGGCGGCGTCTCCGTAATTGTCAGATCCGGTGGCGTCTATGCGGTTCGTTCCGGAGCCAACGACGGTGCCATTGGCAGTGATGGACAGGGAGCTTGATGAGGTGGTGTTGGTTACAAAGCGTGTGCGCATCCAAGCCTTGGTGCCGGGCACGAGTCCGGTCAAGTCAAAGTTGAATGTGCGTGAGGGGGTAAACCTGAAATCCTCGCCATAGAGCTGATGGCCTGACGTGCTCAGGCTTACGGCATCAAGCTCATGCCATATGCGTTCAGTGAAGGTAGTAGATGGGTTCTGAGGCTGTCGGGCCCATCCTTCAGTAGGCGCGGTGACAGCCGGCTCATCGGATTCGGTTATGAAATAATAGCCCTTTTCGGTAAACGGGTTGAGCGTGTGTACATAGCGGGAATTTACCGTTGACCAACTGACAGGGCCCACGGCGTAGAAATATATGCCCGCATCGGTAATGTGCAGAGGCTGCTCGGGAAGGTCATCCACGTAATTGGCCGATGACAGCAGATCCGGGATACGGGCGGCTCCGTAGCCATGAACGTGTACACGCTTCACATCACTAAATCCCCATGAGCGCAGTGTGGCGGCGGGGATGAAGTGCATGCCGGTGTCGGTTATGGACACTTTTACCCAGTGTCCGGACGCGAGGACTGATGAAGTGGAGTATTTGGACTCGCTGAAAGCGTGAGCCCGGAATACTGCGGTCAGAATGAATGCCGTTATTAGGGCTAAATGCCTTATATATCCTGTATGGGGTGCTGTCATAGTCAATAAATGCTACATTACTAACGTGCGGTGAAGCGGATTATTGCATAATACCGGACTCAAGCCACTGCTCCCACTCGGAGCGTGAGCCACGGAACACGTTGAGGTCCGTGCGCCCGGGTACTCCTGGCACAGTGCCTCGGTGGGTATATTGCCAGAAGGTCCACTTCACTCCGGGGTCGATTCGGCTGAAGGAGCACAGCCATATGGGGTAGCGGTCAAAGCGGCCTTTTAGAAATTCATCATAACCGTCCTTGTTGGTGTACAGCATTATGCGTATGCCTGACTTCTCTAACCGGTGTATGAGTTCCCACAGTGTATGTACCACTTGTGCGGTGGTGCGGTCCGAGGGGTTGGTCCACTGCTCTATGTCAATTACCGCCGGCATGTCCAATGCCTGACCCCGCAGTGAGTGTATGAAATTGAGCGCCTGCATGTAACCGGTGGCATCGAAACGGAAAAAATGATATGCCGTAACCTTGAGCCCGGCCTTGCGGGCGCGCGATATGTTGGCATAGAACCGCCGGTCCTTGAATCCGCTCCCTTCGGTGGCTTTTATGAACACGAAGTCATACCCGGCCTGACGTACGGCTCTGAAGTCGATGTCGCCATTGTGAGCCGATATGTCCAGACCGCGCACGGGATACAGCTCGCTGTCAGGAATCACGCCTTCATGTGAGAACGCAAGGCGGTACACCATCCATGCGCATATGGCCATCGCCACAGCAAGTAGCACCCATAAACCTTTTTTGCCGGTAAACTTCATACAGCAAATATAGCCCTTATTTGCCAAATTGGTAAATAAAATATTATCTTTGTGTCCGTAATAACACAATTATGCGATTAGTAAAATCACTTTTCCTTGCAGTGCTCTTGGGCGTAGCTTTCATGGGGCACGCCGCACAGATAGATCAGTCAGTGCGTGACAGCATACAGCGTAACCTTGACCGGGCCGTGACGCCGGCCGACAGCATCCGTGCTCTGTACGACATGTATGACACCGCTTTGAGTAAGGACCGTCTGGCTATGGCCGAGCGGCTCTATCAGACAGCGTTGAGGCATCATAACATAGATGTGCAGTGCGATATGCTCCGCACGCTGTCGCAGATAGTAAAGTCTGATTCATTGCTGGATGATGTGGTACGGCGAGCCGAGAATATGCCTCCGTCGCCCGAACAGCGTGAAACGCTCACCTTTGTAAAGATGATGAAAATCAATGCCATGACCTTTAAGGCATCGGAAGCAGAGTGTGCCGACATGCTGTTCAAGGAGCTTAATAGCTATCCGGGTGACTCGGAAAGCACTCTTGAAGAGCAGATACTGCATCTGTACTCCGTGTGTATGTATCTGGGCAATGACAGCCGAGGCAGTATGCTGCTGTCGTATCTTGACCGTCTGGGCAATATAGTGAGGAAGCTGCCTCACAAGTTTGAGGGCGTGCGCAACTATTATTTCATGAACGCTTCACGAATATACGCTGACAACGGGGCTGCTGAAAAGTCAGTGGCGGCGGCACGTGAGTGGATGTCCACTATGGAGCATATGAAGGAGCGTCACCGCAAAGAGGGACGTAAGTTCACGCATGCGGACATGAGTGAGTATATGGCATGTGCGCGCCTTATGAGCAACTATCAGTATCTGGCACCCGGCGAGCTTGAATCGCTGTATGAAGCAGCTCAGCGAGTGATAAGCCGTAACGGTCCGGCCGCCAATTTTGAAAGAGTTCACCGCAGTATAGAGCTGTTTTACAGCATGGCTACGGGCGATTATGCCAATGCGCTGCCTATCTTGAAAGAGGCGCTGACCAATGACAAGCGAACAAAGTCATCACAGTACAATGACTTCAAGATGCTCATGATAGCGGCAGAGGCTATGGGCGACAAGGAGGCGCTTATAACCGCCACCAGGGGATATGCCGAGTCACTTGAAGAGCGGCTGTATGCCGCTGACCGCGACCGTCTGAACGAGCTTCAGGTGGTGTACAATGTCAACACTCTTCAGAAGGAGCGTGATGCCATGGTAAAGGCTCAGCATGAGGCCAAGACTCGGCGGCATGAAACCATAATACGTGCCTCGGTGGTGGCGGTAATAGTGTTGATATTGGTGGTGCTGATGATGCTGCGGCTCTACAGGCGAGCCAAGACGCTGGCATCAAAGCTTGAAAACACCAACAAGGAGCTGCGCGATGAGCGCGACAAGCTCAAGCGAACACAGCAGAATCTGATAGCAGCGCGCGACAAGGCCCACCGTGCGGCTGACATAAAGACGGATTTCGTAAACAGTATGAGCCGTGAGGTGAGTGCTCCGCTTACAGCCATAGTGGAATACTCGCAGTTTATAGTGGACAATATGGACGACAGTCGCCGCAAATACCTTGAGGGATTTGCCGAAGTGGTGACTCTGAATGCGGAGTTGCTGCAAAACCTTATAAACAATGCCTTAGATGTGTCCTCAATGGAACGTGACGAGCTTACTTTGGTGCAGAAGCCTGTGTCGGTGCAGAGCATGTGCCATATGGCAGTGGAAACCATACGCAAGCGCGTGAAGGATGGCGTGGAACTGGAATTTGTGAACTACGGCGAGCCTGACGTGATAGTGACCACTGACCCGGCGCGTGTGGAGCAGGTGCTTCTTAACCTGCTTTCCAATGCCGCCAAATTCACTAACAGCGGCAGCATTAAGCTGTCATACAACATGGATATGTTTGAAAAGACCCTGTCGTTTGCCGTTACTGATACGGGCATAGGCATCCCTGAGGGAAAGGAGGCAGTGATATTTGATAGGTTTGAGAAGCTGGACCGTCACTCGCAGGGTTCCGGACTGGGGCTGTACATATGTTCCATGGTGGCCAAGCTGCTCGGCGGTACGGTGAAAGTGGATACGAGTTACACCGAGGGCGCCAGATTCGTGTTCACTATTCCATCTAATCCGGTGTGACATTTGCTTAATCGGGAGGGAAATGCTATATTTGCAACTATATGGAACACTATATAGTATCCGCCCGAAAATACCGCCCGTCCACGTTTGCATCGGTGGTGGGGCAGAAGGCTCTCACGGCCACGCTTAAAAATGCGGTGGCCACGAACCGTCTGGCTCATTCCTATCTGTTTTGTGGGTCCCGCGGTGTGGGCAAGACGTCATGTGCCCGCATTTTTGCCAAGACCATCAACTGCGAGCACCGTACGCCTGATGGAGAGGCATGTAACGAGTGCGATTCATGCCGGGCCTTCAATTCAGGCGCATCAATGAACATAATAGAGCTCGATGCGGCGTCGAACAATGGTGTCGATGCCATGAAGGGGCTTATAGAGCAGGTGCAGGTACCGCCATCGCAGGGCAGGTACCGCGTGTTCATAGTCGATGAGGTGCATATGCTTACCTCGCAGGCTTTCAACGCTTTCCTGAAAACGCTTGAAGAACCGCCGGCCTACGTGGTATTTATCCTTGCCACCACAGAGAAGCATAAGATAATCCCCACCATACTGTCACGCTGTCAGATATATGACTTCCACCGTATTACGGTGCCTGACATGGTGGAGCATATGCTTTATGTAGCTAACAATGAGGGTATACAGGCCGAACCGGCTGCGCTCAATGTAATAGCCCAGAAGGCTGACGGCGCCATGCGTGATGCCTTGTCGATACTTGACCAAGTGGCTGCATCATCGGGAGGCAACATCACCTATCAGTCAGTGCTTGACAATCTTAACGTGCTTGACGATACGTTCTATGCCCGGCTGCTTGATGCCTTTGTGGCCTCGGACGTATTCTCGGCATGGATGATATACAAGGAGATACGTGACAATGGTTTTGACTCACTGTTCTTTATAAACGGACTTGCGGCATATCTGCGTGACCTTGCCGTGGCTTCATCGCCGGCCACTATCACACTCATGGAGGCTACTGATGATGTGAGGCAGCGCTATGCAGCGGCAGCCGCGAAGTGTACGCCTGACTTCCTGCTCAAAGCCATGAACCTGTGCAATGAGGCCGACTTGAATTACCGCACGTCATCATCCAAGCAGTTCCTTGTGGAGATTACGCTTGCCAAGATATGCCAATTACTCAGCCCCTCGCCCGGTAAAGCCGGCGACGGTGAGGGGCGGTTGAAACCTATATCCGCCGGTAATCCCGGACAGGAAGCCGCAGTAGCGCCCGGTAAGGCTGCTAATACTGCTCCTGCTCCAAGACAGACCCCGATGCATGCTCCTGCGCCCTCCGTGCCGAAGCCGCAGCCCATGCGCGCTCAAACTCAGCCGTATGGCGGGGCGCCTGTGCCTCCAAAACCGGTCATGCCCGTGCCTCCGCGCAAGGGCGGTACGGTGCTGCGCACCCCTCGGGTGTCGTTGCGCGGCGACGGGGGCACGCAGTCATCGACCTCGGCTGCTGACGCAGGGCGTGACCGTATGAGTGCGCCCTCGGAGATGCGTCAGGCTCCATTTACGGCTCAGGCCGTTACGGATGCTTGGAATGCATATATTTCAGCACACCCTAAGGATCATATACTGATAAACACCATGCGCTCAGGTATGCCTGTGGCAGTAGAGGGTGAGCCGAATAGCTTCAGCATGACGGTGGAGAATGACATACAGCGTCAGGCCGTGACCGATGTCATGCCCTCGTTATTGGGGCATATGCGTGATGCGTTAGGCAATGACCATTTTACCCTTCAGGTGGTGATAAATCAGGGAGCTCCGCCACGGCACACACTCAATGACCGTGAACTGCTGGGCACTATGATAGAGCGGAATCCTGTGATACAGAAATATATCGATGCCTTCCGGCTCATACCGTCATGAACGGTATTGCACCTTACATTATTTTTGTTATTTTTGCACCAATGAATAACTACGTCCATCAATTATGAAATCAGCCATCTTAACGGGAGCCGCCATGATGATGCTTTTGGCTTCCTGCAACAGCCTGTCGGACCGGGCCAAGGAGATGATAGGCAATTACTATATAGATGAAGTGACCACGGATGTGCCTCTGCTTGAGCTGTGCGAGGATGGTACCGTGTTACAGCGTGCCATAAAGCCGGGTGTGCTCACATATACTGTAAAAGGAAAGTGGAATGTGCTCCGTGACACCCTTTATATAACTAATGACACCGTCCCTGTAGCGATAGAGGGTGATGCCTCATTAGTGGGCAACATACCCGAGAAGCGTAATCTGCCTGTGGTGGATTTCAACGGTGTGACACTTACGCTGCGCAACGGCGGCGCTGACTATGTGTATCACCGACGTGGAATGCGTGAAGAAGACTGACTATGAATGCAAGACACATAATATATACTCTATATACTCTCTTTTTGGCCGCTGTGCTCATGGTGGCTGCGGTATCGTGCAGCTCGGCTGTAGATGCTGAGAATGAACTGCGTAGCGCCGAGATGGCTTTGGCGCGCGGTGATATGGAGGTGGCCACGAGCGTGGCCGAACATCTGTCGGCAGGAGAAAATCTTAGCGGACTGTCAGCAAGCCAGCTCGCGCGGCTGTCCGTGGTATATATGCAGCTGGCCGATGACAGCGAGGGAGGTACGGAAGTGGTGAGCGCCACTGACTGTTACAGGCGTGCATATGAGGCCAATGCTGATTCAGCGGCGGCTTACTACTCGTCATTACCCTCTGAGAAAGCGCAGTATGCCATGATGCTATCCACTATCGTAGGCAATCAGGATCATCCCTATAATCCTGATGAACACATGCATGAGGACAGCATAATAGACGGATTGATAACTGACAGCATTGCTATGTGACTATGGACTGGCAGGATGCTCTAAGGCAGTATGCCGAATCAAACCCGGATCTGCCCGCAGGTCCGGACTCAGCACCGGAGCCTGAGGAACGCAAGGTGCCGGCTCAGCCGCGCCTTGACATATTTATAGAGCGTAAGGGTCGCGGAGGCAAGACCGCCACGTTTGTCACGGGCTGGACTTGCTCCGATGCCGCGCTGCTGGATATAGCCGCCAAGCTTAAGCAGAAGCTCGGTACAGGCGGCTCAGCGCGTGGAGGCGAGATCCTGATACAGGGCGACCGCCGTAACGATCTGCTCACAATGCTTAAATCCATGGGTTATAAGGCCCGTATAATCTGATGCTGTCCATACTGAAAGCTTCGGCAGGGTCAGGGAAGACGTTTGCCCTTACGTATGAATATATAAGGCTGCTGCTCGGATACCGTGATGAGAAAGGTGATTACCGGCTCAACACCCGTAAGCGTGACCGCCACCGTACTATCCTGGCCATAACATTCACTAACAAGGCTACGGATGAAATGAAGCGCCGCATAGTGCATGAACTGGCGGTGCTCGCAGGCATGGAGCCTGACTGGGATGAAAAGAGTCCTTACCTGAAGGATCTTATTACGGAGTTCAAGTGCAGCGAGAGCGCTCTTAAAGATGCAGCCCGTAATGCACTGCGGCAGTTGCTCTTTGATTTCAGCTATTTTCATGTAAGTACTATCGATGCGTTCTTCCAGACCATACTGCGCACATTTGCACGCGAGGCGGAGCTTGACGGCAACTATGAGCTGGATATAGACACGGAGAGCGCCATAGGCTTCGGCGTTACGGATCTGTTTGCCTCGTTAACTGCCGAGCCTGATTCAGCGGAGGCAAAAATGATGGTACGGTGGATATCCCGCTACTTGCTTGAAAGACTCCGCGAAGGCAAGTCCGTAGCGCTTTTCAATCGCGGCTCCAAGGGGTTTGAGGATCTGCTGCGCCTTATAGCGCAGCTGTCAAACGAGCGTTTCGCTTCAGAATTTGACGCCATGATGGAATACTTGGCCACGGACAAGCTTGCCGGATACAGGCGAGGCGTATCAGCGGAGGCCAAGGCTCTGCGTGAGGAGGTGAGGCGAAGCTGCACGGCTGCATTATCGGCCATGGCCACATATCCTCTCCCCAAAGGGAATATATCATCTAACCTAATAAAACAGATATCTGACTGCTCTCAGTCTGGATGTGACAGCGGCAAGCGTGTATCGGCAGCATCCGTGGTGGCCGGTAAGCCATTCTATAACAAGGCGGCGGCCCCGTACTTTGCTGACGGTGGTATGGCTCCGCTGTACAATGCTGTGATGGATGCGTGCCGTGCCATAACGGAACTGTCACCACGGATAACGGTGCTGGAGCATATCGCTGCAAATCTGTTCATAATGGGGCTGCTGCGTGGAGTGTACACCCGTGTGGAGCGGTTTCGCAATGAGAACAACACGCTCCTCCTGTCAGATACTAACGCACTCCTGCGTAAGATTATAGGTGATGATGACGCCCCTTTCGTATACGAGCGTGTAGGGGTGGACTTCCACCATTTTCTTATTGATGAGTTTCAGGATACTTCCAGCCTGCAGTGGGACATATTGCGCCCTTTGGTGAATGAAAGTCAGGCATGGGACTATGACAATCTGATAATAGGCGATGAGAAGCAGTGCATATACCGGTTCCGCTCCTCGGATCCTACGCTGCTTCAGAGCCGTGTGGGGCAAGAGGTGACTGCCAAGGTGGCTGTGCGCGGAGCTACACCCGAGGAGAACACCAACTGGCGCAGCTCACGTACTATGGTGGAGTTCAATAACTCGCTGTTCTCTACCATAGCATCGGCCTACGGCTATGAGGATATATATGCTAATGTGGCGCAGAACGTTTCGCCCAAGCATTCCTCGCATGAAGGGTATGTGGAGATTAACCGCATACCGGCCAAGGAATTCAATGAGCAGGCGTTAGGGTATATGGCTGCCGGGATAAAACGTGAGCTTGAGGCGGGATACCGTCCGTGTGACATAGCTGTGCTCACGCGGTTCAGAAAGGAAGCGGTAGAGGCTATAGACTATCTTCTTGACTTCATAGCATCCGATGAAGGGCTTGCCGCAAGGGGAATACGTATAATATCGGATGACTCCATGACCATAGACCATTCGCCGGCGGTAAAGCGCGTGGTGAGTGTGCTGCGGTCCGTCAGCACCGGTCGCCGTGATGTAACAGAGCCTGAAGATGGATCCGATGATAGCCCTGTGATGCGGCGTACGGCTCAGGAGTTTGAGAACCTTTTGGCACGATACGAACATTACATAGGCAATTCTATGAGCCCTTCGGAGGCTCTGAACCGTGCCGTGGCCGACTGCTCTGAGCCGCTTCCAGGTATGCCCGAGCTTGAGGGTATAATATGTGAGAATCTGCCTGCCATGGTGGAGCGTATAGCGCATTTCTATTTCCCTGACGGACGAGTCACTGAGGGTGAGCAAGTGTATCTCATGGCATTTGAGGACACGGTGGCCGATTTCTGCGCTACTGCTCCGGTGGCCGATATACAGTCGTTCCTGCGATGGTGGGATTCCGTAGGGCATACTACCAAACTGTCAGCATCGGCCGACAGCAATGCCCTGCGTGTTATGACCATACACAAGTCAAAGGGCCTGGAGTTTTGCTGTGTGCACATACCGTTTGCTGACTGGTCCATGGTACGCTTTAAGGATTTGGAGTGGTTTGAGCCTCATCCGGTAAGGGGTGTGCCTGACTCAGTGCTTCCGCCGCTTATTCCTATGCTGCCTACAGCAGTGATGCGCGGTACGGAGTACCGTGAGGAGTATGAGAAGCGTCACCGTGAGCAGATGCTTGATGAACTGAATGCCATGTATGTGGCATTTACCCGCGCTATTGATGAGCTTGTGGTATCCATACCGGTGGTTGCGGAAAAGAAAAAGAAGACTGCCGATGATGCGGCCGATGATGCCGCTGAGCTTATTTTCAGCACCCCTAAGGCCGGTGCTATGGCATGGCTGGCGCTTTCGCGTCTGGGATATGACGGTGACAGGATATGCCTGGGGCGTATGGCTGAATCGGTGAGCACGGAGCATGACATCAAGCGTACGGCTCTACTGCCGGATAGAACGGTGGATATGCCGCCATACACGGTGCGCCTGCGTGATTCACTTATGCAGGGCACACGTATAGAGACACTTGCCGACCGCGAGATGGGGCGCCGCCGTGGAAACATACTGCACGATGTGCTGGCCGGCATATCGGTGGCCGATGATACTGCACGGGCCGTGAGGCGTGCCGTGCGGTGCGGACTCATACCTGAGGCCGATGAAGCGCGGGTGACGTCGCTGCTCCGCAATGCTATAGCGCAGGTGGAGGATCGGGGCTGGTTCAGCGGATTCAAGCGCGAGCTTCGCGAGCGGCCTATAGGCAATGCTGACCCCAATAATACTACAGGTACCGAGCGGCCTGACCGCGTGGTTTGGAACGCTGACGGGCATTTGGACGTTATAGATTATAAGTTCGGCCACACACACCGCAAGGCGTACATACATCAGGTGCGCAGATATGTGGATCTGTACCGCAAGCTTGGATTTACCGGTGTGCGCGGATATGTATGGTATGTGGAGGAAGGCCTGATAGAAGAAGTGCCTGATAAATAAAATACGTACATGAAGAAAAGTATTATGGCGCTGGCCTTGGGCACATTTGCCTTAGGCATGGCGGAGTTTCAGATGATGGGAATACTCACGGCTCTGTCCGGCGACTTGGGCATATCCGTGGCCAAGGGCGGACATCTTATATCCGCATATGCCGCCGGTGTATGTGTGGGAGCCCCTGCACTGATATGGCTCAGGAAGATGCCGCTGAAAAGAGTGATTCTGCTGCTGTCAATGCTCATAGTGGTCGGGAATCTGCTGGCTACACTGTCAGGCGGATTCGCTATGCTGATGGTAGGGCGCTTCATATCGGGGCTTCCTCATGGAGCGTATTTCGGAGTGGGAGCCATAGTGGCCCGTAAGTTGGCCGACAAGGGTAAGGAGGTTATGGCTGTGTCACTGATGATAGCGGGTATGACCGTGGCCACTCTGATAGGTGTACCCATAGGTACATTCCTGAGCACATATGTGACGTGGCGCATGGCATTCCTGCTCGTTACGGTGTCAGGGGTGGCCACGCTGATAGCTGTGCGCCGGTGCGTGCCCGATGTGGGCAGCCTTCCCGATACGGGATTCAAGGGCCAGTTCCGCTTCCTGCGCACACTGCCGCCGTGGCTTATATTCGGTGGCGTCATATTCGGGCAGATAGGCCTGTACTGTTGGTACAGCTATATCGACCCTCTGCTGCTTAACGTTACCGGATTTGGTGAGGGGGCGCTTTCATGGCTTATGATAGTGGCCGGCGCAGGCATGTTTGCAGGCAATCTGGTGGCCGGGCGCGTGGCTGTGCGGCACAAGCCCAGTGCAGTAGCGGCCTGTATAATGGGCATTGGAGCCATAGTGCTGGCTATGGTGTATTTCTTTGGGCAGATACAGTGGCTTATGGTGATGTTGCTGTTCGTGGGCACGGCCTCGCTCTTCGGGTCGGGTAGCCCGCTTCAGTCATCCATAGTGGGATATTCCAAGGGCGGCGAAATGCTCGGAGGCACATGCATACAGATAGCATACAATGCCGGCAATGCCATAGCGGCAGCCATTGGCAGCAGTGTGATAGCGGCCGGTGGCGGCTACCGCGAGCCGTCGCTCATAGGTATTCCCATTGTACTGGTGGGCTGCGTTCTGCTGACAGTGCTGTACATACGCAATGAACGCGCCGCTGCCTGACCGCTTATAGGATTATCGGGCCGGAGTGTATGCGGTGTGCTCCTGATCCATGATAGCTTTGAGCTGAGCCACTATGTCAGGGTGTGCTGCGGATATGTCGGTTGCCTCTACTGAGTCAGTGGCCAGGTCATAGAGCTGCATTGAGGTGTTGCCTCGGTTCATGTCAGTGATTATGCCTTTCCAGCGGCCCATGCGTACGGCTGCATTGCCTATGTTCGGATCAGGATATTCCCAATATAGGTATTCATGGGTGCCCTGACGCTCGGGATGTCCGGTTAGTACGGGCAGATAGCTTATGCCGTCAGTAGGGGGTGAAGCTATCCCTATGGCTTCGACCAGTGTAGGCATCACGTCCTGAAAACAGCTGATATGATCCGATTCCGAACCCGGTGCTATATGGCCCGGCCATACAGCTATGTGCGGCACGCGTATGCCCCCTTCATGCAGGAAGCACTTTCCCCATCCGTATTCCGAGCGGAAGGGACCTCCGCTGGCAAACCATGGCGAATCGGAGCCGCCGTTAAATGTCGGACCATTGTCGGATGTGAATATTATAAGTGTATTGTCATAGAGCCCCTGCTCCTTCAGCTTGTCAACAAGCTGGCCCACCTGACTGTCAAAATAGCTGATCATGGCGGCGTAGGTGGCGTGAGGGTATCGACATGCAGCATATCCGGCTCTACCGAGATAAGGCTCTTCATCGCCGAACTTATCCACATAATAATCCACCCACTCCTTGGGAGCCATGAGCGAAACGTGCGGCAGAGGCGTGGTCCACATTATAAAGAATGGACGTGAGCGGTTGGCATCAACAAAATCCATAAGGCTGCCGAATATCAGGTCATGAGCATAGTCAGTCTGATAAAAACGGGAGTATGATGCCGTGTCAAGCGGATTGTCATCCTTGGCCAAGCGCATGGAGTGAGGGTTGAACACACTGTTGCGGAGCATGACACGTGAAGAGTCGCTGTACAGAAACGGCGGATAGTGCGTATGGGCCTGTCGCTGACAGTTGTAGCCGTAGAAGCGGTCAAAGCCTTGTTTAAGCGGCTCGCCTTCTGACCCGGGATAGCCGAGCCCCCACTTGCCGAAGCATCCGGTGGTGTAGCCGGCTTGCTGCATCATGCGGCCTAATGTCATAGTACCGGCTCTGAGCGGTGCCTGCCCCTCAAGGTAAGGATGCACGTACATGGAGTCATGGTCATTGACGGCTCCGCGTGAGGCCATTTCATTGTTGTGGCGTATCTGTGCGTGGCCGCTGTGCATTCCGGTCATGAGCACGCAGCGTGATGGCCCCGATACGGGCGATCCGCTGTAATGTGACGTGAATTTCATCCCCTCGGTGCGTAGGCGGTCAATGTTAGGCGTTTCTATAAGCTGCTGACCGTAGCAGCCAAGATCGCCGTAGCCCAAATCATCCATTATTATATAAATGACATTGGGGCGTGATTGAGCCACTGAGGGCAGTACTGTGGCTGATAGCAGTGCGGTTATTATTCTGGTGTGTTTCATGGACGGTAGCCTTTAGCGGTGAATAAGGGGATTATGGCATCAATGTCAGCACGGAAGCGTGCCATGGAACTCTTGGCACCGGAATGCCACATTAGTTCGGCCAGTGCGAATACCCGGGGAAACAGGCGACTATCAAGCATATCGGCAGTAAGTTCGTAGTCAGTCCACAGGGTACAGCTTATACCCATTATACGGTCATCGGACGTTGAGAGCACGGAGTCAGCAGGATTATGCAGGTAAGCCTTTTCAAGGTCAAATGTGCGTTCCGGTCCGTAGCCACGCCAAGGCTGTTCGGGAAAGTTGAGGTAACAGTAGTAATTGGGGCTCAGGATTACGGACATATTACGCTCGAGTGCGCGGCGCACGCCCAAGTCGCCACGGCTGCGGTAATTCCACCATTGGATTACAGTATTGTCAGGCAGCGGGGTGGTGCCGGGGGTATATACGGCATCGCCCCAGAATATGGCTTTGCGCCCTTTTTCGGCCAGATGTTTGGCAAGCAGGGCTGAGAGCCACAGCTGAAGGTCATGAGTGCCGTCAAGCCCCAGGGAATCTATACGTGCCTGACAGTGCGGGCATTTTTCCCATGAGCCTTTAGGCGCTTCATCGCCTCCGAGATGGAAATACTCGCCCGGGAATACATCACAGAGTTCATCAATTACGGTAATGAGTGAATTGACTGTAGAATCTTTCCCGACACAGAATATGCGGTCAGTAAACCCTTGCTTGGGCACCGCAGGTATAGTGCCTGTGCATCCGAAGGAAGGATAGGCATTGAGAGCTGCCTCACTGTGTCCGGGGAGGTCTATTTCCGGTACTATTTCCACACCCCATCGGCGTCCATAGTCCACCACGCGGCGCATGTCATCCTGAGTATAGAAACCTTGCTGTTCCGGGCCGTGTCCCACGAATGCTCCTACCTCTGTGAGCCGAGGCAGAGCCTTGATTTCGGCGCGCCAGCCGAGGCCTTCGGTCAGATGCCAGTGGAAACGGTTCATCTTAAGCATGGAGGCCATGCGTATGTATTTCTTTATGGAGTCAAGCGGCTGGAACTGTCGTCCGGAATCAAGCATGAAGGCGCGCCATGTACAGCGTGGCGAATCAGTTACGAATATATGTGCCGGGACGGAGGGCGAGGTATGCAGCAGCTGTGACAGCGTGTGGAGCGCGTATACAGTGGCGCGGTAGTCGGCTGCCTGGATGGTTACACTGTCACGGTCCAGTGTGAGGGTGTATGATTCCGCACCGAGTGGCGGACATTGTTGCTTATGTTTTATGCCTCTTATCTCTAATCCGGCAAGCTGCGAGGCGAATTCGAGAGGGGGGAGCGTGACGGAGTCAGGAGCCAACAGGGTAATGTGGACTGATGCAGGGACACGGAGCATAGCCCCGGATGTGCTGACAGAGTCAGGTGTGGGAAGCACTACCGGTCGGTACACGGTACCATACATCCGGCATGGAAGCATGCTGAGCACTGCAAGTAAAAGGAGGTGGAGTATAGCTTTCATGATGGGAAGTTCTGAAAAAAGCCCCGTTTCGGAAAAAGGTTTCCCGAAACGGGGCCGATTAGTGTTATTAACCTAACTCTGCAAAATTACCAATTTTATTTTACACCGTCATCCCATCCGGGGTTCTGTGTGAGCTGAGGATTGAGCACGCGTTCATTGCGCGGAATGGGATTGAGATAATAGTAGTCGGGCCACAGGTGTGTCTGAGCCGGGTGGAAGGTCAGATAGCCCTCCTGGCCGCCACCGTATATGGTGACGTTGGTTCCGGCAGGGAAGTCAGCCTTGCTTACCCATTGGCCGAGTTTCTGCTTCATCATGTAGGAACACTTTTTCCAGCGGCGCAGGTCGTCGAACCGGAATCCTTCAGAGACACGGCTCTTTCATTTAAAATCGACAAGCGATATTGACCCTGCAACAGATTG
>JAMPBB010000035.1 GCA_023666885.1 Muribaculaceae bacterium | reverse complement strand
AAAATATATCTTTGGGGAGATGTAATCAAGGTATTTTAAATGAAAGAGCCGTGATGTTGGGGAGACTGGACAGATTGGATATAGTCATAAACATAATAATAGCTATACTTCATTCGCAAATGCTTATTTCAGTACCAGTGCGAGTTGTATCTCCGTATCATCTAACGGTGAAATAACGGCATTAAGTCCGGGGACAGCATATGTCAATGTTTATTCTAAAATTTCATCAGTATCACCGTATTGTGTAGTAACAGTTCTACAGGGATCAAGTCCGAGTCCCAATCCAAGTCCGAACCAAGAAGAATATGAAATAATTGATCTGGGACTGTCAATTAATTGGGCTAATAAAAATATAGGTGCGGAAGATGAGTATGATGATGGTGACACGTTTCTATGGGGAGAGATAAGAAAGTGCGATAATTGGCATGTACCTACATCTCAAGGCCTAAATATAGAAACCTATAATAATTATTACGATGGCACCTATAATTTGCCATTGTCCATGGATGCAGCCAAATATAACATGGGAGAGAACTGGAGAATGCCAACAAAAAAAGACTTTGAGGAACTCATAAATAATTGCAAATGGGAGAAGTATTATAAGAATGGACTTTATGGATTTAAGGTAACCGGTCCATCCGGTAAATCAATTTATCTGCCAGGCGATAAAAGATCGGAATTTTATAATTTATACCACTCTAATTCGGCTATTCCCAGAACAGGGAGCATGGATGATGATAGATATGCATATGCCTTGTTAGTGTCACCTTCTAATTACAAAATTGATAAAATAACCAGGATTACTGCGTTGATGATTAGAGGAGTGACAAAATCTAAACCAGCAGGGATAATTGATGTTGAGATTGATAATAATCAACATCAGAAATTAAGAGTTGAAAACGGTAGCATAGTAGGATTGGACAATATCAAAGTTTTTTCTATAAATGGGGTGCAAATGATTAATAAGAACCTGCCTAAGGGTATATATATTGTAAAAAGTGCGAACTATATCACAAAGATACATGTATTTTGATTCATGAAGCTCTGAGCAACACAAATAGCCCGATGAGAGAAATGGTCCTTTCATCGGGCTGCTTCATTATCTCCGGATTAGGACTAATTGTAACGCATCATTGTCCACAAAATTACGGAAAACAGTAAAACTCCGTAACGGAATCCCCCGAGTGTCCCTGTTGGGAAACAAACCTCGGGGCATTCGTTTTTATTACAAATGCCGGGGCAACTCTAATTGGAGGGGGCGGATGTGAAAATTAGATAAGCTGACGTGGGTTATTCCCTCACAGGGACTATGGTGACGGTATCGGTCACGATGGCTGTTACGGTGTCAGGGCGGAGGGTGTGTTGCGTGCTATCGGCCTCGGTTTTGTTCTTGTCCTTATGGCGGCGGAGCGGTTTGAGGAAGGAAAGCAGGTCATCAAAGTCACGCTTGAATACCACGCCTACGCCCTGTGTGGTAAGGGCACTCTTGAGGTAGTAATTCTGGTCATTGTACCGGTTATAGGCTTTCAAGCGTATGGAACCGCTGCGGTTAAGCAGGTATTCTATATCGAAGTCACCTATGAATGAGTTGTTGTTCAGAGCCTTGTCACGATAACCGAAATTGCCGTTGAGCAGCAGACGGTTGTTGAGCAGATGACTTGACAACGCCAAGTCCACTTCCACATCAGAGAAGTCGCCACGGTCACTGCGGAAGTTAGGCGATATGCTCCACTTGTCGCTCAGCTGTCCGAGCATATTGCTCAGCTGCGATGATATGGTGGATGAGGCCACCGATACCCATTCATTGCCTTTGGTAGCACTCATATATTCAGGTGTATAGAAGCGGTTGAGAGCCAGCAGGTATATTATCTGACGGTTCATCATTTCCTCCGTGTTGACTATACTGAGTACCTTGCGTTTAATGTCGGAGGTAAGTGTGGGAAAGTCAAGCCCGAATGATATGTCAGGCTGACGCATGTCGCCCTCTACATTGAGCAGAGCATTCACGGGTACATTGGTGCGCTTCAGTTCCTTGTCCTGAAGGAAGCTCTCATCAAGGTCGCTCAGATTAGCATTGGTGGAGTATGATGCATGAATATCAAGGCGAGCCGTGTAAGGATTGCCGTTGAACGTTATGGAGCTACCTTCACGAATAGTGAAGTCCTTGATTATTATATCCTGAAGGGTAAAATTATATGAACCGCGAACCAACGTGTAAGTGCCGAATAGGCGAAGCTCATCATTAGAGGAGCCGTAGGTCATACGCATGCGTCCTGAGCCGTAGGCTCGTATGCGGTCGCCTCCCACGGGATCCATCACAAGGTTCATCTGAGTATTGTCACGCACATCCACGGATATATCCATGTTATAGACCGTAGGCGGCCCCTGCACCTCGCTCCGGGCTATCCGTTCCTTGAGCATACGCACCACCTCAGGCGCAGCATTGGCGGCGGCTATCAAATCCTTCCGTTCGCGGTCACGGTCACGGAATGTGATGAAGTCATAGTCATAGGCCTGAAGGGCATCGGACAGCACGAAGGTGAATGACGAGCCGGCTGCCGTGGCTATATCCGCCTCTATGTCAATACTGCCCGGCACGCCACGTACCGTAGCCCATCCGTCGCCGAACACATGTCCATACCAGCGCTCGGAAGCCGCCTCCTTCACGTCATACACAAGCAGCGAGCGGGCCTCGGTGACATTGAAGTTAAACTCCGGCTCTTTGAAGCATTTATGCGTAAGCCATCCGTTGAGCTTGGCAGTATGATCGTATACGTCACGCAGGGTTATGTCATGCAGGTCAATGCGTCCGGGCCGAAGATGCACGGAATCAGTGCATGTGTACTTGGTGTTGGTAAACCCAAGCGTAAGCGAAACGTCCTCGCCATAGATATCGCCCACCATGTCTATCAGCTTGAACGAGCCCCACAGCCGCGCCTTACCCGATGCATAACCTGACACCTCGGTGGCGAAGGCTGACATGAACGGCTTCAAGAAGCCTATGGATATACGGTCAGCATCAAACCACAGGTCAAGCGAATCGGCCATAGGTATGATACGACCGTCCACTATTGAGCTGCATCCGTTAGGCTGTTTTATATCAGCATATATGGTTACCGCTCCGGCATCGGCATCCCAGCCTGCCTTTATGCGCGCATCGCCAAGCAAGGAGTAGTTATATTTCAGCCCACGCACGTCCAATGCCGGGGTATATGCCACAGGATGCTTGGTAAACACTGAATTGACATAGAAATCGCCCGTGGCATCACCTCCGAACATGGCGTTCTCTATACCCAACGTTTCAAATACATAGTCAAGGCTCACCTCACGCAGTGACAGTACAAGGCTGTCCGCCTCGCTGTCAGAGGCAGCTCCTTCAAGAGTCAGATACTGCCCGGGGCGCCACACTTTGAAGCCCTCTACTTCCACTCGCTTGCCCTCTATCAGAATCCTGGCCGGATCCACAGTCCATACGGTGTCATTGAACACCATTTTACCGGGATTCACGTTAAGTGAAGTAATAAGCTCATGGTCAACGCCACGGCTGAACGATGCAGTGACATTGACATCACCGTTGAAGCGCCTTTCTCTCTGCACATGCCACGCCACCTGCGTGTCAAGATGCCCGTCCGACCCGAATGCCGTGGCACTCAGCGTCATGTCACCCTTCTTGGTAGGCACCATAGTGGTGAAATACATGTTGGCACGTCCTGACCCGTTGCCGGCGTCAAGGCCTACACTCAGAGCGGTATTTTCTATCAGCCTGTTGCCCTGCTGTAGGTACGGGGCATCAACGTTGAGCGACATATTGCTGCTGCGGCTGTCAATGCCTCCCGTCACTGACACGGGGTATATCACCCTTACCGGCAGTTTCACCAAATCCTCAAGAGGAGCCGTTTCCTTAAGCCGTATGTCAAATGTCAGCGAATTTTCAGGAGCATCCATCCCGGTCAAGGCCTGTCCAGACTCCGATTCTGTAAGGCCGGTAAGATTCGGGAGCACACGCTCCACAAGTCCACGTGCCACAGCCGGCAGTTGAGCCATCCGATAATGGCCTGATATATATGCGTCAAGCAAGTCACTGGCCAATCTTATTTCCTGAATAGTGGAATCGGCATGGGCCTCAACAAGTACGTCATTAAGCGTTACGCCGCTTCCGTCAGCATCCACAAATGATATGTCAGTAAGGTGCACCTGTCCGTTCATATGATCCATATCCGGCCCGTGCAATGCACCGGAACCCGTTACGCTAAGCTTGCGTCCATGCGTATTCTGCACCAGATTAAGCGAGGCCAAGTCCACATCCCGGGCATCGATATTGAACTCCATACTTTTATCCTCTGGATTCAGATCGGCCTCAGCCGTAAGGTCAAGAGAAACGCCGGGATTGTCCATGTGCACACCGCCGTTATAAAGGTAGCGGTCAATATTGGCATACATATCAATATCAGTATACGTATGCCCGCGATACTGCATACGCGGTATATGGGCATCGATAGTGCCCTGCGGACGCTGACGGGGCTTGAACGACAAATCAAATTCTGCATCAAGATCCACTTCGCCAAACTGTTCAAGCGCCGACTTGGTTCCGGCCAGAAGGGTGGCTCCACTGAACCCTATGGCGGTAACATTGCCTTTCACATCAACCCCGCCACGTGGATATCTGGCAAAATCCACAGACACGGAGCAGTTGCCCGGATCGCTTCCGAGGGTGGCTTCAAGCACCCCCTTCTCGACAGTACCCTTATAGTCAGCATCAAGCTCCACTGCACCCAAATTTGATACAATCCTGCGTGGCACTTGGGCAAGCGAGCCGAATCGGTCAGTAAGCGAAGCTATCTCACCCGAGGCGGCTCTGAGCCGCATACCGTCCATATCTATGGCGGGCTTCACATCGGCATCGGTAAGGCCAGTTACCCGCACTCTGTGCATGTCAAGCGACAGGCGTGATGAGTCATACAGGCTGAAATCACTTATACTTATATCCCCGGGATTACCACTTACGTGTGCCGTCAGGTTCAATTCAAGATCCAGTCCTGCCAGAGCCGGTACAAGAGGCACAAAGTCGGCAGTGGCTATACGGCTGCCACCCTTCAAAGCCACATCAAAGTCCATGCTGCGTAGCTCCTGCCCAAGAGCTGACAAGGAAGTATAGCGAAACTCCATATCCTTGAAGTCAAGCACTGTATACGGCAAGCGAACTGACAGTCCATTTATAACGGTACTATTCTGTGCTATATGGAAATATCCGCTAAGATTTTCCAGTACCAGCCCGCAGGATTCAGCCAGCGCCAAACGCCGCAAGTCAATAGTAAAATCATCATTGGCCATACGGGGCAGCTGCAGGTCAGCCCGGAAATCGGTGGCCTGAATATGATTGGGGTTAAATCGCCCGGGAGTAGACGGCTCGGACAGGACATCGTATGACACGGCTGAGCGGCGTATCACTACGGTATTGATTCTGAAATCAAATGCCTTGGGAGGCTTGTTTTTGTCCTTTGGCTTAAGTGCGTCAATGATAGGCTGGATATTTAGCGGCGAGCCAGGCGTGGCGCGGTGTATACGGGCCTCCAGACCTATTATCTCCGCATAGTTCACTACTATACGCCCCTTTATGAGCGAGTTCAGGCTTATGCCCGCTCCCAGCCGATCCACACTAAGCATGGTATCAGCCGCAGAAGCATAAACGGACATTCCGTGAAGAGTAACCCTATTGAACGGAGATAGCGATATATGGTCAATATCCACCGTTATGCCAAGTAGCCTTGACAGCTCTGACTCGGCACGGTGGCATATGCCCTCCTGAACCGATGACAGTGACAGAAGCACATACAATGTGGCGGGTACTACCACGGCAAGTGAAATTGCCAGAAGAAGTAGAGCACGCAATATTTTATAAGCCCATTTCATCCAACGGGCAAAGTTACGAAAAAGACACCACTATTACATCTGTTTTAGCCGGAAACTGCATACGGACTCAACTTGCATCATTCAAAATTTTGAGATGAATTTCGCCTAACAAGCGCCAATTCGCATAATGCGCTTAAACACAGATGTAAACAACCTTTGAACCATTCAAATTTAGGGGAGAACAGCATTTTAGCACTAAAAAATTTGGGGGAGAGCGGCATTTTAGCACTAAAAAATTTGGGGGAGAGCGGCATTTTCATAATCTTTGCATATAGATAAACTATTCCTTGTATGATATTCAAACGCAAATTATATGACAGCATGCTGAAATGGAAAGAAGATTTCAGCGGAAAAATGGCTCTCCTCATCAAAGGTGCACGGCGTGTGGGAAAATCGACTCTTGCAGAAACATTCGCAAAAAATGAATATGACTCACATATTGTGATAGATTTTGCAAGTTGTCAGAATATAGTTCGTGAACTATTTGAGGATATATCCGATCTTGACTACATATTCATGCGTCTACAGATGATTTATAATGTTGAATTACATGATCGAAAATCCGTAATAGTATTCGATGAGGTACAGAAATGTCCTAAAGCACGACAAGCTATCAAGTATCTGGTTAAAGATGGACGGTATGATTATATTGAAACTGGCTCATTGCTTTCAATCCGTCAGAATGTTAAAGATATAATTATACCAAGTGAAGAGTATAGCCTATGCCTGTATCCAATGGACTATGAAGAATTCAACTGGGCTTTAGGGAATGAAAACTACACAAACATACTTCAAAAATTTTTCTCATCGGGTAAAGGGCTTGGAGATTCCGGTAATAGAATAGAGATGAAGCGTTTTCGCCTATATATGCTCGTGGGCGGTATGCCTCAAGCAGTCATCACATATATTGAAACTAATAACATGGGAAAGGTGGATGCTATAAAACGAGCTATAATAGAATTATATGAACAGGACTTTATAAAGATAGACCCAAGTGGTAACGCCTCAAAAATGTTTATGGCTATACCGGCACAGCTGACAGGAAATTATTCGCGTTATCAAATAACCCCAACCACGGAAAGCGGCAAGTATGACCGTGTAAAGGAGGCTATATTTGACATGCAGGATTCAATGGTAGTGAATTTAGCATATCATGCAAATGACCCAAATGTAGGAATGGCCTTGCACCGATCCTCAGATAGATTTAAAATGTATCTATGTGACACCGGACTATTTATAACCCTCGCATTCTGGGATAAGAATTTCACTGAAAATATTATATACGATAAAATGCTGTCTGATAAGCTTAGTGCCGATTTTGGATATATATATGAAAATGCAGTGGCTCAGATGCTGAAAGCAAATGGCCACGAGCTCTATTACTATACTTGGCCGTCAGAAACGAGCAATCATCTATATGAAGTGGATTTTCTACTTTCAAATGGCGCAAAAATAGAACCTATTGAAGTAAAATCATCCGGATACAAGACGCATAAATCTCTTGATCTGTTCTGTGAGAAATTCTCATCGCGAGTTAGCAAGCGCTATCTAATATACACGAAGGATTTACGTAAGGATGACAGCATCATTTATCTTCCGGTATATATGACTCAATTTTTATAAGCCGAGAGAGGGGTTACATGGGGTCGACATCGTAGGTCACTATTGCTCCGCGGACAGCGGGCATGCCGGAATTCATCATCTCCACGTAGGTGTCGCGCAGTATGCTCTTCACCTTTGCCATGGATGCCTCCACCTCCACTTTCAGCATGAGCTTACGTATGTACAGTGTCTGTACGCGGCTCACCATGGGCTCCTCCGGACCGAACACACGGTTGCCAAACAGCTGACGCAGGCGCCGACCGTAGGCCACTGCCAGCTCATCGAGCACGTTCCGGTCACGGTGGCGCAGATATATGTAAATTACCCGCGTGAAAGGCGGATAGGCGAATTGCCGACGCGCCTCCAGCTCCTCACTATAATACCCCTCATAGTCATGTGCCAGCAGGTACTTGAACAGCGGGTGCTCAGGCTGACGTGTCTGTATGGCCACTAAGCCTTTGCCGTCACGTCGTCCGGCTCGTCCCGACACCTGTTCAAGCATGTTGAAGACCCGTTCGGAGGCCCGGAAATCGGGCATGTTCAGCAGCGAATCGGCATTAAGCACCGCTACGGCCTCAACGCCTCCGAAATCAAGGCCCTTGGTGACCATCTGCGTACCCACAAGTATGCGCTTCTTGCCAGAAGAAAATTCATTGATTATCCGTTCATAGCCGTCCTTATTACGCGTAGTGTCAAGGTCCATACGGGCTGCCGGAATCCCCGGAAAGCACTTTGCCACGTCATCCTCTATCCGCTCCGTGCCATACCCATATACATCCATAGCCGGTTCCTTACATGCCGGACATACTCGCGGCAACGGATATATGGCTCCGCAATAATGGCATACGAGCTTGTCAATATGCTTATGATACGTAAGCGTAACGTCACAATGCTCACATTTAGGCGTGTAGGCGCACTGCTTGCACTCAGCCACCGGGGCATATCCGCGGCGGTTCAGGAACATTATGGCCTGTTTCCCGTCGGCAAGTGCTCGGTCCACTATATCCTTGGTATCACGGGCAAATATGCCCTGCATAAGTCCGCGCTTGCGTGCCTTGAGCGTGTCAACTATCGTTATTTCCGGCAGCTTAGCCTCGCCGTACCGCTCCGAAAGAGTGACCATCCCGTATCGGCCGCTCACGGCCTTATAGTATGTATCCACAGCCGGAGTAGCACTTCCCAGCAGGGTCTTTGCACCATGTCGGCGAGCAAGCACCATGGCTGTATCCCTGGCATTATATCGCGGAGCCGGATCCTGCTGCTTATAGCTCGGCTCATGCTCCTCATCCACTATCACAAGCCCCAACGATGCAAACGGCAGAAAAATAGAAGAGCGGGTACCTATCACTACGCATGGCTCGGTAGAGGCAAGCATTCGCTTCCATATGTCCACACGCTCATTGTCAGAAAACTTAGAGTGATATATCACCACTTTATCACCAAACACCTGCTGCATCCTATGGGTGAGCTGAGTGGTAAGGGCTATCTCCGGTACGAGATACAGCACCTGCCGTCCCTGCCGGAGCACATAGTCTATAAGGTGCATGTATATCTCTGTCTTACCGCTTGACGTAACGCCATGAAGCAGCGTTATGTTCTGCGTAAGCCATGACGTATGTACCGCCTTAAGCGCACGCCCCTGCGCCTCACTCAGCACCGGGAGCTGGCCGGTAGTGAGGCCGCCGAAATTAAACCGATTAACGTCCTTGCTATATATACTTATCAGCCTTTTCCGCGCCATAGCGGCAAGTATGGGCTGCGTCACGCCCGAGCGTTCAAGAAGCTCGGTTTGAGTGACTTCACGCACCGGGCTATCACCCTGCCGCAATATACCGGACAGATCCACCAATGCAAGGAGCGCCTTCTCCTGCTTCTGTGCGCCCTTCACGGCATCAAAAGCGGCGTGTACGCTTGAACTGACGTCAGTGCCTACGTTAAGGCGCACATAATTGATCTTTTTTGACCGGTACCGTTCATTGAGCTTCTCCGATATTATCACAGCGCCACGTTCAAGGAGCCGTCCGGCCAATGCACTCACACGGCTCAGACCAGTTTCCTTTTCTATGTCGGCTATGCTGAGCCTCTTTCCGGCATGGTCAAGGTACTGTAGCACCACGGCCTCACGTTCACTCAGCTCAGTACCCGGCACATACTCATAGTCAGGGTTCAGCTCTATATAAGTTTCGCTTTCCACCTTCAGTCCCGCCGGCAGAGCCGCCTTGAACACCTCACCCACGGAACACAGATAATACTCCGCTATCCATTCCCACAGTTCTATCTGCGGCCGGCGCAGTATAGGATCGGCATCCAGCATCTGAAGTATTTCCTTTACCTCGTATCCCTCAGGCTTTACAGCCCCGGTAGAGGCTACTATACCGGTATAAATTTTCTTTTTGCCAAACGGTACAAGCACCCTATGCCCGCGCCGCAACGAGCCAGCCATGACTTCAGGCACGGCATACGTAAACGTGGCCGTAAGAGGCAAAGGCAGAATAACGTCAGCGTACATCATCCCGGTCAGCCCTCCTTCAGGCAAAAATACCGCCAAAGCGGAGCCGCCATGGTGGCTTGAAGGATTTCACCGTCACGGAGGCGGCGGTACACCTCGGCTTCATCCATCAATATGGGGTCAAGATCTTCAGTGGCGTCAAGTGACTGATCGGCCATATGTACCACGCCACGAGCCAGATAGCAGTGCGTTATATTATTGGTAGTGGATGAATTGGCACACAGTTCACACACCTTATCCCATGTGCCTCCTCCGAACCCGGTTTCCTCCATAAGCTCACGCTTGGCCGCGTCAAGAGGATCCTCGCCGGGTTCAATCACTCCGGCACACAGCTCAAGGCTCATACGGCCTATGCCATGCCTGTACTGGCGCACCAGAAGCATGCGGCCATCGGCAGTGATGGCCATAACATTTACAAAGTCAGGATACTCAAGCACGTAATATTCAGAGTTGACCCTCCCGTCAGGGAGCACCACTGTATCACGCCGGGCCGTAAGCCAAGGACGCCTGAACAGATACTCAGAGTCGGCCACACGCCATTTATTGTCATTTTCTGCTTCCGTCATATGGCAAAGTTAGCATTTCTTTTCCGAGTTACCATATTTTTTGTTACATTTGCCAAAACTCATAACTTGACAGTTAACATCTAAATACCCTGAAATAAATGGATATCAAGAAAACAACCGCTCCCTCACCCAAAGGTGAAATCACCCTCTATACTCTGACCAACGCATCGGGCGCACAGGTAACCCTGTCGTCACTCGGCGCCGGCATAGTCAGCGTAAAAGTACCCGACAGCAAAGGCAACATGGCCGATGTAGTAATAGGATATGCTGATCCGGCCGACTATTTCTATGACGGCCCTTGCGCCGGAAAAGTACCCGGACGTTTTGCCAACCGCATAGCCCGCGGGCATTTCGAACTTGACGGCAAAGAATATTCACTGGCCATAAACAACGGCCCCAACGCCCTCCATGGAGGCCCGGAAGGATTCCAGAACCGTATATGGGATTCAGCCGTAGAAGGCGACAAGGTAATATTCAGTCGCACAAGCCCTGACGGCGAGGAAGGCTACCCCGGAACCGTAGAGGTCAAGGCCGAATACACCTGGGGCGATGACTGCACTCTTACCCTGCATCTGACAGCCACCACTGACGCTCCTACCATAATAAACCTCACCAACCACGTATATTGGAATCTTGACGGCGAGAACTCAGGCACCATTCTTGACCAGAAGCTTTGGCTTGCCGCCCATAAATATCTGCCTACCGACGATACCCTCATACCTACAGGCGAGATAGCCGCAGTAGAAGGTACACCTATGGACTTCACCACACCGAAGCCAATAGGCCGCGACAACTTTGCCGACTTCCCATCTACCAAGTATGGCAAGGGCTATGACAGCTGTTGGGTGGTTGACAACTGGACTCCCGGTACTCTGCGCCATGTGGCCACTCTGGAAAGTGACAAGTCAGGCCGCGTACTGGAGGTAAGCACCACACAGCCCGCCGCACAGGTTTATGCCGGATGCTGGCTGGCCGGTTCGCCCAAGAGCGTAAGCGGACGCAGCTATAATGACTATGAAGGTGTAGCCATAGAATGTCAGAACATGCCTGACGCACCTAATCATCCCAACTTCCCCTCACCCGTGCTCCGTCCCGGCGAAGTGTATGACCAGACTATAGTATTCTCATTAAAAACCAAATAAATAATACATTCCTGAAATGAAACCCACTCTTTTTGTACTCGCTGCCGGTATGGGCAGCCGCTACGGCGGCCTCAAGCAGCTTGACCCGCTTGGCCCTAACGGCGAAACCATAATGGACTATTCCATATATGATGCCATCAAGTCAGGCTTCGGCAAGGTAGTGTTCGTAATACGCAAGGACTTTGAACAGGACTTCCGTGATAAAATCCTCTCAAAATATGAAGGGCATATACCTGTGGAAGTTGTGTTCCAGTCCATTGACAACCTTCCCGAAGGTTACACATGTCCGGCTGACCGCACCAAACCCTGGGGTACGAACCACGCCGTACTCATGGGTAAGGATGCCATAAAGGAACCGTTTGCGGTAATCAATGCCGACGACTTCTATGGTCGCAACGCATTTGAAGTAATGGCCAAGGAACTGATGCGTCCGCGTGACCGCAAGGGCGACTACTGCATGGTGGGCTTCCGTGTAGGCAACACCATGACCGACAATGGCTCCGTGGCTCGCGGCGTATGCACCACCGATGCCGAGGGTAATCTTACCGGTGTGGTAGAACGTACGGCCATAAGCTACGACAAGGACGGCCGCATAGTATTCACCGATGAAAACGATGAAGTACAG
The DNA here is from genome assembly GCA_023666885.1 of Muribaculaceae bacterium. Taxonomy (GTDB): domain Bacteria; phylum Bacteroidota; class Bacteroidia; order Bacteroidales; family Muribaculaceae; genus Paramuribaculum. The sequence goes on along the minus strand of JAMPBB010000035.1, from coordinate 6,087 downwards.
ACCCTTGACCCTCAGACTCCCGTATCAATGAACCTATGGGGCTTCACACCTGACTATTTTGACTACAGCGAGCGTGAATTCAAGCGTTTCCTTGACCGCGACATCAACACTCCGATGTCCGAGTTCTTCATTCCGCTATGCATTGACGCGCTGATACACAACGGCGAAGCCACCGTCAAGGTGCTTGACACTGACAGCCGCTGGTTCGGCGTGACATATGCCGCTGACCGTCCGGGCGTAGTAGCCAAGTTTGCCGAGCTGCACCGCAACGGCGAATACCCTGACAAGCTCTTCTAATCACAATCCCACACAATACCCACTTCAAACCCTGACGGCTCATCCCCGCCAGGGTTTTTACTTTTACAAAAAAGATTATTACAATAACACTTTTGGTGAAAATGTCATTGCAATAACATCTTGTATCAAACCTTAAACAACGGTACTCCACAAAAGCCCCATCCCATAGGCACTTTAAGCCTATTCTAAAATCCAAATAAAGCCATACAGCGTTAATAGATTATGAAACGCCTTATAATAACATCCGTCATTGCGGCCATAGGAGCTGTCAGCGCCTTGGCTGCACCTACTCTGCCCGTCAGCTTTATGGATGGCCCCATAACATACGATGCCGCAGGACGCATTACTTCTATAACATCATTGTCCGGGCTTCCCGTAGCCAAATTCCTGTATGATCCGGGTACCGGGCCTGATGGGACACAATACAGTGGCATTGCCACCTTGGCATTGGACGCCTCAGGCGTACCTGCCATGGTCAACGTGTACTTCGTGCTTGACAATGCCGGACTTATGACTGCTTTTTACTTTGAGAATCCTGATGATGACACCTGCTGCGGCATGACCACACTCGAATACACTGCCGACGGCTACCTATGCAAGGCCACAAACAATACAGATGCCTCATGCCCTGGACGCATACTCACCATACGCTACTCAGAGCCTATTGAGGGTCAGCGGCGCATGCTCTACATGGTCAACACTTCATCCGTAGGGTGCCCGGGCGGTTATTTTACCGTAACGCCCTCATCCTATCCTGACAACGCCGGTATCAATCCGGCCTTGGCTGCTGCATGTCAGTATACGGGCTTTCTACTCCTACACAGGTCTTTGCCATGGCCGGATTCTTAGGAAAAGCGGCCGCCACATTCCCTGCCGCCATATATTACACGTCATCCGAACGGAGCCTTAGCCGTCAATGGTTATATGAATACGAAATAAACCCCATAGACCTGCCGTTCCGCATTGACTGCAACGGCTCGCTATGGGGCTCATATGGGTGGGAATAGCACCGAAGTGCATCAGAACTGACGGGCTACGGCACTTCCAAGTTTGGTCGGATCTGTAACGCGCTCTATTATAGCGCCATTCTTAATTATGAACGTGCACGGCACAGCTCCTACATTATACTGCATTATGTACTTGTCGCCGTCAGCGGCTGAATTATACACTGTAACCCAGGGCAGATTCTTGGCCGACTGGCGCCACTGATATTCATCGCCGTCAAAACCTATCTGATATATTTCCAATCCGCTGCCGTGATAACGCTCGTATATCTTGTTGAGCTCCACATTGAGCGCAGGCGAAAATTCAGCCGTGTATGCAGTGAAGTTAAGAAGCACCACTTTATTGTCACGTGCCACACCCGCTAAAGTACGCTGCTTGCCGGTATTGTCCATAAGGTCCACATCTATAAGTTCAAGCTCTTGGGCCACTATAGTGTCAGATGCGGGAACTACGCGGTTGCGCAGGAACAGGCGGCGCAGATATGCCGTACGTGGATCATCAGGGCGGTATTCATTGAAGGCATTGGCCACCGCACCTATCACCTTGAGGTCCGACTTGTCACCGGGGTTAAACAGTGGCACACCTTGTATACGCTTGTTTATTATATAGTATGATACTATTCCTGACGGATTGCCTAACAGCATGCCTCCAAGCTCACGCTTAAGAGCGCTGTCGCCGGGAAGCGAAGCTGCGCCGTTCTTAGCCACGGCATCCATTACCCGCTTGTCCACGTTCATAAGCATCTCTGCCGACGGCGAACCGCTAATGGTGTACTCATGGTCAAAGGCATCGGCCTTGGCCACTACTGTCACAGTTTCTATGCTGTCAATAGGGAAATACAGCGTCTTGTCGCCCAGACGCAGACGATATATGTCAGGATAGCCGGCAGCCTTCTGGTGCGATATAAACTGTCCGGCATCATTGATAGGCACTGAGTCGAGTATCAGCCAGCGGCCATTTTCCGAACTTTCCAGAACCATAGTCTGTCCTTCGGCCCCCTCTATACGCCCGTTGACAGTCCATTCATTCTTGCCGGAGCATGACCACAGCATGATTCCGGCTGCCACACAGGCCAAGTATTTTGTAATACGCATAATTAGGTTTATCAAAATTTATGAAATGCAAATTTAGAGAATAATACGGACAATATGAAATTTTTTAACATTCGCTCCACGCCCACAGAAAATTTTCTTAAATTTGCAATCCGTATGAAATACGGTTTTGACAACGAGAAATATCTCAAAATTCAGTCTGAACATATTCGCGAGCGGATATCCAAGTTCGGCAACAAGCTATATCTGGAGCTGGGTGGAAAACTTTTCGACGACTACCACGCCAGCCGCGTACTCCCCGGCTTCCAGCCCGACAGCAAGCTGCGTATGCTGTCGCAGCTCAGTGACCACGCTGAGATAGTTATAGTAATCAGTGCGCTTGACATAGAGAAGAACAAGGTGCGCACTGACCTGGGCATAACATACGATATGGACGTGCTCCGCTTACGTTCTGAGTTCATAAACCGAGGCTTTATGGTAAGCTCCGTAGTGATAACCCACTACAATGGGCAGAGCAGCGCCGATGCGTTCCGAGCACGCCTTGAGCGCATGGGCATCACCACATATTACCATTATACCATTGACGGCTATCCTACGAATGTGGCCCTGATAGACTCCGACAAGGGCTTCGGGCGCAATGACTATGTGGTGACCACACGTCCGCTTGTCATAGTTACGGCACCGGGGCCCGGCAGCGGCAAGATGGCCGTATGCCTCAGCCAGCTCTACAATGAACACAAGCGCGGCATAGAGGCCGGATATGCCAAGTTTGAGACGTTTCCCGTATGGAGCCTCCCCTTGAAGCATCCGGTAAACATAGCCTACGAAGCTGCCACTGCCGACCTCAATGACGTGAACATGATTGACCCCTTCCACCTTGAGGCGTATGGCAAGACAGCCATAAACTATAATCGTGACATTGAGATATTCCCTGTACTGAACGCCCTGTTTGAAGGCATATACGGCGAGAATCCCTACAAATCGCCCACCGACATGGGAGTGAACATGGTGGGATTCTGCATTAACGATGACCAGGTTTGCTGCGAAGCTTCCAAAAATGAAATCATACGCCGCTATTTCACAGCACTCAACCGTCTGGCCGAAGGCGACGGCAATGATGCCGAAGTGAGCAAGATTGCGCTACTGTTCAATCAGGCCAAGATTGACACATCCTACCGCCGTCCGGTAACCGCCGCAAGAGAACGGGCCGAACGCAGCGGCGTGCCTTGCTCGGCCATAGAGCTACAGGACGGCACCATAATTACGGCTGAAACAAGCGCCCTGCTTGGTCCAAGCGCCGCACTGATACTTAATGCCATAAAGTATCTGGCCGGGATAGACCACTCCGTCAAGCTCATACCGCAGCACATGATTGAACCTATACAGCACACAAAGACTACATATCTGCGTAGCCTCAACCCACGCCTGCACACTGATGAAGTGCTCGTGGCGCTTTCAGTGCTGAGTACTCATGATTACAACTGCCGCCACGCCCTTGAAATGCTGCCGGAGCTGTACGGCTGCCAAGTACACTCTACGGTGATGCTCGGTGAGGTTGACCATAAGATATTCAAGAAACTCGGCGTGGGGCTCAGCTGTGACCCTGCAAAGAAAACCAAGTCGCACCTTAGCTAACCCCGCGTTACATCAGGTGCGCTCTTACTCTCCGGCCTCACCCACATGAAGATATACAGTCTGCTACGTTTGGCATCATCGCACCGCATACCACCGGCATTCAAGATTCTGGGACTGCTCGGTATGCACCTGTGCGGCCGCCGTACCATAGGCATATTCATGGATCCGGTATTGGCCTGCAACCTGAAGTGCCGCATGTGTTACTTCAGTGATCCGGACAAAAGAGCCACACTAACTCCCGGCAGCATAGCCAATAGTAGGCTTGATGACATAGAACGGGCACTGTTCAGGCACGCTGTGAAACTTCAGATAGGCTGCGGTGCCGAGCCTACCCTGTACCCCCACCTCGCGGAGCTGATATCCCGGGCGCGCAAAGCGGGCATACCATATATATCCCTGACCACAAATGGACAGCTCCTGGCCTCAGGGCGCGTGGATATCATGAATCTTATTGAGTCAGGACTCAACGAAATTACGCTGTCAATGCACGGACTCCGGCCCGACACATACGAGAATCTTATGCCGCCGGCGCAATTTGACCGCCTCACCGCCCTTATCAGCATGCTCGCCAAGGCAAAAGAAAGATACCCATCGTTCAGGATCAGAGTAAACTACACTGTCAACTCTATGAATCTGCCGGATCTGAAAGGCGATACATTTTGGCACCTATGGGGCACCGTAACACCTGACATTGTACAGCTCCGTCCGGTGCAGAAGTTGGGCGAAACCTCATGGGCCGACTTTGATCTCACACCCATCCGTGATTCATATGATGAAACTATAGGCAATATAGTACGCGGCTGCAAAGAGCGCGGCATAACATGCATAGCCCCATCTCTTGACCAGCTTTACTCCGTAAATGAAGAACAGGATGGCACCTCATCCATAATAGAGGACTTCACATACTGCTATATATCCCCGGACTCCTGCTACAAACCTGACTTTGATCCGGCCGCGGACACATATACCTCCTATCACAAGCGTCACCACACCGCATGGAGCCTGTTCAAGAGTGCGTTCCATCGCCACAGATCCCGTATGCGCGATACAAGCAAGAAACTCAACTACGGCGTACGCAGCTGATTATTATATGCAAAACGAGGCTGCCAGTGGTATGGCAGCCTCGCCTATATCATTTTAAGCGCCACTCTATTCGGCATCGCGTGCACGCGATGCCTTTATGGCCTTCCACACTACAACGGCTATAGCAGCTCCTACGAGCGGACCTACCACCATAATCCAAAAGTCGCCCCACGCATCGGGTGAGAACAATGCCGGACCGAAGCTACGTGCCGGATTTACCGAGCAGTTGTCCACCGGTATTCCTACAATGTTCACCAGTCCAAGGCCTATGCCAATGGCCAGTCCGGAAAACTTGCCGAAGCCCAATTTGGCATCAGTTGCACCAAGTATTATCAGCACAAAGAAGAAGGTGAGCAGTACCTCACTCAGCAGAGCCATACCTGATGTGGCTCCGGGCTGAAGCACGTTCGTAGCAAGGATATTGCTTCCGGTAACGCCTCCGAACTCAAATCCGGGAGCGCACTGCACAAACCAGTACAGCAATCCGGCTCCGGCAGCTGCGCCTATAAGCTGCGCTACCACATAACCACAGAAATCCTTAAAGGACATATTGCCCGATATCAGCATGGCAAATGACACGGCAGGATTCACATGGCATCCTGACACATTGCCTATGCAATAACACAGGCACAGCAGAACCAGCCCGAAACATAGGCCTATTCCTAACACTCCGATGTGCGGCCCGGCCAAGACGGCGCTTCCGCAAGCAAGAAGGACCAGAAACATTGTCCCGAAACCTTCGGCAAGATATTTATTCATAGATAACGAGTTTTATGATTATAACATAAGGTCGTAATTAAATGTTCTTCGCCCACCCCCATTCTTTATATGCTGATATCCACCGCGCTCACCTCGCTGCTATCCATATATTTACTTTTATATGCAATACACTGAAATAAAAAATCATGTCAAAATTATAGCTAATTCAAATAAAATGCCTAACTTTGTGCCCGCTGACAATATCGGGGTGTAGCACAGTTGGCAGCGCGCCACGTTCGGGACGTGGAGGTCGGAA
>JAMPBB010000034.1 GCA_023666885.1 Muribaculaceae bacterium | reverse complement strand
CAATCTGTTGCAGGGTCAATATCGCTTGTCGATTTTAAATGAAAGAGCCGTGTCTAATAAGTATAAACCGTTACATATTATGAGGACTTTTTCAGCTTTGGCGGTGTCAGCATCGCTTTTTCTACTCAGTTCCTGCTCTATAAGCAATGCAGGTGAATCTCTGTCGCAAATATCAAACATGTTCGGCGAGACGGTCAAACCGTCAGCCAACACCATAACTGAAACCATCCCGGCACAGAATGTAAGCGGAGTAAGCACATCGGCCGGAATCAAGGTGATATATTCACAAGGCCCTCAGACAAGCGTGAAGCTCACCGTGCCGGAAAACATACGTAAATATATAAAAGTGGAATGCCAGAACGGTATTCTCAGCTGCACACGTGAGAGCAACGTCAATTTCGGACGCCGCTTGCCTGATATAATAGTGACTGTACAGTCGCCCGGCATCACCATGGTCACGGCTTCATCCGGAAGCTCATTCACTATGTCCGACAAGCTTTCCATGCCCCGGAAGGATATAACCATTTCGGTCTCAAGCGGAGCCGCCATAAGCCTGTTCAATGTTGAGGCCAAGGACGTGACCTTAACCGCATCAAGCGGTGCCGCGCTTTCCATAATAGGGCTTGTGACCCAGGATATAAGCGCATCATCATCAAGCGGCGCCGGGATTCACCTTTCGGACATTACCGCCACCGAGGTCAACGCTACAGCCTCAAGCGGTGCCGGAATATCGCTTACAGGTACCACTGAAGAGCTTAACATGGTAGCATCAAGCGGGGCATCCATAGCCGCATCAAGCCTCAAAGCCTCCAATGTAAGCAAAAGCACATCATCAGGCGGAAGCGCCATAAACTGAACATCCGATAAAACAGCTTCTATTAATCATATATTAATTAATGCGGGCGGCTTCTGTCACAGAGGCCGCCCGCTCGCATATATCAACTAAACATTTATTAATTATCAGATAACTCCCTGACCCATCATGGCGTTGGCCACCTTCATGAATCCGGCTATGTTAGCGCCCTTCATGTAGTTGAGATATCCGTCAGCTTCCTGACCGTACTTAACGCACTGTTCGTGAATGTCAGACATGATGGTGTGAAGCTTTTGGTCAACTTCCTCGGCACTCCACTGCAGGTGCATGGCATCCTGGCTCATTTCCAAACCTGATGTAGCCACACCGCCGGCATTGACAGCCTTACCGGGGGCATAAGTCACACGGGCATTGATGAAGGTGTCGATAGCCTCAGGGGTACAACCCATGTTAGATACCTCAGCCACCATATACACGCCATTGTCTACAAGCTGCTTGGCATCATCACCGTTAAGCTCGTTCTGTGTGGCGCAGGGAAGTGCTATGTCCACTTTCTGCTCCCAAGGCTTGCGGCCGGGGAAGAATTTGGCTTCGGGGAACTTCTCGGCATAAGGAGCCACGATATCGTCGCCGGTAGCGCGCAGATACAGCATGTAATCAATCTTCTCGCCGGTTATGCCTTCGGGATCGTAGATGTATCCGTCAGGACCTGAGATGGTCACAACTTTGGCACCGAGCTCTGAAGCCTTGAGGGCAGCGCCCCAAGCCACATTGCCGAATCCTGATATGGCCACAGTCTTGCCCTTTATATCATTGCCCTTCATGGCCAGCATGTTCTGCACGAAGTAGAGGGCACCGAAACCGGTAGCTTCAGGACGCATGCGTGAGCCGCCGAACTCAAATGCCTTACCGGTCATAGAGCCGTCGCATTCGCCACGGAGCTTCTTGTACATGCCGTACATATAGCCTACTTCACGTCCGCCTACGCCTATATCACCGGCGGGAACGTCACGGTCTATGCCTATGTTCTTCCAAAGCTCAAGCATAAAGGCCTGGCAGAAGCGCATGATTTCGGCATCGCTCTTGCCACGGGGCGAGAAGTCGCTGCCGCCCTTGGCACCGCCCATGGGAAGAGTGGTGAGGGCGTTTTTGAACGTCTGTTCAAAGCCGAGGAACTTAAGTATAGAGAGGGTTACTGAGGCATGGAAACGTATACCACCCTTGTACGGGCCAATGGCATTGTTAAACTGCACGCGGTAGCCGATGTTAGTCTGGACATCGCCATGGTCATCAGTCCATGTAACGCGGAATGTAAAGATGCGGTCAGGTTCAACAAGGCGCTCTATTATACGTGCCTTTTCAAACTCAGGATGCTGGTTGTAGATTTCCTCTACGCTCATCAGCACTTCCTTAACTGCTTGCAGATACTCTTTCTCGCCGGGGTGCTTCACCTCGAGAGAATTCATAATTTTATTAATATCCATTTAATATTTATGTTTAATGGTATTTGATTAGATTAGTACGGCAAATATACTATTTGTTAAGTGAAAACGACCCTTAAATTTAGTTAAATTTAAGGGTCGTTGTAGCAATATGTCAGCCTACTGTATATTTATCGCTTTTTCCTGGTTGATTTCTTTTTTGTAGATTTTTTAGCGGTTGACTTCTTGGCAGAGGACTTGCTCTTCTTTGTTGACTTAGCAGCCTTGCTTGTCTTTGAGGTGCTGCGGCCGGATGAGGCTTTTGCAGGCAGCTTAAGCACCTGACCGGGCTGGATATTGGTGGCAGTCTTGCCCATGCCGTTGGCCTTACGCAGGGCATCGACCGTGGTGCCGTTACGCTTGGCTATCTTGTCGAGGCTGTCACCGCTCTTCACCTTATAGGTAGCGGGCTTGGAGGGTGTCTGTGCCTTGCTCGACTTGGAGCGTGATGAAGCTGACGCCTCCGAGTGGCGGCGGTCATCGTTCGATGCCGTGGAGTAGCGCTTGCGCTGAGTGGAGGTACTGCTTGTGCTCTGGCGCGGCTCGGGCACGGTGCGAGTGGTTTCCACCTTGTCCTTGCGCGGTTCGGGTACTGTCTTGGCATCGGCCACCTCGCGCTCATATATTTCTATTATCAGTTCATCGCCTTCCTTTACCTTGCCTCGGCGCAGCTTGTTCCAGCTCTTTATGTCTGTGGCGCTCACACCATATTTCTTGGCTATGTCACGTATGTTCTCGCCTCGGCCTACCACGTGGGTCTTGCGCACCACCTTACCCAATACATCCTGCTCTATGGCCAGATTTGCATCAGCGTTCAGCGTCTGCTCATCGCCGGGCTGTTTGTCAGCGCTCTCTGCCTGATCATCGCGCTGCTTGCCGGGCTCTACGTAAGTGCGCACAGCATACTCATCGGCATTGTAGCTAAGTATGGCATCCTCGCTCATAATGTAGCTCAAACACTGCTGTTTGGGTAGCGTGAGGCTGTAGGGATGATGATTGCCGGGAATTATATCCTTACGATACTGCGGGTTAAGCATACGTATCTCCTCAATGGGCAGGTTCAGTATCTGAGCTATCTGATTAAAGTGGACACGATCCTTTACCTCAACCGTATCAGTGACAAGCGGACGCTTTACAAGCGTGGGGTGTACGCCGTAGCGGTCATGATAGTTCATCACGAAATTGGCCGCTATGAACGCCGGCACATAGTCACGAGTTTCGGCCGGCAGATAGTTGTATATCTCCCAGAAGTCCTTTTTCCCGCCGCCGGCACGACGTAAAGCCTTGTTCACTCGGCCCGGGCCGCAATTATAGGCGGCTATGGTCAGTGACCAGTCACCATATATGTCATACAGCTGCTTGAAATATTTGGCAGCAGCCTTCGATGCGGCGCGAGGGTCACGGCGCTGATCCACAAGCGAGTTCACTTCCATGCCCATGCCAGTGGCAGTGGAAGGCATGAACTGCCACAACCCTGCCGCTCCGGCGCGTGACACAGCGTTAGGGTTAATGGCCGACTCTATCACCGGCAGGTACTGAAGCTCGAGAGGCATACCTTCACGCTCAAGCTCCTCCACGAACATGGGGCCGTAATAGTTATGCAGGGCCAGCATGTCCGATACCAATCGGCGGCGCTTGCCAAGATACATGTCTATAAACTTGCCTACGATAGGGTTATAAGGCATCTCTATTTCGGTGGGGAGCCGGCTGAGCAGCTCCTCATACTCCTTGGCACTGCCGGTATGCGGGGCGTTGTCATCCACCACACGTTCAGTGTAGTGCTTCAGATAGAAATTCTCTTCAAGCTCTTGTGTCTTGGTCTCGAAACTTTCAGGTGGCACTACATTCTCATTGGTTATGGAGTGCTTGATGTCAAGAATAGAGGCAGCTGCCCATGCGCTCATGGAAGCGCATCCTAACATCATTACTGCTAAAAGTGATTTTTTTATCATGGCGGTCAGTTAAAAATTTAGAGCCCACTGCAGTCCCACACCGGGAAGCATATTGCGGGCATCAGGGATGAACGCCGGAGCCACATGCATTGACAGCTCCGGAGAAATGTCAAAGTGGGCCAGCGAGGCGTCAACGTAGGCATCGACCATAGCTATCAGATAAACGCCTACCATACTAATAATACAAAGGTCACGATTACGGCGATAATAGTCCTTGCGGGCTTTCATGGTGCGCTGTAGCCATGACGCATCAAGGCTCCCCTCGGTAGTGCCGGGAGGAAAGAAGTCCATATAGCTGTTGGTGGACGGGTCAGTGTCCATCAAGTCATTATAGGCACGGGTATAGTCACGGAGCATACCGTTGTTCCACGAAGCTCCATAACCGAGCCCCATGAATCCGCCCACCACCAGCGGCAGCTTCCACCACCGACGGTTGTACACCTGCCCCAGGCCCGGGAAAAGAGCCGACAGCCATACGGCACGATTGGGATCGGGATTGAACTGACGCATATACTTGGCGTCATCATCCTCACGTACCTTGGCGGCTATCATTGAAGGGCCGTCGACTATGGCGAATGAATCCACCGGCTGCACGGTAAGCGAGTCGCCCCATGTACTTATGGAATCCTCCACCACTTCGGCCGGCAGTAATACAGGATTACTAAGCGGTATAGTGTCAGGCATGGTCACCGGATCCACATCAGGCCTACGCTGCGGCCGGGAGGGCTTACGCGGATTATCGGAAAAAATGTTAAAGGGACTGACAAGCATGACCAGAATCATGCCTACCAGAGCTTTTATCAGTTTCGTATTCCTTTGCCGAATATTTTGCACCGTATTTATATATCAATATTAACCAACTGGCGTACAAGCAAATGCACACCCGTCAGAAATTATTCAGCGGAAGCGTCATACACTCCGCCGCTGTTTATTTTGTCAAAGATAGTAATTAATCTTGTAAGTTCATCCTCATTGCGGAAGGTAAAGGCTATTTTACCTTTGCCGGAACGGTCACATGTAAACTGTATAGGCGTGCCGAAACGTGATGACAGATGCTCACGAAGCAAATCGTACTCACGGCTACGCGACTTGGCCGATACGCGCTCCGCCTCTTCCCTATTCTCAGCGGCCTCCTCACGGTAGGCCTTGGCTATCTCCTCTACTTTGCGCACTGACAGCCCCTCCTTGACTATACGGTTATAGAGCTTCAGCTGCCGCTTCGGATCGTCAATGGAGAGCAGTGCTCGGGCATGTCCCATATCCACACGCTTGTCACGCAGCCCGAGCTGAACCTCGGCCGGCAGCCGCAGCAGCCTAAGGAAGTTGGCTATAGTAGCTCGCTTTTTGCCTATGCGCTCGCTCAGCCGCTCCTGCGTGAGCGAGTACTGGTCAATAAGCTTTTTGAATGTCAGGGCTATCTCTATGGCGTTAAGGTCCTCGCGCTGTATGTTCTCTATGAGAGCCATTTCAGTGAGTTCAGCTTCATTGGCCGTGCGTATATATGCGGGCACCGACTCAAGGCCGGCCATGCGTGCGGCACGGTAACGGCGCTCACCGGCTATAATCTGATATGAGTCCGGTCCGCTCTTGCGTAGCGACAGCGGCTGTATTATGCCCAACTCACGTATAGAAGAGGCCAGTTCCGCAAGGGCTTCCTCATCAAACGATGTACGCGGTTGGTCAGGATTGGGCGATATCTGATCAAGCGATATTTCATTTATGGCCGATGAACCGCGTGCCGGGGTATCATCCATAGATATGAGCGAACCGAGTCCGCGTCCTAAGGCATTTCTTTTCGGATGCATTGTGTTATGGAGTGTTTTTGAGCTTGGTTATCGCCGGCTCTTGGCCTGACGTTTATGTTTGGCTATTATCTCTCTGGCAAGGCTGGTGTGCGATGTGGCGCCACGGCTTTCAGGATCGTAAAGCAGTGCCGGAAGTCCGTGTGAAGGTGCCTCGCTCAGTCGTATGTTGCGTGGTATCACGGTAGTGAACACCATATCGCCGAAATGGCTCTTCAGCTCTTCGTATATCTGATTGGCCAGTCGCAGACGGGCATCGTACATGGTAAGCAGGAATCCCTCTATCTCCAGTCCGGGATTGAGCTTGGGCTTTATTATGCGTATGGTATTTATGAGCTTGGTTATTCCTTCAAGCGCAAAGTACTCGGCCTGTACAGGTATTATCACCGAGTGTGCGGCAGTAAGGGCATTGACGGTGATAAGGCCCAGCGACGGCGAGCAGTCAATCAGGATATAGTCATACTTGTCAACAACGCTTTCAAGCGCATGAGCCATTACTCGCTCACGGTTAGGACGGCCTATGAGCTCAAGCTCGGCTCCGGCCAGGTCTATACGTGAGCCCACAAGGTCAAGGCCTTTCATGCATGTGGCCACCTGCGAGCCGTCAAGCGGATAGTCATCCACAAGACATTCATAAATGCTTGACTGCATTTCCTCGGGCTTGATCCCGTAGCCCGAAGTGGCATTTGCCTGAGGGTCGGCATCGACTATGAGCACCTTCTTGCCCTCAGCTGCGAGGCTGGCTCCGAGGTTTATAGTTGTGGTGGTTTTACCTACTCCACCTTTCTGGTTGGCTATAGCTATAATTTTCCCCATAAAGAAAAATATGTGTTTACCGTGCAAAGTAACGGCATTTTAGCCAATCCGTGAAACAGTGTTAAGGTAATTTCAGTTAAATGTTTATAACAGGCCCATTCTGTTAATAACCCCCACGCCACGGCATCACAGCAGCAAGGATGCATCACCGTAGCTTAGAAAGCGATAATCAGCGTCAAGAGCGTGTGCGTACATGGCTTGCCAGTCGCCTCCCGTAAATGCCGAAACGAGGAGCAGCAGCGTGGAACATGGCTGATGAAAGTTAGTCACCATGCCCTCCACCACCTTAAATTCATAGCCCGGTACTATAATAATGCGTGTTGAGGACATAAGCCTATCCTGCCCCTTGGCGCGCAGATGCGCGGCCAGAGCCTCAAGCGCATCCGTCCGTGACAGATGCGGATGCTCCTGGGCGTAGGGGTACCATTGGGGCACTTCATCAAGCTCCCGTCCGGCAGCAGCCATACATCCTAAATGGTAAAGGCTCTCGAGCGTGCGCACCGATGTGGTACCCACCGCCACTATACGCCTGTCAGTATGCGCCAGCTCCTCAATGAGCGTCAGTGGCACTTCTATAAACTCACTGTGCATGGCGTGCTCGTTGACAGTGTCCGTCTTCACCGGCTGGAATGTACCGGCGCCCACATGAAGTGTAAGCTCACGGCGCAATACCCCCCGCCTATCCAATCCGTCAAGCACCCGGGGCGTAAAGTGCAGCCCGGCGGTAGGAGCCGCCACTGATCCTTCTATATGACTGTATACCGTCTGATAGTCCCTCAGATCAGAGCTCTCGGTGCTGCGGTTAAGATATGGAGGTATAGGAATCTCGCCGGCAGCCTCTATAATCTGCGAGAATGTCACATCGGCCTCCGGATCCCACGAAAATTCCACTACCGAGGCGTTGCCGTCACGCCCCACCCGCTCAGCCATTAGGGGCACTGACTTACCGTCAGCAAGCGTAACGTCAAGAGTCAGCATCCCGCTTTTCCACCGCTTGGAATTGCCCACAAAACATGTCCATGAACAGCGCCCGGTAGCGGCAAACGACTGCACATAATCCGCAGGGCTGTCAGGCTCAAGACAGAACACCTCTATAAGCGCGCCGCTATCCTTGCGGAAACGCAGCCGGGCATTAATCACCTTGGTATTATTATATACAAGCAGCGTATCAGAGGGAAGTATATCAGGGAGTTCACTGAACAGCCGGTCAGATATGGCTCCGGACGCATCACGCACCAACAGCTTGCAGGCATCGCGCTCCTCAAGAGGATGCTGAGCTATACGCTCCTGCGGCAAGGGATAGTCGAAATCTTCTATTTTAATCTCGGGAAGTGTCATTTTCAGATTTTTACGGCTGCAAAAATACGAAAATATTTTGAGGGGTCAGATAAAAGTGTTAATTTTGCGTCCGATTCCGTAATCGCTGGCAGGACATATGCAGCCTGTTATGTTGCGGGTAGTGCTAACATTTTTAATTAACAATAAGAAATGGACTTAATTAAAGTTGCCGAAGAGGCTTTCGCCACCGGCAAGACACATCCCGATTTTGGTCCCGGCGACACTATCACCGTGGCCTACCGCATCAAAGAAGGTAACAAAGAGCGTATCCAGCAGTACCGTGGTGTGGTTATCCGCATTTCGGGCGAGGGAAACAAGAAGCGCTTCACCGTTCGCAAGATGAGCGACAACATTGGAGTAGAACGTATCTTCCCCATCGAATCACCCTTCATTGATTCAATCACCGTAAACAAGTTCGGTAAAGTACGCCGTGCCAAGCTTTACTATCTCCGCGCCCTCACAGGCAAGAAGGCTCGTATCAAAGAGCGCCGCGTAGTAAACAAGTAATCCGCGCACAGGCCGCTTCCGTACCTTGCGGCACGGACAGCCATAAAAGAAGCCATGTCATCATTCAGTTGATGATGTGGCTTCTTTTTTACACTCTATTAAATCAATATTTTCACATAAAAAAATCCGGGCCGGCATCAAATACAGGAGCCGGCCCGGACTGCTTATTTCAGATTAATCAATGAATTGATCCGAAGTTATAGTCAAGTAACTTTTTGCTTACCAGTTAGGATTCTGATCCCAACCATACTTGTTAACCATGTTCACGCTTATAGGCAGGAGATAATCCTGATTTACACGGAACTGCCACCCGGTAGGATAATCCGCTTTATCCATCGGTACTATGTAACGATAGGCATCGCCGGGAGCTCCGGTAAGAAGCAGATTGTTGCCTTCGGCCTGATCCCAAACAAGTCCGGTATAAGCGGTTTCAAGGTTACTACCTATAAAGAGAGCACCGTGAGGCCACTGGCCTACAAGAAGTTCATCGGCAGCTGCCCAGCGTAGTATATCCTCAAAGCGGCGGCCTTCACAAGCTTTTTCCACGCGACGTTCGCGACGTACGGCCTGAATATATTTGTCAAGGTGTGCAAAGGGATATTCGGGATCGGTATTATACTCGCGGTCAAAGTCCATGTCGGGCATGCCAACGCGGGCACGCAGAGGATGTATGGCATCAATTATGGCCTGTGCGTTGGCTGCGCCACCGAGCTCGGCAAGAGCCTCGGCATAGTTCAGAAGCACATCGGCATAACGGAACTGGATAGCGGGAGTAGCACCCTTATACTCATTATCAAGACTACCGGTATAGTCAATCTGTACATGCTTGAGCATGGAGTAGCCGGTAGTACAGTTCCAGGTTGCACCTACAAGCGGCGGAAGAGTGTAACCGCCACGGTCAGGACGGAGTATCTGACCGGGAGTACATACGGTCTGAGCCAGGCGCGGGTCGCGTACGGTGGGCAGAAGTTCCTGACCCCACACCTTCTTGGCGTCAAGTTTTTCCTGACCAACGAACGGACGGCCATCAATGGTAAGATAATCATCGACAAGCGATGCTGTAATACCTGCACTACCACCACCGGTGTTCAAGTAACGGTTAACATTGTTACCGATCTCTTCACCATCATATTTCTTGAACCACAGCACTTCAGAATTGCTACTCAAGTCTGTGGTCTGGAATATAACACGGTAGTCATTGTTTTTATTACCAGTGTTATATATCTGCCATACGCCACGATCCATCACAGCCTTGGCTGCTGCGGCAGCCTGGGTGAAGTAGTCACGGATCTTGTCATCAGTAACGGTCGGGTCATAGAAGGGGTCGTTCTTAGCCTTGTGATACTTCTCCCATGTGCCTTCAAACAGAGCAACCTCGCTCTTAAGGGCACGAGCCACGTCACGATGTATACGGAACGAACCCGAGCGACTCTGCTCACCCAAGTTAGCTATAGCCTGATCAAGGTCAGCGAGAATATGGTCAGCAATAACGCTACGTGATTCACGCTGAAGATCCATAAGTGCAAGATCAGCTTCTAAAGGCGATTCCACCCATGCTACACCACCATAATTTATGAGCATCTGGTAGTAGTACCATGCACGGAAATAATAGGCCTCACCTACACACTGATTGTAAGAAGTAGAGCCTTTGGCATCACAGTTGTCAAGATTACTGAGCAGGAAGTTGACGTTTCGTATATAGGTATACTGTCCGAGGCTGTTACCGTTGCCTAATGATGTCTTACCGGCCATACGCTGGTTGACAGAGTTGGCAGCCATATTGTCAGAGCTACAATCATTACCGGCTATACCGCCACCACCACCGGCTGCAAAGTCCTGTGTACGTACAGCACTCTGATAGAACTGGTTGAGATAGCTCTGCATTTCAGCGACAGTCTTAAACGGTGCAGCCGATGAAAGCACTCCTTGCGGCTCCTGGTTAAGGTCATAACATGATGTCATGCCCAAGGCCATTGAAGCTATTAGAGCTGATATATATAATTTTTTCATTGCTTTATGCTTGTTAAAGGAATTAGAGATTTACGGTCAGACCCACTGAAAGCACCTTGTTCATAGGATAGTTCTTACCGCCTTCCGAGGTATAACCGTTGCTGGTGAAGATTGCTTCGGGGTCGAACATCTTGGCGAGCTTGGTTCCGGTCCAAAGGTTTTCACCGGTAAAGAATACGCGTACGCCCTGAAGACCTACATGATTTATTATGCTCTTAGGCAGATCATAAGCCAATGTAAGGTTCTTCAAGCGGATATAAGCTGCATTCTGTAGATAGCGGTCAGATGTCTGCTTGTTTCGGTTCTGATATATATTTATACCGGTGGCATTGTGAATATAAGGCTTCGGATAGTATGCTCCGGGGTTATCCTCGGTCCAGTAATCGGTGTGCTGATTGAATAAAGTAACCTGAGCAAACGCTCCCCAGCCCCAGAAGTATGGAGCAGTACCGGGATTCCAGTCACGCTTGCCCACGCCCTGGAACATAACGCTAAGGCTAAGGCCCTTCCAGCTGATCATACCGTTAAGAGTAAACTCATAGCGGGGAGTTGTATTACCTATTACGGTATAGTCACCCATGTCATCAAGGTTCTGACTGCCACGGTTAATCTTGCCATCGCCATTAAGATCCACATACTTTACATCACCTGGAGTCCATACGCCACCGTTGAGGAACGAAAGATCCAGGCGGTTATAAGCGTCAGCTTCTTCCTGAGTCTGGATAAGTCCTGAGCTCTTCAAGCCCCATATATCGCCCACAGGACGTCCTGGATACCATGAGCTGATAGGATTGATACCGGCACGTGTAGCAGCATCGCTAAGATCATAACCGGAGTATTCAGTAACCACAGCATTTGCATCGGATACCGAACCACCTATGCTATATACTATATCCTTGCCTATGCGGCCGTTCCAGTTGATCTGGAGTTCCCAGCCACGGTTACGCATGCTTGCATTGTTAGCCTGAGGAGCTGAAGCTCCGAAGTAGTCAGGGAATGAGTAGCCCGGGCCGAGCATATCCTTGGTATCGCGCTGGAACAACTCAAATGTACCGGTAAGAGCATTGTTGAACAGACCGAAATCAAGACCTATGTTCTTACTCTCAACTTTTTCCCATGTTACGGTAGGAGATATTACACCGGGAGCATTTATATAACCGTCACGTACGTCGCCAAACCAGTAGTTGCCTTTGGTGGTATAGCCCATAGTAGAGGCAAACGTATAGAGAGCGGCACCGGCCTGGTTACCCATACGGCCCCATGATCCGCGGAGCTTAAGATTGTTGACAGTAGGAACGAGTGATTCCCAGAACTTCTCACGAGCTATGTTCCAGCCTAATGATACTGAGGGAAAGAAGCCCCATCGGTTGTTCTTGGCAAAACGTGAAGTACCGTCATAACGCATATTCACTTCCAGCAGATAGCGGCCATCATAGTCATAGTTGAAACGGCCATAGAAACCACGGGTTGACCAGCTCTGACGCGTATCGCCGGGAACAGGAGTACCGCTGGCGAGGGTAATGCCGGGAGTAGCGGTTGAATAAAGACCTGTGTTATAGGCTGACAGAGCTGAATACTGATTATGTTCGCTCTGATAACCGGCCATAATAGAGAAGTTGTTGACATCGGCCACAGTCAGATGGTAATCAGTGTACAAATTGAATGTCTGATAACGTGTGACAGTGTTCTGACGATAGAACTGACCGTCAGCCTGAATACCGAGCTCTGGGCGAGTACCCTTAGTGGCAGGATCACCGTTAGTATCGTATATGTCCGGAGCCACATTCAGCGCTTCATAATCAAGACCTATATAACGGTAAGTATAGTCAACATTGATTTTCCAATCCTTTATGGGCTCTACCTCAGCTCCGATGGTAACATTGAAGCGGTCACGCTTGCTCTTGGTGTATGTTCCGCTCTGGAGGTAAGGGATCATGGTAAGCTCTGTAAAGTGACCGTTCATGTCGGTATGATGCACCGTAGGACGGAAACGAGCTAATGAGTGATAGAAACCTTCGCTCAGGCCACCTGATCCGAAAGGAGTATCAGTATCAGAGTGCATGAACTTGGTGTTGGCACGCAGGCGGAGCCACTTGGTAACTTCCGAGCGGATATTGGCGCCGAAGTTATAGCGGGTGTAGCCCATGTCAGCATAGCGGAGAATACCATCTTCATCGTAGTAACCGAGCGACAGATAATACTGCGCACGCTTACCGCCACCGCTGGCGCTTATATTGTGGTTTTGCTTGAAAGCCCAGTCCTTATAATGGAGGTCAAAGTAGTCAGTGTTTCCGATACCATTTTCCGTATTCTCATACAGAGCATTCATATTATTGTAGCCGGTAACTTCCTGCCAAGGATCAACACTTGAGGGATCCTCACAGAACTGACGGAGAAGTTCAAGCTTGGCATCGGAGTACAGACGTGCAACACCGGCGTTACGGGCGCCATCGTTCCACATTTTTGCAAACTCATAGCCGTTAAGCATTTCGGGGAGCTTGGTGGGTGCGTTCCAGCCCACAGTACCCTGATAGCTCACACGCATCTTGCCTTCCTCACCGCGCTTGGTGGTAACGAGCACCACACCGTAAGCGGCGCGAGCACCGTAGATGGCGCTGGCACCTGCGTCCTTCAGCACTGATATGCTTTCAATATCGTTAGGATTCACATCGGAGAGCGACATTTCCACACCGTCAACGAGTATATAAGGTGTGCCTGTGCCCGAAAGGTTACCTTGGCCGCGGAGCTGGAGCGATGCGCTACCGCCGGGACGGCCGGCATTGCTGTTCGATACGGTAAGGCCGGGTATCATACCCTGCAGCATCTGTGCGGCATCGCCTACCGGACGGTAAGCAAGATCCTCGCCCTTGACCTGCGATACGGCACCGGTAAGGTTTACCTTCTTCTGCACGCCGTAACCTACTACTACTACTTCATCAAGGTCAGTGGTGGATGATGTCATGGTCACTGACACTTCTGCACCTGTCCACTTCACTTCTACCGGCTTATAGCCTACATAGGTGACACGCAGGGTAGCACCTGATTTTACGCCTGACAGAGTAAAGCGACCGTCAATGTTAGTGGCAGCGGAAATCTTGGTTCCCACTACATTCACTGTGGCGCCTATAAGGGGCTCGCCATCATCATCAGTCACCACGCCTGTACATTTGGCACTTTGTGGAGCCTGCTGCAACGCGGCGGGAGCACTCTCCGCAGCGGGAGCTGCCGAGGCCATAGCCGGAACGGCAGCCGCCATAGCGGCGCAAGCTGTCCACACTTTAAGATTTAAATACTTCAGCTTCATGGTCTTGAAACATGTTGTTTTAAAAAACTGCAATTACTTTTGCACTGGTTAACACTAATCGAAAAAAATCACTTAAAAAATGACTTAAGGATCCGATATCTTCCTCAAAGCTACTAAAAATGATAGAATAGTGCAAATATTCCTAAAAAAAAAATCAAGAAATGTTAAGATTTCGGCGGATTTTTTTGGTATTTTTTCTCATCTTAAAAGAAAAAATTTTCTTGCGCGAGTGGCCATATACCGCACAAACAGAGGGCTGACAACGAAAAAAAGGACACAAAAAAATCCCGTCCGGACAAAAATAAATCAGGACGGGAGTGCGGTTACAGACGTGTTACATTATCAGGCATCATCATCGGTGTCATCCGGCAGTTTACGCCGCCTGCTCATGAAGCTGAACAGCCACAGCCCTATGGCGCACACGGCCACAGAAATGATAAGTGATATATACGGATTCTGCCCTCCGGCACCGAAGAGCGCTATATATATCCAGCCTCCTGCCACAGCGGCAACAATGCCCACCACCACGGCAAGAACCGTGTATCCGGCACCGCGCTGGCGCATGCGCCCGGTCATATATCCCCCTATAAGCCCTATCAGAGCCCACACAAGGACAGTACTTATACCTACCTGCTCTATCATAACTATAATATATTAATAAGGTGTACGGGAGTAAAATCAAGCGGAAGAATGGTGGCGGCCACGTCGGTATCTCCCCACAAATCGGCAATAGTAAGCCACACTATAAGCAGTATAATCAGAATCACGGCGCCGATGGCTACCCATAAATTCACGTTAGTCTTAGCCTTCTTCATAATCGGTAAAGTTTTTTCTTACTTTATAACATTTTATGGCATACTTATGTTTCAGAGGGCAAAAATAATCGGACATGAGGTTGAAAATATCGGAATAAGGGTGTAAATTTGCAGTTGACAGCCAATATGTGCCATAACCTGAATTCTAATTATACATCATATTAATATGGAACTCTTTGAAAAACTGAAAGCCACAGCGCAGCAGAATCCGCAGCGCATAGTGCTGCCTGAGGGTACTGAACCCCGCACCCTCACTGCCGCCAACCGCATAATAGCCGACGGCATAGCACAGGTAATACTGATAGGGCACCGTGACGACATACTCGGTATGGCTCACGAGCTCAAGCTTGAAAACATAGAACGTGCCACCATAGTGGGCCCGGCCGATGAAAAGGTGATAGACCGCTACGCACCCCTCTTCTACGAACTTCGCCGCAAAAAAGGAATAACCATGGAGGAAGCCCGCCTTACCACCGCCAATCCGCTCTATCTCGGATGCCTCATGGTGAAAGCGGGCGATGCCGACGGACAGGTGGCCGGAGCCATGAACACTACCGGAAACGTGCTGCGTGCCGCATTCCAGGTGATAAAGACACAGCCGGGTATCGACGTAGTGTCAGGTGCATTCCTGATGCTCCTGCCTGAAGGGCTCCCCTTCGGCACCAACGGAATAATGGTGTTTGCCGACTGCGCCGTAGTGCCGGATCCTACCGCCGCCGAGCTGGCTCAGATAGCCGTATCTGCCGCCCAGACAGCCCGTGACATAGCCGGCATAGAGCCCCGTGTGGCCATGCTCAGCTTCTCCACCAAGGGCAGTGCCAAGCATGAGCGCGTAGAGAAAGTAATAGAAGCCGTGAAGATAGCCAAGGAAATGGAACCGTCACTCATAATAGACGGTGAGCTTCAGGCCGATGCCGCCATAGTGCCCGGTGTGGCTCAGAGCAAGGCTCCGAACAGCCCGCTGAGCGGACGCGCCAACGTGCTTGTATTCCCCTCGCTCGAGGTGGGCAACATAGCCTACAAACTCGTACAGCGTCTGGCCGGAGTAGAGGCCGTAGGCCCCGTACTTCAGGGACTTGCCGCACCGGTCAACGACCTGTCACGCGGCTGCTTCCCCGAGGATATATACAAGACTATAATCATGACCTGTAATCAGGCCATAGGACTCAAGAAAAACTGATATAATACTGATACTACAATGAAAATCTTAGTGCTCAACTGCGGAAGCAGCTCAGTAAAATACAAGCTCATAGACACTGACACAGACAAGACCATGGCCGAAGGCGGCGTGGAGAAGATAGGTCTGCCTGACGGATTCCTGAAATACAAGAGCAAGGACGGCTCAAAACAGATACTCGAACTGGGCCTAACCGACCACAAGGGTGCTGTACAGGCCATACTGAACATACTCACTGATGCCAAGGAAGGCTGCATCAAGAGCTATGAGGAGATTGATGCCGTAGGGCACCGCGTGGTACACGGCGGCGACAAGTTCAATTCAAGCGTGCTTATAACCGATGAGGTGATACAGCAGGTGAAGGACTGCTACGATCTGGCTCCGCTGCACAATCCGGCAAACATAACAGGTATAGAAGCCATAACAGCCCTGATGCCGTCAGTGCCTCAGGTAGGGGTGTTCGACACCGCTTTCCATCAGACCATGCCCGCCAAGGCTTACATGTACGCACTCCCCTACCGCTTCTACAAGGAAGATGATGTGCGCCGCTACGGCTTCCACGGCACAAGCCACC
Source organism: Muribaculaceae bacterium (assembly GCA_023666885.1). Taxonomy (GTDB): domain Bacteria; phylum Bacteroidota; class Bacteroidia; order Bacteroidales; family Muribaculaceae; genus Paramuribaculum. Next base: position 1,874 of record JAMPBB010000034.1, on the reverse strand, counting down.
GCTATGTGTCGCAGCGTGCATGTGAGTTTTTAGGTCTTGACATCACCAAGCAGAAGATAGTGACATGCCACATAGGCAACGGCGGCTCCATAACAGCCGTGGACGGCGGCAAGAGCGTGGACACCTCCATGGGTCTCACACCCACAGAAGGGCTCATGATGGGCACCCGCGTAGGCGATGTGGATCCCGGCGCACTCACATTCCTCATGACCAAGCACAATCTTAGCGTGGCCGACCTCCAGAAGATAATAAATAAGGAGAGCGGTGTGGCAGGCGTATCGGAGATATCAAGTGACATGCGCGAGATTGAAGCCGCCGTCAATGCAGGAAACGAACGCGCCAAGCTGGCTCTGGACATGTACGAGCACCGTATAATAAAGTACGTGGGTGCTTACGCTGCCGAAATGGGCGGCCTTGACGTGATAGTGTTCACCGGCGGTGTAGGCGAAAACCAGACCGGCGTACGCGAGAACGTATGCGCTCCCCTGGCCTTCATGGGCGTAGAGATAGACCGCGAACTCAACGCACGCACACGCGGCACCGAGACAGAGATATCCACTCCGTCATCACGCGTACGTGTGGTAGTAATACCCACCGATGAGGAGCTGATGATAGCCCGCGACACCCGCGAGATAGTATCAAAACTCAAATAAGCATACGCGCTATGGAACGAATAAAAGCTGCGATAGTAGGCTACGGCAACATCGGTCACTTCGTACTTGATGCCCTTGAAGCCGCCGATGACTTTGAAGTGGCAGGCGTAGTACGCCGCACCGTATCACAGAAGCCCGCACGTCTGGAGCCATACAAAGTGGTGACTGACATTCGCGAGTTAGGCCCGGTAGATGTGGCCATACTCTGCACGCCTACCCGCGAAGTGGAGAAATACGCATCGGAATATCTGGCCATGGGTATCAACACCGTGGACAGCTTTGATATACATACATCTATAGTGGAGCTGCGCCGTAATCTGGGCAAGATAGCCAAAGAGCACGGCAAGGTGGCCGTAATATCAGCCGGATGGGATCCGGGAAGCGACTCAGTGGTTCGCGCGCTGCTTCAGGCCGCCGCACCCAAAGGAGTGACTTATACCAATTTCGGCCCCGGCATGAGCATGGGCCACACCGTGTGCGTCAAGTCAAAGCCCGGCGTGAAGGACGCCCTGTCCATGACCATACCGTTAGGCACCGGCATACACCGCCGCATGGTGTATGTAGAGCTTGAGGATGGCGCCAAGCTTGAGGACGTGGCCGCAGCCGTCAAGGCCGACCCGTATTTTGCCTCAGATGAAACTCACGTAATGGCAGTGCCGTCAGTGGATGCGCTCAAGGACATGGGCCACGGAGTGCATATGGAGCGCAAAGGCGTAAGCGGCACCACTCACAGCCAGCGCTTCGAATTCAGCATGGCCATAAACAATCCGGCTCTTACGGCACAGATATTGGTGGGTGTGGCTCGCGCATCCATGCGTCTTGCCCCCGGCGCCTACACCATGATAGAGATTCCGGTAATAGACCTCCTGCCGGGCAACCGCGAAGACCTCGTGGCCAAGCTCGTATAATCCCCCTTAAAGGACAACCGCATATCGCCCCGTGCAGCCGCCCCCGGCCGCACGGGGCGATTTATTTTACACGATTTAGAAGAGATACATTCCCACAAACATAGTAGGCAGGGAATGTATTGAGTATCAGGCGGATTAGTGATAAAAATATATGCTCCGGTTCGTTCGTGGACCGGAGCATTTTGTGTTTTATGCTATAAAATCTCTAAGCAAGAGATTTTATAAGGCAATAAGTCACTATTGCCCAGCGTTATAAGTGATAGAGGGCGGTGATTTTATATACAAAATGGTAGATTGTGTGTAAAAATCTACA
>JAMPBB010000033.1 GCA_023666885.1 Muribaculaceae bacterium | reverse complement strand
ATCAATCAGCATCTTAAAAACATGTTATAAAACATATTTTTAACTTTTGTTAACTTTACTCATCTGAGCCATCCCTTGAAATAGTGAGAAAATCATTCCGTAATATTGGTTAACAATAGTACGCATACAAGCATTTATTCGTATCTTTGGGCAGCAATGACAACATCTATGACCCCATTCATACACTTACACGTACACACACAGTTTTCTCTCCTTGACGGGCAGGCCTCAGTCAAGGCTTTGGTAGACAAAGCCATCAAGGACGGAATGCCCGGACTCGCCATAACTGATCATGGTAATATGTTCGGTGCAAAGGAGTTTTTCAATTACGTAAACAAGGTAAACGGCTCCACCAAGAAAAAAATAAAAGAAGCCGAAGAGGAAGGCGACACCGTTAAGGCCGCAGAACTTCGCCGACAAATACTCAAGCCGATATTCGGATGTGAAATGTATGTAGCCAACAAAAGTCTGTACGAACAGACCGACAAGCGCGACACCGGACGTCATCTTGTAGTTCTTGCCAAAAACGAAAAAGGCTATCACAACTTGATAAAGCTCGTATCGAAAGCTTGGACTGAAGGCTTTTACTCACATCCGCGAACCGACAAGAAAGAGCTCTCAGAGCACCGCGAGGGATTGATAATAGCCTCCGCATGCCTCGGCGGCGAAATACCCAAGTTATTACAGGCAGGCCAGATAGATGAGGCCGAAAAACAAGTGCTGTGGTGGAAGGAAACTTTCGGCGATGACTATTATATAGAACTACAGCGACATAAGACCAACGTGCCCGGAGGCAGCCGCGATGTCTACGAAATTCAGCAGCGAGTAAATCCCGAGCTGATACGTATAGCCCGGAAATACGGCATAAAGATGATAGCCACCAACGACGTCCACTTTGTAAATGCATCGGACGCCGAAGCGCATGACCGTCTGATATGTGTGAGCACCAACAGCAACCTCACCGATCCTAACCGAATGCACTACACCAAGCAGGAATGGATGAAGACACAGGCTGAGATGAATGAGATTTTCAGCGACATTCCAGAAGCGCTATCCAACACCATAGAGATACTTGACAAAGTAGAGACATATACCCTTGACCACGGGCCTATAATGCCCACATTTGCCATACCTGAAGAATTCGGTACCGAAGCGCAGTATCGCGAACGGATAACTGAACAGATGCTTTTCGATGAGTTCACACAGGATGAAAACAGCAATGTAGTGCTCAGCCAGGAAGAGGCCGAAGCCAAGATAAAGAAGCTCGGGGGATACGAAAAACTTTATCGTATAAAACTTGAGGCCGACTACCTTGCCAAACTGGCCTACGAAGGTGCCGACCGCCGTTACGGCAAGGAGCGCAGCCACGAAATAGATGAGCTTATAAAATTTGAGCTGCACATAATGAAGACCATGGGCTTTCCGGGCTACTTCCTTATAGTGCAGGACTTCATCACAGCTGCACGTGAGCAGCTCGGCGTCAGCGTAGGCCCGGGGCGTGGTTCAGCGGCCGGAAGCTGCGTAGCCTACTGCCTTGGGATTACGCAGATCGACCCCGTAAAATACGACCTCCTTTTCGAGCGATTCCTTAACCCGGACCGAATATCGCTACCGGATATAGACATTGACTTTGACGACGACGGACGTGCCGACGTACTACGATACGTCACCAAAAAGTACGGCGAAGAAAATGTGGCTCACATCATAACCTATGGTACCATGGCCGCCAAATCGGCCATAAAAGACGTGGCCCGTATAGAGCAGCTACCGCTGAGCGAGAGCGACCGCCTGACCAAGCTCATACCCAAACGCATGCCCACCGTCAACGGCAAGGAGCTCAAACCCACACTCAAAAACTGCTATGAACACGTACCCGAATTCAAGCCGGAACTCAACAGCCAGAATCCGCTCGTGGTGGAAACGCTGCAATATGCCGAGGCTCTTGAAGGCACCGTGCGCAATACCGGCGTTCATGCCTGCGGTGTGATAATATGCCGCGATAAAATCACTGACTGGGTCCCCGTAAGCACCGCCATTGATAAGGCATCCAACTCCAAGGAGAAAATCATAGTAACTCAATACGAAGGACGCGTCATAGAGGAAACCGGACTTATAAAGATGGACTTCCTCGGGCTTAAGACACTCTCCATAATAAAGGAGGCCGTGGCCAACATAAAACAGACCCGAGGCATAGACGTGGATATGGACAGCATACCCATTGACGATCCTAAGACCTACAAGCTTTACTGCGACGGACGTACCGCCGGGACATTCCAGTTCGAGTCCGCCGGCATGCAAAAATACCTCCGCGAGCTCCAGCCCTCCACATTCGAGGATCTTATAGCCATGAACGCCCTCTACCGTCCGGGGCCTATGGACTACATACCTGAATTCATAGCCCGCAAGCACGGCAAGAGCCCGATAGTGTACGACATACCGGTAATGGAAAAGTACCTGAAGGACACCTACGGCGTCACGGTATATCAGGAACAGGTCATGCTGCTGTCACGCCTGTTGGCCAACTTCACCCGTGGCCAGAGCGACACGCTCCGTAAGGCCATGGGTAAAAAGCTAATAGACAAGATGAATGCGCTAAAGACACTATTCTTGGAAGGCGGACAAGCCAACGGGCACGACCCCAAAGTGCTTGAAAAGATATGGGCCGACTGGGAAAAGTTCGCTTCATACGCATTCAACAAGAGCCACGCCACGTGCTACAGCTGGGTGGCATTCCAGACGGCATACCTCAAGGCCAACTATCCGGCCGAATACATGGCCGCCGTATTGTCACGAAACCGCACCGATATGGAGAAGCTCAGCGGCTTCATTGACGAGTGTAAGAAGATGCACATTCCCGTAAAAGGGCCTGATGTGAATGAAAGCTTTGCTCAGTTCGGTGTCAACTCACACGGCGATATCCGTTTCGGGCTCGCCGCCATAAAAGGAGTGGGCGAAAACGTAGTAAGCGAAATCATAAATGCCCGCAATGCCGGAGGCCCGTTTGAATCAATATATGATTTTGTAGAGCGCGTACCTTACGGTGCACTCAATCGCCGCATAGTCGATGCCCTGGCCATGGCCGGAGCTTTTGACTGCTTCAAGGATTCCATACAGCGCGAGGACTTCTTTGAGCTTAACAGCAAAGGCGAAACATTCTCTGAAGCCCTGATGAAATACGGACAACTCTTCCAGAATGACAAGCATAACCGCAGCATGAGCCTGTTCGGATTCGAGGAGGAGTCAATGGCTACGGGCGGACGCCCCTCCATAGTTCCGGCGCCACGTTGGGTCGATGCCGTAAAGCTGGAGAAAGAGCGCGAGCTCGTAGGCACATACCATTCCGCCAATCCGCTTGACCCCTACTTCATGGAGCTGCATTACGGCACCATGTCACTCAAATCATTTGCCGAGCTTACACCTGTTGACGGCATGGAAGTGACTCTCGGCGGCATGGTCACCGACTTCACCTCACGTCCGGCCAAAAGCGGGGGCAACTACGGAATATTCAAAATACAGGACTATACCGGAAGCCATGAATTCATGGTGTTCGGCAATGACTATATCAACTTCCACAACTTCGGAGTAGCCGGCACTCCCGTACTCATACACGGCTCGTTCGGCAAGCGATTCAAAACTCAAACCGAAATCCGCTTCCGTATAACAGGCATGCAACTGCTGAGCGACCTCAAGGGCACCGTCTGCTCCGGTGTGACCATTTCACTGCCCGTTCAGAACTGCAACGACACCCTCCTTGAGCTGCTTAAGGAGCACAGCACATCCACGGATCAAAATATGGGATCGCTCGCGTTCAGGTTTATAGATACGGATCTTGGCCGTTCAGTGACCATGGACACATCCATGCGCATACCCGTCAACAAAGAGCTCGTGGAGATGCTTGATGAAATGGAAATAGATTTTACCATACAGAACTGAGATTTTTTGCTTACTTTTGTCCTGTATAAATTGTTATACCGAAATCATAACCATAACATATAACACAAAAATGGCTTATACATTTACAGATGAAAACGTACGCGAGGCCATAGCCTCGGGTAAGCCCATAGTCATTGACTTCTGGGCCACATGGTGCGGTCCCTGTATGCGTCTGGCTCCGGTAATCGATCAGCTGGCCGAGGAATATGCGGATCGCGTAGTGATTGGCAAATATAATGTGGATGAGCAGACTGAATTAGGCTCTGAATACCGCATAATGTCCATACCCACCCTCCTGTTCTTTAAGAATGGCGAGATGATTCGCGACCTCCGTATGACCGGTGGTCAGCAGAAAGCCAACATTGAAGCTAATATAGAAAAGCTTATAGCTCTCTAATATTCCTACACCGTAACAAAGGCGCCGGCATTACCTCCATAGTATGCCGGCGCCACTTTGTTATATATTACGCTTTACGGAGTCAGTCCACCTTATGCAGGTCATGCCCCATACGCTGCTTTTTAGTGTGCATGTAATGCACATTGCATTCATTGGGCTCTATCTCTATAGGCACATTTTCCACTACCTCAAGTCCGTACCCCTCTAACCCTATACGCTTTACAGGATTGTTTGTGAGCAGACGCATCTTGCTCACGCCGAGCTTGTGGAGTATCTGCGCACCTACTCCATAGTCACGCTCATCAGCCTTGTGTCCTAATTTCAGATTGGCATCTACCGTGTCAAGGCCTTCCTCCTGTAGCTTGTAAGCCCGGATCTTGTCCATGAGCCCTATTCCACGGCCCTCCTGATTAAGATACAGGATAATACCGCGTCCCTCCTGCTCTATCATCTCCATAGCCTTGTGCAGCTGCTCGCCGCAGTCGCACCGGCGGGATCCGAATATATCGCCCGTGGCGCACGATGAATGTACACGCACCAACACCGGACGGCCATCGGATATATCGCCCTTTATGAGTGCTATATGCTCCATGCCGTTGCTCTTCTGCTTGAACGGTATGAGATGGAAATGTCCGTAGGCTGTAGGCATATCCACTTCCACGCCCTGTTCTACAGACGACTCCGTGCGCAGACGGTATGCTATCAGGTCACGGATAGATATGAGTTTAAGCCCCCACTGGTCAGCTTTCTTTTTCAGCTGCGGCAGCCGGGCCATAGTCCCGTCCTCATTAAGGATCTCTATGAGCGTAGCCGCAGGATTCAGCCCGGCAAGCCGTGCAAGGTCCACTCCGGCTTCCGTATGACCCGGACGGCGAAGCACTCCCTCATCCTGAGCATACAGCGGATGCACATGTCCCGGCCGTCCGAATGTGGAGGGCATTGAAGCCGGATCGGCAAGAGCCCGCAGAGTAGCTGCCCGGTCATGAGCTGAAACCCCGGTGGTGCACCCCTCAAGCTTGTCAACGGTTATAGTAAACGGGGTGCCCAGCATCGAAGTATTGTCAGCCACCTGATGCGTAAGCTCCAGTTCACGGCAGCGTGATATGGTGAGCGGTGCACAGAGCTCGCCGCGCGCATTGGTCACCATGAAGTTCACATGCTCCGGCGTCACCTTCTCAGCAGCCATAATCAGATCGCCCTCATTCTCACGATCCTCATCATCCACCACTATTACGAACTGACCGTTACGGAACGCCTCTATGGCATCCTCTATTGAGTCAAGTTTTATATCCTTGGTATCCATTATTTTAATAAAATATCGTTTTCTAATTTCTTAATTTCCTCACTCACCGTCATTATATGGCTTATCTCGTTACGGAGTATCATCTGCTGCCGGCGCCCTATCAGATACACCGGTACGGAAACGAGGATCAGCACCATAGCTACCCGGGCAGCCCATACATAGTTAGTGGGATGGTATAGCCACAGGCTTCTCAACACCGGGTAATCTGACAGCTTGTTTATCACTAACTTGTCACGTGAATTTGACAGATATTCCACCGTGTCCTCAAGCTCGGCCGATAGCCGGCGCAGGCCGCTACGGCTGTAGCCGCGAAGCCAGTATGCTGAAAAGGACTGCTTCTCGGGATTGTCCTCCAAGTATTTGGCTGCATCAGCACACAGGGCGTCAAGCCGGGCTACGGCATCGGCCGGCTGCACAGAATCCATTACTATCTCCTTCATCACCACATGGCGCACCTCATTGGCCCCCACCAGTCGCTTAAAGAAATTGACATAGGCATCCTTGTTGAACACAGCCGAATCCCTCATGGCCTTATAGGTGAAGAACACGCCCATGGGCAGGAGCACCGCCGTACTCAGCCACATGCCCTCAAGCACGGGAATTTTCCCGTCACGTGCCATTTTGTACCCTGTATTGTCTATTATATAGTAGAATATAAACAGGAACACTGACACCACCAGCGGCATACCCAGGCCGCCCTTACGTATTATGGCTCCTAACGGAGCGCCAATAAAGAAGAATATCAGGCAGGCAAACGACAGTGTAAACTTCTTCTGAAGCTCTATGGCATGACGCCGTATGGACTTACGTTCCTCATCCATGGTTATACCCCGGAATTCATAATCGGCTCGCTGCCTGCGGGCCTGATTCAACGCGCTGTTTATATATCCCATGGCCACAGAGGAGTTTGCACCACGTAATATGGAGTCGATATTTACCGGTTTCGCCGCCAATTTTTTCCCGGGTATACGCGTACGTACCGCTATACCTTTATCCGTAGGCTGCATACTGTAATACTGCACCCCTACATATGACTGTGTAAGCACCTGATCGCTATATCCGCGCCCTATTGAATCCACACGCTGACCCACGGAGTCAATGGTGGCCTGAAGCTGCGATATATTCTTGCCCACATATTGGTTGCGCATACCCTCCTCATCCATTCTGTTGAAATTGGCGTCAAATGCAAGCAGTATCTCCTTCAAGTCAAACGATTCTCTCCGGTAGGGCACATTCCTCATATTGCTGCCCACGTCCCTTATATTCTCAAATGACTCCCCTTGCCATAATTTCAAAAACAGATGCTGCTTGTCCTCCATCATGGCCATACGCCCTGAATCGGCCAGAATTATGCTGGCGTTGTCAAATCCGCGCGACATGTCATATATCATCAGATCATACAGTGTGCCGCTGTAGCGGTTCTTGGCCTGTACGAAAAGATTATACCCCGGTATCTGGTCATAGAATACACCCTCCGGTATCTCAAGCTCAGGCGATTTCTGCCGCATAGAGAAGAGCAGGGTCCACATCCTGGCCTGTGCCACCGGCAGGACATTGTTCTGGAAGAAGAATGCACCCACCGATATAAGCGCTATGAACACTATAAGCGGACGCATACACTTCAGCAGCGACACACCGCTCGCTTTCATGGCTGTAAGCTCAAAGCGCTCGCCAAGATTACCGAAAGTCATAAGCGATGCCAGCAGTATGGCCAGAGGCAGAGCCATAGGCACCATGGTAAGAGCCGCGTAGAAGAACAATTCAGCCACCACATCCACGCTCAGCCCTTTTCCCACCATCTCATCAATGTACTTCCACAGAAACTGCATAAGCACAATGAACAGACATATGAAAAACGTCATTATGAACAGGGGCACGAAGCTCCTGAGCATAAACATGTATAGCCGCTTTATTCCTAACATGGCAAGCCTGAATCCACTTTACTTGGCAGGTACCGGAGCCGTACCTATCTCCACTATGGCACCCGTCAGCGGATTAAGTATGGCCGTAGCGGGAGCTTTCTTGTCAGTAAACAGATTTGGGTCAAGCCCGAACACCATACCGGCCTGAGCCACCGGGATAGCGGCTTTGGCTGCGGTATTACCGTCATATGTCACCGTTACCTGAGCCGTACCCGGTATGCGGTAAGCGAATCCGCCTTTCGGGAAACGCTTCACTTCACCTTTTTCATTTATAGGAAGCACACCCCTTTCAGTCACTTTTACATCAAGGTATATAGGAGCACCTGACAGATCCGATGCATCCACAAGACCCTTTACCGGCGAGAGCCGGGCTATGACCGTACGCTGAGTGTCCACACTGTCCGGCACAAAACGGAATGTCATCACCTCAGTAGAAGTCTGTACTGTACCGGCAAACATGGCGGTAAGCGCCTCCTCCTGCTCATCGAGTGTGCTCAGGGCAAGCTGCATGGCGGTCCCGTCCGATGGCATCTGATCAGCCTGACCTGACACCACATCCGTACGGTTCTGCCTCAGTTCGAATATGCGGGCAGCCGCGAGCTCGGCACGCTTGGCCGACGACGGGCTTTGAAGCATCTCCTCCGTCATGGCCTTGGCAGCCGCAGGAGTCTGAAGTATGGTAGGCAGGGGCGCTACGGCCTCAGGAAGTTCCTTCATCGGCAACGTGCGGACTTCATCCGTATTTATGGATATTGGGAAATTATTTTCATCCACTATCATAAACGGTGTGCTGCCTGACTTGAACTGCACAAGATAGCGCTGCCGGGTATCAGCCACGGCACCGGCATTGATCACCACGCTCTTGAGCTTCCACTCCTCACTCTTGGCCGTTATTGGGTCTATTGACAGATATTTCTTTGCATAACGGAAGTAATCGCCGGGGGTCTTCACTGTTTTCTCCACCTCCACAGTCACATCTATAGCCGTAAGCGGCAGAGTATATATCAAGCCGTATTCGTTAGTCTTATTGGCTGAAAGTTTCTGTGTAGTCTGAGCCGAAGCCGCTGCTATCATCACAGCCGCACTCAGTACCATTAGTAACCTTTTCATATCAGGATGCACTTAGAATTTCATTATTTCTTTTATAGCCATTCCCACCGAAGCGGATATGTCCGAAGCCATCACTCCGTACTGTCCGTGAGTGCGGGCAGCAATCTCTCCGGCCAGACCATGGATATATACACCTATCAGAGCGCTCACTTCGGGCTTGTAATGCTGGCTCATCAGCCCCGCTATGATACCTGTAAGCACATCGCCGCTACCGGGAGTGGCAAGTGCCGGAGTGCCTGAGGAGTTAAAATATATCTTGCCGTCAGGCCGTACAAGAGCCGTATAGTGGCCCTTCAGCACTATCAGCAGATTATAGTGCCGGCTCATCTCCACCGCCTTATGAAGGCGTGATTCCTCCGAGGCATGCTTGCCGAACAGACGGTCGAACTCACCGGCATGGGGAGTGATTATGGACAGCTGAGGTATATGGTTAAGCAACGTGGGTCGGCGGCTTATGCAGTTAAGGGCATCGGCATCAAGTATCAGCGGCTGCGAGGCCGTCATCAGAAGCCGCTCTAAAGCGTCAATAGTGGCCGGAGCGGTCCCTATTCCGGGGCCTATGGCCAGAGCATCATACTTCCGGTCCGGTGCCATATCGGTAATCACATCGGCACCGTTATCACAGTCATACATGGCTTCCGGCAGACGCGTCTGCGCCACCTGGCATCCGCATTTCGGACCATGCACCGTCACCTTCCCGGCTCCGGCTCTTATGGCACCCTCGGCGGCCATTATGGCGGCTCCCGTCATGCCCATACTACCGGCCATAAGGGCTACATGCCCGTAATCAGCCTTGGATGCAAACTTGTCACGAGGACGGAGCAGACGCTTCACCTCGGCAAATTCCACCAAATGATACCTTGTCCCGGTCCTGTGTATAGCCTCTGCACTCAGCCCTATATCTATGAGCTTCCACTCGCCGGTAAGTATATGGTTCTCTTTGAAGAAGAACGCCGGATGAGGGAATTGCGCAGCCAACGTCAGGCGAGCGTGGATTATATTGCGCGATATGGAATGCGGATTCCAGTCGGGGAACATGCCTGACGGCACATCAAGCGAAACCACCGCCGCACCTGACTCGTTTATGTTACGCACCAGCACCTGAAAGCCGCCCTCAAGCGGTTCACGGAGTCCTGAGCCGAACAGGCCGTCTATCACCAGCGTCTGATCCGTGAGCTCGGGCATTCTGAAAAACTCCACCACCTCGGTAAAGTCCGTGTCAGGATATGCCGCCAACAGTTCATCACGCAGGCGCTTGCATACATCGTTTATTTTATGTCCGCTTATATTGAACAGATACACCGAGGGCCGAAAGCCCTGATCCATAAGCAAACGGGTCACTGCAAGTGCATCGGCTCCGTTATTGCCCGGGCCGGCAAACACTACGGTGCGTCTTGACGGGCGCCAGCGCGACACTATCTCTCCGCTCGCCCCTTCAGCCATGCGCAGTACCAGATCATACTCGCCTATGGCTTGAGTTTCGGCTGTAAGGCGCTCTATGGAGCGTATATCATCAATGGTAAATATCTTCATAGTCGTGTCAGATAAAACGTCAACCATCGGGCGTAAGCCACCCCTACGGGGAGCCGGCATCGGTTCTTCGCAGGGTTTGACGTCCACAAAATTATAAAATTCTTTTCTCTCTGTAGAGATTTTTCGTATTTTTGCATCAATAATAATAACATTTTCCATATGCGACAAGTTACATATAAAGGCTTGAGCTTTGTGCCATATATAGAAAATGACCGAATTCAAGCTAAAATCAAAGAACTTGCATCACGGATAGAGGAGGACTGCAAAGGGTCACGTCCGCTGTTCATATGCGTTCTTAACGGAGCATTCCCTTTTGCATCTGACCTTTTCCGCGCCTATAATGGCGATGCCGAGATAGCATTCATACGTCTTAAAAGCTACGAAGGCACCGGCTCCACCGGACGCGTACGCGAAATGTTCGGCCTCACCGAGGACATAAAAGGACGCACCGTGATAGTAGTGGAGGACATAGTGGATACCGGCAACACCATAGCCAAACTCGTTGACGACCTTAAGGCCAAAGAGCCGGCCGACATTAAAGTGGCCACACTCCTTTTCAAGCCTGACTCACTCAAGCTGCCCGTGAAGCCTGACTATGTAGGATTTGAAATACCCTCCAAATTCATTATCGGCTTCGGGCTTGACCTTGACGGACTTGCCCGTAATCTGCCCGACATATGGATTCTCAACGAAAAATATGACGGATAATTCCGCCGTAAATATATCTAAAATAACTGTTTTATGTTTAATTTGGTAGTATTCGGTGCCCCCGGAAGCGGCAAAGGCACACAGAGCGCACGCCTGATCAATGAATATGGACTGTACCATATATCCACAGGCGAACTCCTGCGCGAGCATATCAAGAACGGTACCGAACTCGGCAAGATAGCTGACACATATATATCTAAAGGCAACCTCATCCCTGACGACCTGATGATTGACATTCTTGAGCACGAGCTTGACAACAATGAAGAGACACGTGCCGGAGTAATATTCGATGGCTTTCCCCGCACCATAGAGCAGGCCAAGGCTCTCAATAAAATGCTTGAGCGCCGAGGCTCCAAGGTACATGCCGTAGTAGGGCTTGATGTCAATGATGACGAACTGGTGCGCCGTCTGCTTAAACGCGGTGAAGAAAGCGGCCGAGCCGATGACAATCTTGACACCATCAACAGTCGGCTCAAAGTATATCATTCAGTAACCAAACCGCTGCGTAAGTTCTACGAAGAGGAGGGAAAATACCATCATATCCCGGGTACTGGCTCAGTTGAGGATATATTCCACACCATCCGCGAATCGCTTAAGCCCGTCCGCGAAAACCAAGAGTAAATAATTCACGCATAAATATATAGACACAAAGCCTTGTCCCCAAATTTGGGCGGCAAGGCTTTTGTTTGTTTATTTGATTTGCTATTTTTGCAGCAAATTTTTTGACCTTACCATGGAGAAGCAAATCATAGAATGTGTGCCCAATTTTAGTGTTGGGCGTGACAGCAACGTGATAAAATCCATCACTGATGCCATAGAGAGTGTTAAAGGAATAAAGCTGCTGGACGTGGATGCCGGCGAGGCCACTAACCGTACGGTGGTGACTTTTGTAGGCTCGCCTGAGGATGTTGTGGAAGCAGCCTTCCGTGGCGTAAAGCGCGCAGCCGAGCTCATTGACATGAGCCGGCACCATGGAGCGCATCCCCGCATGGGAGCCACCGATGTATTACCGCTCATACCGGTAAGCGGCATTACCCTTGAAGAGTGTGCCGCGCTGGCCAGAGCATTGGCCAAGCGCATAGCCGATGAGCTTGAAATACCCACCTACTGCTACGAAGCTGCCGCGTTCACTCCCGAACGCAAAAATCTGGCCGTATGCCGCCAGGGCGAGTACGAGGCACTCCCTGAAAAAATGAACCATGAGGGCAAAGCCCCCGATTTCGGCGACCGTCCGTTTGATGACAAAGCCGCCCGCACCGGTGCCACCACCGTAGGCGCCCGTGACTTCCTCATAGCCGTCAACTTCAACCTTAACACCACATCCACTCGCCGCGCCAACGCCATAGCATATGACGTACGCGAGAAAGGGCGCCCGCAGCGTGAAGGTGGCAAGCCTAACGGCAAGCCCATGAAGGACGCCGCCGGAAACGTCATTATGCTCCCCGGCACTCTTAAGGGCACCAAAGCCATAGGCTGGTACATAGATGAATATGGCATAGCCCAGGTGTCCATGAACATCACTGACATAAACACCACTCCCCTCCATGTGGCGTTCGATGAAGTATGCCGTGCAGCAGCCGCCCGTGGTCTGCGGGTTACAGGCACCGAAATAGTGGGTCTTGTGCCCAAGCGTACCCTCATAGAGGCCGGCCGGCACTTCCTGCACAAGCAGCAGCGCTCCACCGGACTGCCTGACAGTGAAATTATCCGTATAGCCGTGAAGTCAATGGGCCTTGATGAGCTAGCGCCCTTCGTTCCGGAGGAGAAGATAATTGAGGACATGATAAAGCCGTCCGATGGCAAATCGCTCACTGACCTGACCGTAAAGGAGTTCACATATCTCACTGCTTCCGAAGCCCCGGCACCCGGCGGCGGCTCCATAGCTGCATCCATGGGTGCCCTTGCCGCCGCACTCGGCACCATGGTGGCCAACCTTTCCGCCCACAAGGCCGGATGGGATGAACGCTGGGAAGAGTTCTCTAATTACGCCGATGCCGGTCAGCTGCTCACGGACACGCTTCTTGAACTCGTGGATGAGGACACTGAGGCATTTAACCGTATAATGGCAGCTATCCAGATGCCACGCTCCACCGAAGAGGAGAAGGCCGCCAGAGCTGCTGCCATGGAGGAGGCCACGCTCTATGCCACCAAAGTGCCGCTGCGCACCATGGAGGCTGCCCTTGATGCATTCCCGCTGCTTGAAGCCATGGCCGAGAACGGCAATCCGGCTTCCGTGAGCGATGCCGGAGTGGGAGCACTCGCCGCACGCGCCGCAGTGCTCGGCGCGCGCCTCAATGTGCGCATAAATGCAGCCCAGCTCAAGGACCGCGACACTGCCGTCAAGCTTACCACACGTGCCGATGAGCTCGCTGCTCAGGCCGAAGAGGCCGAGCGCCACGTGCTTGACATGGTTAATGCCATAATAGGATAACCCCACCGCTTAATCTGATCACATTTCTCATGACACAAGAAGAATTCAAGGCCGACATAACCGCCGGCATACCCTCCGTGCTGCCGGAGCCGCAGCCGTATGACACCACTGTAAACCATGCCCCGAGGCGTAAACGCATACTCACTCCCGAGCAGACCCGTCTGGCGCTGAAAAACGCCCTGCGCTATTTCCCTGCAGAACAGCATGCCGTTCTTGCACCGGAATTTGCCCGCGAGCTGCATGACTACGGACGCATATATATGTACCGTCTGCGCCCGCGCTACGAGATGTACGCCCTCCCCATAGAGGAATACCCGGCCAAGTCACGTCAGGCTGCCGCCATAATGATGATGATACAGAACAATCTGGATCGCCGCGTGGCGCAGCATCCTCACGAACTCATAACCTACGGAGGCAACGGTGCAGTGTTCCAGAACTGGGCACAGTACCGGCTCACCATGAAGTACTTGAGCGAGATGACCGATGAACAGACTTTGGTCATGTACTCCGGCCATCCGTTAGGCCTCTTCCCCTCCCACCGGGGTGCACCTCGTGTAGTGGTCACCAACGGCATGGTCATACCCAACTATTCCAAGCCCGATGACTGGGAACGCATGAACGCTCTCGGCGTATCGCAGTACGGACAGATGACAGCAGGTTCATATATGTACATAGGCCCCCAAGGCATAGTCCATGGCACCACCATCACCGTACTCAACGCCGGACGGCGCCGACTCAAGGACGGGCGCAAGGATCTGGGGGGCATGCTGTTCGTGTCAGCCGGGCTCGGCGGCATGTCAGGGGCTCAGCCCAAGGCCGGGAATATAGCCGGAGTGGTGAGCATAATAGCTGAAATAAACCCCAAGGCCGTGGCTACACGTTACGAACAGGGTTGGGTCGATGAGGTGTACACCTCACTCCCTCAGCTTATAGCCCGCGCTACCGAAGCCCGTCAGAAACGTCAGGCTGTATCCCTCGCTTATCAAGGCAATGTAGTGGACCTGTGGGAATATCTGGCCGACAATGGCATTGAAGTGGATCTGGGTTCTGACCAGACCTCGCTGCACAATCCCTGGGCCGGAGGGTACTATCCGGCAGGGCTCAGCCTTGATGAGGCCAAGGCCATGATGGCCGATGACCCCGAGCAGTTCCGTGAACGCGTACGCGAATCCCTGCGCCGTCAGGTAAGCGCCATAAACCGTCTTACAGCGCGCGGCATGTATTTCTTTGACTATGGAAATGCATTCCTGCTTGAATCATCACGTGCCGGAGCTGACATTCTGAACCCCGATGGCACGTTCCGCTATCCATCGTACGTGCAGGACATTATGGGCCCGGGATTCTTTGACTATGGGTTCGGCCCATTCCGCTGGGTGTGCGCTTCAGGGCGCCCCGAGGATTTGGCCCGCACCGATGCCATAGCCGAGAGAGTGCTCACTGACATGCTTAAGGATGCACCCGAGGAGATACACGGCCAGCTGCTCGACAATATCCACTGGATACAGCAGGCCGGTCCTAACAATCTGGTGGTAGGCTCACAGGCACGAATACTGTATGCCGACTCCGAAGGACGCACGCGCATAGCCCGTGCATTCAACGATGCCATAGCATCAGGCGAAATATCCGGTCCCATAGTGCTGGGACGTGACCACCACGATGTATCCGGCACCGACTCTCCCTACCGTGAGACGTCAAATATCTACGACGGCTCACAGTTTACCGCCGATATGGCCGTGCATAACGTGATAGGCGATTCCTTCCGAGGCGCCACATGGGTATCTATCCATAACGGCGGCGGAGTAGGCTGGGGCGAAGTGATAAACGGCGGATTCGGCATGGTGATTGACGGTTCGGAAGCCGCCCGCACCAACATTGACCGTATGCTCCTCTGGGATGTGAACAACGGCATAGCCCGCCGCAGCTGGGCACGCAATCCGGGAGCACTCAGCGCCATAAAGCGTGAGATGCAGCGCACGCCCGGCCTGAAAGTCACGCTGCCCAACATAGCCGATGAGGCTGTTATTGACGCCGCACTCCACGAAATATCATAACCTTTACTTTCATCACATATTTTATACCATGACATACATGATAGGTTCCGAACGGCTCACCATTGACCGTGTAGGAGAGATAATAGACCAAGGCCTCCATATAGGGCTGTCGCCGGAGGCCAAGAACAGAATAGAACGCTGCCGTGCGTACCTCGATGACAAGATCAAGACCTGTGACCGCCCCATTTACGGCATCACCACCGGCTTCGGCTCGCTCTGCGACATTTCCATAGGCGAAGCTGACCTGAGCACCCTTCAGGAAAATCTGGTGAAGTCACACGCCTGCGGATGCGGCGACCTCGTGGCGCCACGCATAGTCAAGACTATGCTCCTTACCAAGATCATGTCACTCTCGTTCGGCAACTCCGGCGTACAGCTCTCGACCGTGAACCGTATGATCGACTTTTTCAACAATGACATCATACCGGTAGTATTCAGCCAAGGCTCGCTCGGTGCATCGGGCGACCTTGCCCCGCTGGCCAATATGTGCCTTCCGCTTCTGGGGCTCGGCGAGGTCATTTACCAAGGGAGCCGACGCCCGGCTGCCGAAGTGCTCGACATAATGGGGTGGAAGCCCATCCGGCTCGTATCCAAGGAGGGGCTGGCGCTGCTCAACGGCACACAGTTCATGTCATCACACGCCGTGTGCGCCATTCAGCAAGCACGCCGTCTGGTGCGTCAGGCCGATATGATAGGCGCGCTTTCACTTGACGTATTCGACGGCCGTATCGAGCCCTTCGGCGATGAAGTCAATGCCGTGCGCCCGCATCCCGGACAGCTTGCCACAGCGCGTGCCATAAGAGCCCACTTGGAGGGCAGCGAGCTTATCATCCAGCCCAAGAAACATGTGCAGGATCCCTATTCATTCCGCTGCATGCCTCAGGTACACGGCGCGGTAAAGGACACCCTTTCTTACGTAGGCTCAGTGATAGAAACCGAAATAAACTCGCCCACTGACAATCCCACCATTTTCCCCGATGAGGACATAATAGTTTCGGCAGGCAACTTCCACGGCGAGCCTATAGCCTTGGCCATGGATTTCCTTACGCTGGCCATGTCCGAGCTGTCAAGCATATCCGAGCGGCGCATCTACCGCCTCATATCCGGAGCGCGCGGGCTGCCACCGTTCCTCGTGGCCAATCCGGGGCTGAACAGCGGATTCATGATTCCGCAGTATGCGGCCGCTTCCATTGTCAACCAGTCAAAAGGGCTATGCTGGCCCACGAGCTGTGACTCCATCCCTTCATCGCAAGGTCAGGAGGACCATGTGTCAATGGGAGGCAACTCCGCCACCAAGCTATGCCGCGTGGTAGACAATACCGAGCGGGTGCTGGCCATAGAGCTCTTCAACGCCGCCCAGGCTCTTGACCTGCGCCGGCCCAAGCGCACATCGCCACAGCTTGAAGGCTGGCATACACATTACCGTGAGGAGGTACCGTACATTGACAATGACACCGTAATGTCCCCCCTCATTGAAAAGTCCATACAATTCTTACGCGCTGACATACACTGACCATATGCTCATAACAAATATAGGGCTGCTTGCCGGCATTGACCCCGGGCACCGCATCTGTTTGCGAGGTGAACAGATGCGCTCGCTCGGCATGCTTGAAAACGCTTGGCTGCACATACGTGACGGACGTTTCGCCTCATGGGGCTACATGGACATGATACCCGAACCATTGCGCAGCCTGCCCACCGTAGATGCCGCACGCGGCGCAATAATACCGGCATTCTGCGACTCCCACACACATATAGTATATGCCGGGAGCCGCGAACGCGAATTTATTGACAAGATACGCGGACTGAGCTACGAGGAGATAGCCCGCCGTGGCGGAGGCATACTCAATTCGGCCGATCGGCTTGCCCACACCTCCGAGGAGGAACTGTTTGACCAAGCCATGGCACGAGCGCGCGAGGTAATGTCAGGCGGCACAGGAGCCATAGAGATAAAGAGCGGATACGGGCTTACGGTAAAGGATGAACTGAAGATACTCCGCGTAATAGCCCGCGTGGCCCAGTCATCGCCCATGAAAGTCAAAGCCACATTCCTCGGTGCTCACGCCGTGGGCCGGGCCTACGCCGGGCGGCAGGATGAATATGTGGAGCTTGTATGCCACGATATGCTTCCCGCTGTGGCTGCCGAAGGGCTCGCCGAGTATGTTGATGTGTTCTGCGACCGTGGATTCTTCACCACCGAGCAGACTGACCGCATACTTACCGCAGCCTCAAAGTACGGCCTTAAGCCTAAAATCCACGCCAATGAGCTTGACAATTCAGGCGGCGTTCAGGTAGGGCTCAAGCATCACGCCCTGTCAGTGGACCACCTTGAGCAAGCCGGCGATGAGGAAATACGTCTGTTGGCCCAATCTGACACCGCTGCCACCATGCTGCCGGGAGCATCGTTCTTCTTAGGCATGCCATACGCACCGGCCCGAAAGGCGGTAGATGCAGGAGCCATAGTGGCGCTTGCCTCCGATTATAATCCCGGATCATCACCGTCAGGCTCCATGCGCTTTGTAATGTCGCTCGGATGTATCAAAATGAAACTCACCCCTAACGAGTCACTTGCAGCCACCACCCTCAACGGTGCCTACGCCATGGGGCTGTCAGAGGAATACGGCTCTATAACAGAGGGAAAAGTGGCCAATTTTATAATCACAAGCCCTCTCCCCTCATTCGGGTATCTGGCTTATGCATATACCTCGCCGCTCATACGCAGCGTTTACCTTCGAGGCGTCAAAGTTTCTGGCTCCATGTAAAGTTCTCGCTGCGGGTGCGTATGCTGCGTATCCTGTAAGCCAAGGTGTAAAGCGGATGCCATAACGTAAGGAACGGCACTGACAGGAGTATGGCACGGAGCTTCAACGCCCGTGCCGTGCTTCGCCATGCGTACGCACATGGAATCCACACACCCGGTATCACTACACACAGTAATGCTGCCGCCGGTATGGCCGAAGGAAGCGCCATTATGGCAGCAGCCACACCGGTTATGACCATAAGCCAGTTCAGAAGGCTTACCATGCCCATGTAAAGATATGGCCCCTTAGGCAGGTACTTCGATGTAAACATGCGCCGCAGCTTAAGCACCCGGCGCATATACTCCGGATTCGGGTCCAGCACATCCACTATGGAGTCGGGCGACAGCTCCACAGCCGTATTGTCCCTATCGGCCACCTCATTAATGAATATATCATCATCGCCATACAGGAGGTTCAGATTATTGGAGAAGCCCTTGTTGGCAAAGAACAGGCTCTTGCTGTAAGCCAGATTGGCCGCATCGCCCATAAACGGATGCCGCGCCAAGGCCGCCCCAAGCGAGCGCACCGAATCCCACTCGGTATCGAACGATGCTAAACGTGACAGGTCAGCCCCCGTCTCATCATCCTTCTCTATAGGGCACAGACGCGATGCTCCTATCACCACATCCTTGCCGTCAATGAAATGTCGCATCATAAGCCTGAGCCATATGTTCGACTCTATACGGCTGTTTCCACACGTAAGCATTACCACCGGGTACCGGGCCGCCTTGAGCCCCAAAGTGACACTCAGCTTCTTGCGGCTGAGATTACGTGAACGCTCCGGAGCAAAAGTCATGTACAGGTTACGATACTTCAGCTCAAGTTCGCTCACCACATCCTCCGTAGA
>JAMPBB010000032.1 GCA_023666885.1 Muribaculaceae bacterium | reverse complement strand
ATCAATCAGCATCTTAAAAACATGTTATAAAACATATTTTTAACTTTTGTTAACTCATTATCCTATCTTTATTCCGGAAAAGCCCATGAACGCCATAGCCAAAAGCCCGGCGCAAATAAGTGCAATGGGAATGCCCCGCATGGGACGGGGCACCTCAATAAGCGCCAACTGCTCACGGATTCCGGCAAAAAGCACCAACGCAATAGTAAAGCCTACGGCAGTACTCACGGCATACGTGAGCGACATAGGAAGATTAAAATCCTTCTGGACCACGAGGATAGCCACACCAAGCACCGCACAATTAGTGGTAATGAGCGGCAGGAATACGCCAAGTGCTTGATACAGTGAGGGTGCAATCTTTTTAAGGACTATCTCCAGCATCTGCACAAGAGCCGCAATGACAAGGATGAAAGCGATGGTCTGCATAAATCCAAGCCCGAGCGGGACAAGGATACAACTCTGCACGAGCCAAGTGACACATGTGGCAAACAGCATGACAAAAGTCACTGCCGCGCCCATCCCCACGGCAGATGAAAGCTTCCGTGACACACCGAGGAAAGGACAAATCCCCAAAAATTGTGCAAGCACTATATTATTGACAAATATAGCGGTTATGATTATAGATATATACTGCATCATGACGTACGGGCTTTTATATAGTTGACCAACGCTATCAAAAATCCAAGAGCAATAAATGCTCCGGGAGCAAGAACAAACAGCAACGAGCCGTATTCTTCAGGATATATCGTGAATCCGAATATATGTCCCGTGCCAAGAAACTCCCTGACAGAGCCAAGCAATGTAAGAGCCACGGTAAAGCCCAGCCCTATGCCGATACCATCCATACAGGAATCTACCACGGAATGCCGTGAAGCGAACGCTTCTGCCCGGCCAAGAAGAATACAATTAACCACTATCAAGGGAATGAATATACCCAATAACGCATCAAGCGAAGGCAGATATGCCTGCATAAGCAACTGAAGCACAGTAACGAACGTGGCTATCACCACTATATACACCGGAATACGCACCTTGTCAGGCACTATACTCTTTACCGCTGATATGGACATGTTACTGCATATGAGCACACACATAGTGGCCAGCCCCATGCTCATGCCGGTGAGAGCGCTACCGGTAGTGCCGAGCGTAGGGCACATGCCAAGCAGGAGAGCAAACGTAGGGTTCTCCCGCACCAAGCCATTGTATATTATACCTAATTTGCCTTTCATTTTTGAGTGTCAAGATACTGTAAATACGCAGCGTGGGCCCTGTGCATAGCATCAATAAGCGCACGCGAAGTTATAGTGGCAGCCGTAATGCCGTCAATGTCGCCACCGTCTTTGGTAAGAACCGCCTTATCAGAACCCGGATCAATACCTATAACAGAATGCGAGCCCGATCCTGCGAACCATGACTCCATCTTTGCGCCAAGCCCGGGAGTTTCGCCATGGGAAAGCACACTGTAGCCAGTGACACGTCCTGAAGAATCAAATCCGAACATCACCTCAATTTCGCCGGAAAAGCCATCAAGAGAATAGCTCTTTACGGCAGCGCCCAAAATCTGACCCGATGTATCAAATACCGGATATATACTCACAGGCCGAGCTGAACCATCGGGCACCACGTCAACCGCATCAGCCGGAGATTCGCCTGATATGCCCGGAAGGACTTGCTCCACCGCCATCAGTTCCGTATTATGCCGAGCCTCCGCAATGGGCTTTTCAGTAAGCAGATATACACCGCCAAGAAGAGCTCCGGACAAGAGTGTGAACCCACCGAGCACAGCCACCATGTTAAAGGCTGAAGATCGAAGCACCGTCATACAGCCGCCCTCCTTTCTCCAAACCGCCGTGGGCGGCACAACCGATTGATTAGCGGCGTACAGCCATTCATGAGCAGGATAGCAAACGATACACCTTCAGGATATGCGCCCCACTGGCGTACCACCACAGTCACAACTCCGATGCCTACGCCATATACTATCATGCCGGCATGAGTCATGGGAGATGTCACATAATCAGTAGCCATAAAAATAGCCCCGAGCAAAAGGCCTCCGGAGAGAAGAGCCAAAGGGACATCGACACCCAATGCCCAACAGAACAACGCCACGGTGAGGAGTATGGACGCCGGTATATGCCACGTAATTACGCGTGTAAGCAGCAGATAGATCCCACCGAGCAGCAATGCCAAAGAGCCGACCTCGCCCAACGAACCACCCATATATCCCACGAAAGCATCCATAAGCCCCATATCATTAGGAGCCGCCCCTCCCATTTTAAGAGCCCCGAGCAAAGTGGCGCCTGTAGCAGCATCAGTATATTCCATGCCGGCTCCGGGAAGAGGCCATGTGGTCATCTGGGCAGGGAAGGACAGCAGAAGGAACACACGCCCTACAAGTGCAGGATTAAATATGTTGCATCCCAGACCGCCAAAGGACATTTTGCCTACGCCAATAGCCACAATAGCCCCAAGAATCACAATCCATACCGGAAGATTCGACGGCAAGTTCATGCCAAGGAGCAGGCCGGTAAGCAACGCAGATCCATCCGGGATAGTGACCGAACGGCGCAACATAAAGCGATTGATGACATACTCCACCACGATGCATGACAACACGGAGGCGGCAGTAACAATCAATGCTCCTATACCGAATACCCAAAAGGAGCATAGCAAAGCAGGCATCAATGCAATCACTACGCGCCACATGGCACCCGAAGTGCTAAATGAAGCATGTATGTGAGGAGGGAGCGAAACTACAAGTTGACGCATATATTCACTTTTTTCTTTTACGGATTAATGACTTGCCCGCACGTATATAGTCAACCAGCGGGCGCGAGGACGGGCAGATGTAGCTGCACGACCCACATTCTATGCAGTCAAGCAGCCCGGACGCTGTAGCTCCCTCGACATCCGACAGACGCGCCTGCGTGCTTATCAGATAGGGTTCAAGTCCCATAGGGCATACCTCGACACAGCGTGCACAGCGCACACATGGCTGCACGGGGCGGCGCTCCGAGTCCTTAGCCGGGATGAACACAAGTCCGGAAATACCCTTGGCAAGAGGAGCTTCAATATTTATTACAGCACGCCCCATCATAGGCCCTCCGGCTATAATCTTGCCCGTCCCTTCAGGTATGCCGCCGGCAATGTTAGCGATTTCCGACAGAGGAGTCCCTAACGGCACAAGATAGTTGCCACCGCCATTCAAGTCAACGCCCGAAACTGTGACTACACGCTCCATCAGGGGCTTGTGAAGGGCCACCGCATCATATATGGCAGCACAAGTGGCAACATTGACCACCACAACGCCCACCGATGCCGGCAATCCTCCTGACTGTACACGCCGCCCGGTAAGAGCCTCTATAAGCTGTTTTTCACCTCCTTGCGGATATTTCACAGTAAGCGGACACACGCTTATATTATCATACGGAGCCGATGCCGACTCCAGCGCTTCTATAGCCAACGGCTTGTTACATTCTATACCTATCAGCGCCCGGGAAGCTCCACAAGCGTGCACAGCTATACGGATGCCGCAGATTATGGCATCTTTCCGCTCACGCATCAGAGCGTCGTCGCACGTCAGATACGGCTCACATTCAGCACCGTTTACCACCAATGTATCAACCGTCATACCTGCCGGAGGCGTAAGCTTGACATGGGTGGGGAAAGTAGCACCGCCAAGTCCCACCACTCCGGCACGCCTCAACTCCTCACGTATGGACTCCGGCGTCAATGATGCAATATCGATTTCACGCTCAGGGTCACTGTTCCACGACTCGCCGATCTGCATATCGGCAGTATCGGCCGAGGCTTCAACGACTACCGCATCGCACACTGACCCATCATAAGCAGTAACACGGCCCACAAACTTCACAACGCCCGAAATGGGGGTATGCACCGGTACGGAAGCCTGCCACGCTGATTCGCCCACCACATCACCCCTACATACCATTTGCCCTACCTTGACAGAAGGTACTGCCGGGGCTCCGAGATGTTGCCTCATAAGAAGAGTAACCCTACTTACCGGGAATAACGGCCGGATACCCTTATCGGCAGTAAACTTGCACTGCGGCGGATGCACACCGCCTTTCTTGAAAGTACGCATAGTCATTCTGACACTTTAACTGATGATGGATTCACTAACGGCACAGGGAAATTAACCGTCCGTATAGCTCCGACAGGACATACACCGACACATTTCCTACAAAGCCGGCATTTTGACTGGTCAACGGTTGCCAGATTATCCGCAACTGTCACAGCCTCAAACGGACAAGCCTTTACGCACTTGCCACATCCTATACAGGCGGCAGCACACTCCTTACGGGCATCTGCACCGCGCATGAGATTAGAGCACGCCACCCATACGCGCATGTCGCGCTTCTTCCGGGGATATACAGCCAACAGCGAACGCGGACACGCCGTAGCGCATTTGCCACATCCCACACATTTGGCTTCATCCACCACAGGAAGTCCGGTATCTGCATCAAGCGCTATGGCATCAAACGGGCATACGCTCACGCAATCGCCACAGCCAAGGCACCCATAACTGCACGACAGACAGCCTCCGCCGGTCAAACTAATGACAGAGCATCTGCGCGCGCAATCATAATCGGCTCTTTTGTGCCGTGCTGAAGCCGTACCGGCACATCGAAGCACCACAACGCTACCATCACCTGAAACCGGGGCAAGGCCAAGCAGATCGGCGATACGTGCCATCCCTTCTTTTCCGGCTCCGGGGCAATATAGCCCCTCAAGAGTGTCAGTCTTTACACATGCTCCGGCAAAATCATGGCAGCCGCTGCAGCCACATGCGCCACAATTAGCCCCGGGCAGCAACGCCTCAACCTCTGCCACAAGAGGATTCTCCTCTACATGAAAGTAACGGGCCACCACATATAGCACCACGGCACCTAAAATGCCTATACCTCCGAGCACAAGCGATGAAATAAGTATAGTATTCATATCAATCTACGGCCTCAACAGTCCATCCACCATATCTCATTATATGTGGGAGAAAACGCAATGCTCCGACACCGGCCACCCCGACCAATATCGCTGACAACGCTGAAACGGTGTCAGACCCGGTAAAATGCCATGCCAACGCGCATGCTATAATCATAAGAGCTGACGGGAATCCAAGGCATAGCGCTATGGCGCGCCATCGCATCCCTTCATGAGCCGACACACTGACACGCTGACCCACTTCATACTGCTGCACGTTAGGCACGACCATTCGCATATTCATACCTTTGCCTCCGGAGCACACGGCCGACACTGCACATCCGGAACACGACTCGGCGCCATAACGGTCAGCACTAACCTCAAGCCAGCCCTCCCCCACACTTTTCACCGTGGCGCAAAAATGCAATTTCCCATTCATTTTGATTCTTTAAACTTAATATAGGTGTGTCAGTGCAAAATTATAAAAAATTTCAATCCATTTTACCCCCAATTACGAATATCCTTGCAAAAGCAACCTAAAATTTGCATATTGGACTGCCACAACCATCAGATACACGAAAGACAACTTGATTAATTAAGTGCCCTCAGATGGATATCTGACACAAAATTTCATAGTTCATACTGCTACCATCACGCACGTCAGCTATCCAAATCACACAAAAAAGAGGAGATTTGGAAGCGCAATGCGAATATATTTTTCTATCTTTGCTCCCTAAACCCACAATGATGTTGATAGGAAGAGAAAACGAGATACAAGAGCTGCTACAAGCTTATGATTCTGATGAATCAAGATTTGTGGCGGTATTCGGACGCAGAAGAATTGGCAAGACGTACCTTGTCAGAGAGATTTTTAACGACAATTTTGCGTTTACATATTCGGGAATAGCAAAAGCTTCAACTAAAGAGCAACTTCAGCGATTTTACCTAACATTAAAAGATTACGGTTACAGAAACGGATCTAAGCCACATAACTGGATTGAGGCATTCCACATGCTGGAGCAATACCTGAGAGAGCTACCCACAGGTAAAAAAGTTATATTCTTAGATGAATTACCATGGATGGATGGCCCCAAGTCAAGCTTTATGCCTGCATTTGAAAATTTTTGGAATGGATGGGCCTCAGCGAGAAAGGATGTGCTGTTTATAGTATGCGGATCGGCCACCTCATGGATGGTAAAAAAGATATTAAACAACAGAGGAGGCCTACACAACAGGTTAAACAACCATATACACTTACAGCCTTTTAATCTGTATGAATGTGAATTATATTCCAAGAACATTGGTTTGCCAATGGAACGTGCAGACATAATGGAAGCCTATATGATATTTGGTGGAATTCCATTCTACTGGTCATTACTCAATAAATCGCTCAGTCTGTCACAGAATATAGATGCTCTATTCTTTGGTAAAAGCCCTAAGCTAAAGAACGAGTTTGAGGAATTATATTCATCGCTATTTAATCAACCGGAAGCCTATATAGATATAATTACAGCTTTGGCCAAAAAGAAAATTGGTATGACTCGCGATGAAATTATCAATAATGCCAACCTTGCCACCAGCGGATTGCTGACCAAATATCTGGAGGACTTGGAGAATTGTGGTTTCATCCATAAATATCAGGCATTAGGCAATAGAACCAAAAATTCCGTATATCAACTCATTGACAATTTCACCCTTTTCTATTTCAAATTTATGGATGGTAGGAGAAATACGGATAGCAATTTCTGGACTAAGATGCAGATATCGCCTGTCCTTCATAATTGGAGAGGACTTGCGTTTGAGCGTGTATGTCTTATGCACTCTGAGCAGATAAAGAAAGCTCTTGGCATAAGCGGCGTGATAACAAGCGAGTATTCATGGCGAACGGCAGCCAATAAGGAGCATCCCGGAGCGCAAATAGATCTGCTCATTGACCGCAGCGACAAGATCATAAACCTATGTGAAATAAAATACTCCAGCGGTCCATATACGATAGACAAGACATATATGGAGGCTTTGCAGAATAAAACCTCCCTATTCCGACAACTAACAAAGACACGCAAAGGTATAGCGCTGACTATGATCACAAGTTACGATCTAGTCAAAAACTCTCATTCAATTAACGGCGTCCACTCTCAACTCACCGCCGATGACTTGTTTGTAGACGCTTAAGTTAGCCAACTCACATTCTTTCACTCAGAACTAAAAAAACATGGCTGAACATAATATTATAGGTGCACGAGGCGAGCGCATAGCCCGTGAATATCTGATTAAACAGGGATATACCATAGTGGATACCAATGTCAGCATAGGTAATTACGAGATAGATTTCATAGCCATGCACGGGAGCCGGATATTGTTCGTGGAGGTCAAGACCCGGTCAAACCCAATGGCGGATCCGATTGAGGCTATTGATGAAAAGAAAATAAAGCGGCTTTGCCGCGCAGCCGATACTTATATACGCGCTTATGACATACCACATGAGCCACAGTTTGACGTAATAACCATACTTATACCTGAGGGTAACGGCGCTCCCGAAATAGAACATTATCCCGATGCGTTCCGCCCTCCACTAAGCGGAGCATGGTAAGGTTAATTTTGGTTAACAATAAAGCAATCAAAATATATTTATTATAACTTTGTAACAATTACAAGATAATACCGGACACAGTGCATACTCCAAACACAAACGCACATATAGCCTCGCTACTCGCGGCTGCCAATTTACGGCCATCGGCCCAAAGGGTGGCTATAATGCGTTTTATGATAGAGCATCGCATACACCCTACGGTAGATGACATATTCCGCTCACTGCTACCTGAATGGCCCACCCTTTCACGCACCACAGTGTACAACACCCTACGTGCACTCGTAGAGAGCGGACTGGTGGAGAGCATAGAGATAGAGAGTGGCAATGCACGCTACGACTATTGCCCCTACGGCACTCACGCACATTTCATGTGCTCAGGATGCAACCGTGTATATGACATACCGGGCCTACCGATCCCTGTCCTTGGGGAAGCATTGCCGGGATTCCGCATAGAAAGCGGAGTGCTCAACTACCGCGGGCTATGCCCTGAATGCATAGCATCAGCAAACCAACCATAATTCATCATATTATTATCAAAAATCCAAAATTCATTATGAAAAAGAAATTTATCTGTACCGTATGCGGATACGTTCACGAAGGTGACGCCGCCCCCGAGAAGTGCCCCATATGCGGAGCTCCCGCCAGCAAGTTCAAGGAACTTGACGAGGCTGCCGAACTTGAATTCGTTACCGAACACGAGATAGGCGTAGCCAAGGATACGGATGAGGAAATGATAAAGGACCTTACAGCACACTTCAACGGCGAGTGCGGCGAAGTGGGTATGTATCTGGCCATGTCACGTCAGGCCGATCGCGAAGGCTATCCTGAAATAGCCGAGGCCTTCAAGCGCTATGCTTTTGAGGAGGCTGAACACGCTGCCAAGTTTGCCGAACTCCTGGGCGAATGTGTGTGGGACACAAAGACAAACCTCGAGAAGCGCATGGCTGCCGAGGCCGGTGCCAACGCCGACAAGATGCGTATAGCACGACGCGCCAAGGAAATGAACTTGGATGCCATACATGACACCGTACATGAAATGGCTAAGGACGAGGCTCGCCACGGCCAAGGTTTCCAGGGCCTGTACAACCGCTACTTCAAGAAATAACCGACTTTCCCCTTTAATTCCTTTTATTCATAACTCCCGCACTGATGCTCAATGGATCTCAGTGCGGGAGTTTTATTATGAACCTTACGGGCGGATGGCACGTTCATATGGTATGAAAAATGTAAATGACACCTTACTACAGCGCCGAAGCATACGCCGCTATGAGCGCCAGAGCGTGACCGACAGTCAGATGGACTTCATATATCAGGCCATCCGCAATACGCCTACAAGCTATAACGGACAGCAATTTTCCGTGATAGATATAACTGACCAGAAAGTGAAGGAACGCCTGTACGAACTTACCGGACAGAAACAGATTAAGACGTGCTCCCACTTCATGGCATTCTGTGCTGATTTCAACAAGATCATACTTGCCGCCCGAGCCAAGGGCGTGGAGATGCCGCCTTTTTTCAATACTGCCGATGGCATGATTGTAGCCACAGTGGATGCCTCATTAGCCATGATGAGCGCCGTTGTGGCCGCTGAATCATTGGGCTTGGGGACATGCTGCATAGGCTACGCCCGTACCGCAGCACCCAAGGAGATTTCGCGCGAGCTGCGGCTCCCTCAGCAGGTATATTTAGTGTGCGGTCTGGCTATAGGCGTGCCACGCGAACAGCCCGATTTGAAACCAAAACAGCCGGTGGGCACAGTGATTCACCATGACCGCTACAGCAGGGATGAAGATCTCATTGACGAGCTCCTTGACTACGATAAGGAAATCACAGAATACAATGCCACGCGGTCAGGCACCAAGAGCTCCAATGACTGGGTGAGCCATATAGTAAGCTATTACGTGGAGGCCATGAAATACCGTATGCGCGATGCGCTGCGGCATCGCGGCTTTGACCCGCGCCAGTAACATTATCGCTTTTTCTTGGGCTGACGGTTGAAGCGCCACTGCACGTGTGCCATGAAGTAACGGGGCAAGACATTTGTATATGTTTCGGTTTTGGCCTGTGCGTTTACCGCATACGTTACGTTGCTAAGATTATGCAGCATATCAAAGCCGTCAATCATGGCCACCAACCGCCCCTTGAGCATGGAGTAGCTTAACCGCGCATTCCATACCCAGTCAGTGGAATTAAGGGTGGCGTCGGCAAAGCCGTCACGTATGAACACGCTGAGGTCAGTGGACAGCTGCAGGTCACGTGTAAGATTAATCAAGCCGGTCACTCCATACTTATGAGTCCACGTTGACATTGACGCCATTCCTGAATATCGGCGGAACGTGACATCGGCATTCAGCCCTATCTGATGGGAGCCTACACCATAGCTGAACCGAAGTACCTCATTCAGCCCTCGCGACAGAACCTTTGACGGCACCGGAGCCCGGTCATTATCGCCCACAAGATCCACGCTCCTTACCATAGACCCGGTGGTGAGTGACTGTAGCGACATGCTCTTGCGCGGCCCGAACTGAATACCTATGCCATAGGCAGCACTCCCCTCACGGTTGCCGTCAACATTATACGTCCGGAACCGCCTTATGCCCGTAGCGGTTTCATACGTATATCCTTTTGACAGAGCGTCATCTATGAATGAGTATTTAACGGTAACGAACTGCATGAGCCGTTTGGCCGGAGTCATAAACTCGGCGCTCAGATTAAAGCTGTGACGGTGCGAGTTGCGCAAGACGGAATTGCCTTCATAGATATTGAGAGGATCCGTGGCGTCAGTCATATCCACCATATTTACAAGGTCAGGTGCGTCCGATGTCATATCGTACATCAGCTCCACTTTCTTGGTCTTATCCGGAGAGCGCCACTGTACAAACGTATTGCTTACATTGACCAGCGCTGTGTGGCGTACTATGGTGGTGTCTATGCTGCCGCGCTCATACAAAAGCCGGGAGCCGGACATGGTGACAGGCACATTGATCTGTCCGCTTATGTTGCCTCGCTCAAACACCATGAATGGTGACAGCGTATGCCCTATGGTGCGCGTATGGCTTACATAACTATTATTGCGGTCAAGCACTGAAAGAAATTCACTCATAGACTGGAGCGTACCCAAAGAGAGCGGATGGTCCGTATCTATATTGAACAGCTCTGATGTAGTACGCCCACGTGAATAGCCGTACCTGTACGACACTTCAAGCGATACGCCTTCAGCCACTGCCATATTATACCCTACCGTGGCACCAATATTAGAATTGCGGTTAGGATGGTTCCTATAATACCGATCATACGAAACGCTCCTATCAGGCTCATCGGCATAAATAAGGTTATATCGGCTGAAACGGTCATCCTTGAATGTAGTGTAGTTACCGTTCATGCCTATGCGCAGTATGTTGGCCGAACCGCCTGTTTTTATGCGTGAATTGGCTGTAACACCGCCGGTAAGCGTATTGCCTTTAAGCAAATTATCATCCACGTAGCGGTTTATATAATCTGTAAGCATTGAGCCGGATTGTGACATGTCATCAAGCTGGCCGAAACTGATATCGCCCAAATAGTGAGCTGCGGTAATGGCTGCCGTAGTAGTACGGTTATTTTTTCTGCCATAGCTTACAGTCGGCTCTACAGTAAGGTCAAAGACACGCCGCTTGATATAGAAATTATGCTTGGTGACCAAACTCAGGTTCCGCAGACGCGAATGCCTCAGGATGCGGTCATACGTATCACCGCCCACCAGGAAATTAGTGCGGTCCGTAGCCGTATAATCTTTGGTGTCCGTATGCTTTACAATGATGTTGCCACCGGCCTTTATGCCTGACAGCTTTTTATCCACCGAGTAGTCAAACCCGCCCGTGGTGACACGGCTTACGCCTGACTTCATATCGGCCGGAGACCACGAATCGGCCCTGCCGGGCTTACGGTCATCGTTCAGATTGTTTACGCTTCCGTACAGTGCAAGGCGCGTGTCAGTCTTGAACCACATACCGAACAGGCGTCCCAGATATCGGCTGTCAGTACCTACGCCACCCTCTGCATTGACTATAAGCCCGGTGGAATACTCCTTTTTCAGACGCACGTCCATGACCAACTCCTTGTCGGCGCCAAGATCACGACCGGCAAACTCACTGGCATCACCCATACGGTCATATATCTTTATGTCCTTTACGGAATATGCACCTAAATTTTCAAGCATAAGCTGATTGTCGCCGTTAAAAAAGTGTTTGCCGTCAAGCAGCAATGACTCTATATATTTGCCGTTGTAATAAATCTGACCGTCAGCTCTCAGCTCCACGCCCGGAAGCTGGCTTACAAGAGCATCAAGCATAGAGCCGTCAGCCACCTGAAAGGCATCGGCATTGAACTCCACAGTATCGCCACGGTTAAAGAATTTTATTCGGCTGGATGTAACCGTAACCTCGCCGAGGGCATGCGGTGTTCGCATCAGGGCTATAGGTGGAAGATCGATGCGCTTAGTTTTACCCTCTCCGGGGGCAGCATTTACGGTAAGATATTTCTTGTCATATCCGGCCATGCTTATTTCCAACAGATACGATGATGCAGCCGAAGGTATCGATACGGTAAATACCGATGTGACCTCCTCCTCACCGTCCCTTGACACACGCTTCATGGCCGAAGCTGCGGATACGAACGCCGAATCCGGCATGGACAGCACACGC
Organism: Muribaculaceae bacterium; assembly: GCA_023666885.1. Taxonomy (GTDB): domain Bacteria; phylum Bacteroidota; class Bacteroidia; order Bacteroidales; family Muribaculaceae; genus Paramuribaculum. Next base: position 7,161 of record JAMPBB010000032.1, on the reverse strand, counting down.
ACTGTAGCCCCTGTCAGATCCTCGTTGTCGGCACCGTCAATAACGCGTCCGCTTACTATCAGTGCCGAAGCGTGAGCCGGCATTATGCCTGTCAATAATGTCAGAAGCAGCTGTAGAATACGTATTTTCATTTGTGATATTTTATTTACAGCGCAAAATTATACTTAGGGGACATTGGCGCCAACACCCGAAAGGATGATTCATTTACCCCCCCCAATTTCACCCGATCGGGTGAAATTTTATTATTATATTTGCAACTCAAATAACACCGCCATGTCTAATAGCAGATCAATACCTCAGAACGGCCATCAATGCGGCAATCCACATTCGGATTTAAGGCTTATGCAGTTTGCCACCGCTTTTTCAAATCTTTTCTATGAATTTATGTTCATAGCCGACATCCGCACCGGCAGGATAACATATGTAGCCAACTCATCCGGACTGGCAACGCGCGTACTGAAGCATGACTTTACACACAGCACTGTAAGGCTCCTTATAGAAACCATATCAGGATCCGACGCCGGAAAACTCAGTCGCATATTCAATATAATACGCACTTATTATGACAACGCCCCTGCAGCGGACAGGTCCCACCTACTGTTCATGACTGACATGCAATACATATTTGATGTGGAGGGCAAATCCAATGCGCTATACAAATTCACTCCATTGGCCGAGCCGGACGGAGAGCTAAACAGCATGCTCATATCCATAAGCTTCTCGGCCGGGCACTATCATGACAAGATACTGATGATAAACACACGCACCTTTGACCGCATGGTATACGATATGGACACATACCTATGGGAACCGCTTACGTATGACGCACTCTCACCCATTGAAACCGCCGTACTGGCACTCTCGGCCGAAGGCCGCAGCATACCTCAGATAGCCACCGCCGTAAACCGCGCCTACGACTCAGTAAAGTCCATACGCAAACGCATATTTTCAAAACTCAAGGTATCCAACATAACCGAAGCCATAATCTGCGGCATAAACTACAAAATCATCTGACTTTAGCCATCATCTTCGCTGCTGAACACGCCATCAATATCATATTTTTTCCTTACCTTTGCCTTGCTATGATGCGCGATATAAGTTTAGCTGAACTAATAACACTGGAGGACAGAACTATATATGAGAGGGTAATTGTGGAATTGCCCTCTAATGATATTTTAGCCCCAATAGGATGCTGTGACAAAATATCGTTAAATAACGACATCCTCAGTATTGCCGGCCACGTTCACAGGCAAATCATATCAGACCTAATAGCTACATATATCGCAGAACGGTTCAAGAATCCGGAAACAGTAATGCGTATATGTTTCGGAAAGGAATTTCACCTGATGAGGAACCTTCCCGATATTGACAGCAATGATATCCCGTGGCTTTGTGAGAACCTGCACATAGCATTCCTGAATTCCGATTTCAAGATCTCCAAGAAAGGGGCCGTCCTTAGATCAAAATCAAAAAAGCAGCTTATAGAACTTGGCGCCGTATATACAGATACAGAAATTGCGGAAAAGATAGTGACCGCTGCATTCAAGGCTTCATCGTGCGATTTAGACACCTGCAATGTCCTGGATTTTGCATGCGGTACAGGGCGATTCTATGAAACCATTATCTCAAAGTTCCCCCATAAGACCAAAGCTATATTAAACAATATCTATGCTTTTGATATTGATGATTTGGCTGTACACATCACACGATTAAAAGCCATATCATATTTTTCAACGTTATCAGATTACGAGTGCACAAGTATTTCATCACACATAGTGCATAAGGATGGACTTAGAGTCAACTCGTCTCTATTTCCCGACAGCCATTATATGTCACCATCCGACCTTGACGGTCTTGCCAATGCCGGATTCGACATAATAGTATCAAATCCTCCTTATCTGGTGCTGAAACCCAATAAGAATAAATCAGGGAGCAGAGAGGCCGATAAGATACAAAAGCAAGTAACGTATTTCAGGTCAATCGGTATATACACACATTCGTTAGAAGGGATGCTTAACCTGTATCAGCTTTCCATTGAGCGAATGGTACAGATGCTAAAACCTGCCGGCATACTTGGAGTAATATGTCCGTCAACTCTTTTTGGCGATGTTTCAGCATCAAAACTGCGAAAATTTCTTCTACTTAGCAACAGGATATTAAGTATAGAATTCTTTTCTGAAAGTGATGCACTTTTTGAAAACGTTTCACAAGCCACATGTATCTTTATCCTTGAAAAGTGTGGCCAAACCCAAAATATCTCCGTGACTGACAGCGGAAGTACATTTTCAATAGACATAAATCTTGTCAAGAACCTTTTTGCTAATAATCTTGAAATTCCCAACATACGCGAGCCCGAATGGGGAATTATGCTAAAACTTTCGCATATGCTCCGATTAAAGGATTATCCTAACATCAGAAACCGTCGTGGGGAACTGGATTTGACCCTTAACAAGAAATATATTACCACGGAGCCTACCGGATTCAGACTTGTCCGCGGGAACATGATAGGTGACGGCACTATTAAAAACATTAATGGCGAATACGTATGTGATGAATTCCTATTGACTCGGTCGGATTCATTCATGAATCATGATATGGGGAAAAAGCGCCTTATTTGCCAACAAATATCCAATGCAGGAATCCAACGGCGACTGAAATTTGTGCTCTGCGAATCCAATGACATACTCGGGAATTCATGCAACTATATCTCAGCAGATGCACCCACGCTAAACAAATTAGCGCTTATACTAAACAGCTCATTATTAAACTGGCGATTTAAAATAACCAGCTCAAATAACCATATCAACAATTACGAACTGGCGGAACTGCCAATTATAGACTTAACCAGCATAGACCCGGCCTTTAAATATACCTGTCAAAATGAATTAGATACATATATAGGCCGACTTTACGGCCTTACGGATGAAGAAATCAAAATCACGGCTTCATGAAACTACATAACCACATAGCATTCAAAATGGGGGCTCATGAAGCCGAGATAGCACCGCATATATCCGAGGGTGGAAATTGGCAGGACATTCCTCTGTCCATAGAGGATGCCCGGCTGAGGAACATACGGTCGACAGGCGGCCGAACCACTTATTACGGGCGCATGCATCGTGACAAGCCAAGCTACACTATAGCCACATATTTTAATCGGGTAGGGAATGGATGTAACCTTCATCCCACACAAAACAGAGTAATATCCAACAGGGAGGCCGCCCGGCTTCAGTCATTTCCTGATGACTTTATTTTTCAAGGCTCCAGAGCATCACAATATAAACAGATAGGAAACGCCGTGCCTCCTCTATTGGCCCGATATGTATCCTCGCTTATCAAACCGCACCTTACATCATATAATATGGTTGACCTTTTTGCCGGATGCGGCGGTATGTCAGAAGGGTTTATCATGAACGGATTCAATCTTATAGCAGCCAATGAGATTGACAAGAATATCATGAGCACCAATAGATTCAACCACTCAAGATCCAATGAGAGTGCTGATTTTGTTATCGGCGACATAACTCTACAGGAAACCAAGCAGAAACTAATTGACCTGTGTTCAGAAAAAAAGATTGATGTAATAATTGGAGGTCCTCCATGTCAAGGGTTTTCCTATGCCGGATGGCGTGATCCCAACGATACGCGCAATCAGCTTTTCAAGGAATTTGTATGTATGGTGAATGTACTGCGTCCCGACTTTTTTGTTATGGAAAACGTTTTGGGCATTCTGTCAATGCGTAAAGGAGAAGCTATAAAAGAAATAATTTCAGCATTTACTGAAATAGGATACACTGTTAATGCTCCGCTAAAACTCAATGCGGCTGATTATGGTGTGCCTCAGCGTAGAAAAAGGGTGTTTATCATAGGGTCCCTCAATCACGATGTCAAGTTAAGCGAACCCACTCCTCTATTTTCTGATGACGGACTTACCTTACCCAAATATATATCCGTTGAGGATGCTATTTTTTCATTTCCCGCCATCACTGACGGGGGTGGAGATGTGGTAATGGATTACATTCCGCAGGCCTCATCCAACTATGACCGCCTCATGAGGCATGAAATAGATTTTGATGAATTCTATAGGTTGTGTACTGAGGTTTAACGTCCCATTTCATGTAAGTATATTTCATCAGATATTTTAGATATCAGGGACATCAGTTTTTTGTCGGCCTCATCATACTGATTACGCCTTATATCTTCCACCAAATCTATTATTTCAGGAGTGGATTCATCAACCATGATATAGTTTTTCCTATTGTCTTTTCGCCCAAACTCATCCAAACTTTCAAATGAGACCCTGACATATCGTTCCTGATTATTCCTTTTATTCTTATTGTCAATGGGTGATGCAATAATCCGTATCCGTCCGAGATCAGTCATATCAAAATCTTCAAACCTAAAATCTGTCATTGAATACTCCGGATGCAGAAAACGGCTCAGATATTCCTTTCCTGTCAACCGATAGATTATAGCGAACACAGATAGGACATTCTGATGACACTTGGCCATTATCGAACTTGCCCTCTTTGCATCGTTGTCATCCTTGATGTCGTTCTTAACCTTATCCCATATATATTTTGAATGCCAACTTATCACTTTGACACCCGATGACTCAATGAGCAACAACTCATCTACATCACTCTTTGTAAATCTATTATTCTTGGCACTATTGCACCACCGGCACATCGGCTTAAAGTTTTTGCTATGGCTGAATCCTAACGAAATAGGGCCAATATGGTCAGCCGTCATCTTCGCTATCCTGTTGCAAACCGGACAACGCATAGGAGGCTGCTTACGAAACTCTCCCATAATACGGTTAGCAAGATTATAATCACCGTCCGACCAGTGTTCATATGCGCGTCTATCCTGTCCGTATGTCTGCATATTTTCCACATGCCTACCGGTATCAAACTTTTCTCTGCAACAAAGGTTATAAGAATGATATCCGTCAAAACGGTCAGGTGGATCGCACATTACCCCAGGGGAGAACCTGCTGCTATTCCGCGCTACAAGATGAGTGTAGACAAGTTCTACCAGATGTTCCACACTTTTAGGCTCAGGCAGACGGAAAGCTTTGGCCAAGGCTTGTGCTTTGTCCATGTCATCACACCAATATTCTATTATCTCTCTGATGGTGTATTCTACCCGTTCGGCATCATTATCCTTGTCAATATCAGTACCTAAAATCCTATTGAGAATGGGAACCGTCCTCTTTGTGGGATATTCATAGAAAATACTTTTTACATTCCCACAACACTGGCACACATGCAAGCCGGTGGGATGAAGCATCCGTGCAATATTGGCATAGCATCCCCGACCAATAGGAATCCCGTGTAGACGGCATTGTTCGTTCCACCAAACCTTACGACGCTTTCCGGCGGCCGACTTCTCCGTCACCATCCAACGTATTTTACCGTCACGGCATCTTTCAAAGAAAAGACCTCTATAGTTCGGGTGGGCAACTATTCTTTCCATATAATCCTGAAAATCAGGATGACAATTAACATTATTTTTAACTTTCCGTGCCATTATCAAGCAATGAATCTATTGGTGTATTTAATGCATCAGCTATTCTTTTGGCGTTTTGCAGCGATATGGAACGTTCAGCCCTCTCTACCATACCTATACATGTACGATGAAGCCCTGCTCGATATGCAGTTCCTCTTGTGATATTCCAAGGGCCTGTCTGCATTTCTGTACATTCATCCCGAAATTTATAACTACATCATTTATCCGTGTCATATGGATGCTATTATTAGTATGCAAATATAGTTCTTCATAATGCCTGATGCAACACACTACGCGTAGCATACAGGGTGGTGGAAAATATATTGGGGCGGATGTGCGGATATTCAGTATTCTTTAGCTAAATTTGTTGGCGTAGGACATTTATCCTCATCCTGAATAATATTGCAATATTTAATATAACCTAAAACTTAACCATGGTACAGAGATTTATCCTTAACGAAGTATCCTACTTCGGTCCCGGAGCCCGCAAGGAGCTGCCGGAAGTAGTGAAGAGGCTTGGCAAACAGAAAGCACTGGTAGTGACTGACCCCGGACTGATAAAGTTTGGAGTGGCCAAGATGGTTACTGACGTGCTTGACGCAGCCGCCATACCGTACGATGTGTTCAGCGATGTGAAGCCAAACCCCACAGTAACCAATGTACAGCACGGCATAGATGCCTACAAGGCTTCAGGCGCCGATTTCATAATAGCCATAGGCGGCGGCTCAGCCATAGATACCGCCAAGGGAATTGGCATAGTGATAAACAATCCTGAGTTTGCCGACATAGTGTCACTTGAAGGCTGCGCTCCCACGCGCCATAAAAGTGTGCCTATCATAGCACTTCCCACCACTGCCGGAACAGCTGCCGAAACCACCATAAATTATGTGATAATAGATGAGGCCAAGCAGAAGAAGATGGTATGCGTGGATCCTAACGATATACCTGCCGTGGCCATAATCGATGCCGAGCTCATGTACTCGCTGCCGCCGTCACTTACCGCCGCCACCGGAATGGACGCACTGACGCATGCCATAGAGGGCTACATAACCAAGGGCGCGTGGAGCATGTCGGACATGTTTGAAATAGAGGCCGTACGCATGATAGCCAAAAATCTGCCTACAGCCGTAGCCGAGCCTAAGAACGCTGAGGCACGCAATGCCATGGCCGTGGCCCAGTACATAGCAGGCATGGCATTCTCTAATGTAGGACTTGGATTGGTACACGGCATGGCTCACCCCATGGGGTCACTGTTCGATGTGCCCCACGGCGTGGCAAACGCCCTGCTGCTCCCCACTATCATGGAGTTCAACATGCCTTGCTGCCTTGACAAGTATCCCGAAATAGCACGTGCCATGGGTGTGGACACAGAAGGTATGACAGCCGAACAGGCCAGTCAGGCTGCCTGCGATGCCGTAAAGGCTCTTGCCATAAAGGTAGGCATACCGCAGCACCTCACAGACTTAGGTATAACACGTGGAGATATTCCGCGCTTGGCACAGCAGGCCCTTGAGGACGTATGCACCCCCGGCAACCCGCGCGATGTTACTCTGGCCGACATAGAAGAGCTATACCTTAAAGTGCTTTGATATTCATTTAATTAAAGAATCATCCCTATTGACCCCTATACACCCATAGTTGCGGTAACCT
>JAMPBB010000031.1 GCA_023666885.1 Muribaculaceae bacterium | reverse complement strand
GAGAACGAATGATATCGATACAGTGCTGTTACCGGCCATGGATTATGGAATTTTTTAACTTTTTTATTTGTTTGTTTGTTTCTATCTTTGTAAAGGATCAATGACAGACAGCCATGAAGGATTTTCTTATACTGATTTTGCTTTGCATCGGCAAGATTGCAGTTTGGGCAGGATACATTTGTGCGTGGTGCATCGCTGTAATAGGGGTCTGCGGTTTCGCTATGCTTATTATAGGTAATTTTGGGCTTGAAAGCTTTTGGGCGAAGCTTCTCTTTCTGTCAGTTAGAATTGGCATATGGACATTCGTATGTTTCTTGATTACGGGAGCAATAATGACATTCGTTAGATTTATATCAGGCGGATTTGACTGCGACAATAACGACTGGTACCTCTAACAGGGATTGGTATTAGCCGGAGGCTCTCCCGAATCCATCTGTGAAACGATACTGGTGAACCGCTGACGGCGTTCTTCAGGGGTAAGCTCGGGCGCTTCCTGTGTCCGGGTCTTTTCATTGTCCCACGGCAAGGGCAGAAGCTTGCGAGGGGTGACGCGCCGCCGCACATGGGGCTGAATGCAGATGGCGGCAAGCATGCGGGTGCGTTCCCATGCCTCGCGGTTCTGACGCTCGGCAAGCGTGCTCCAAGCCTCGCACACGGCCTCGAACTCATCGAAGTACATCCGGCAGAAGTCGTCCAGCGACAGCCCTATGCACCCTACGGCAGTGCCCAGCAGCTCATGGACGCCTACGGTCTTTTTTTTTCAGAGTCCGCACCCTCTGCGCCCTCGGCATCACGGGCGCGCTCACCGGCTACGGCCTGCGTCCAACCGGCCATCTCTTCAGGGGTGATGCCGTCAGCGAACTCCATAAGCGACATGCCGAAATCCAAGCCCTCGCGCCGGGATGCCGACACGACACAGCACCACAGGTAGGTGCACAGGTCGGTGAAGCTCTTGGGGTCAATCTGTGTTATCTCGCGGCCCGTTTCCTGCTTGAAACGGAGCATAGCCCCCATAGTGGGGCTACAGGGGTATGCCGTTCCGTTGATTACTATCTCAAGACGCTTCATGATCCTGCTGCGGGGGCTGTTTCGGTTATCGCGGAGTCATCTAACGTCACCTCGCCGTCGTTCTCAAGGCTTATGGAGTAGGTGACATCGTCCTGAGCGGCATCGGTGCGCTCGAGCGACGCTATCACGAACTTGCCGGTGAGATACGGCTTGGTGGATTCGCGCTCCATGCACTTCACCTCCACGCTCTGACCCTCGGCGATGAGCGCAAGGCAGCTCTTGTAGCCGCTCTCGGTTTCCTGATAGAAAACGAGCCCTTCGGCGGATATGGATACGCTGAGCCCTACCACGCCCTTGTTCTTCCACAGCCCTGCCGATATGGAGGCGGTGGCCACGGGCTTCACGGCGCGGTCCTTTGTCTCGCTGTTGACGGTGGTGGTATGCGTGGTGCAGTGCCCCACGGCCTTGCCCCCTACGTACAGGAGCATGTCGCTACCGTTGCAGTAGCCTGTTTTTACAGTTGTTGCCATAAAAGATTAAAGTTAAAGTTTACACTCAAATATCAGAGTCTGCACATAGGCGTCATCGGCCCAGGCCTCCTCGCTGTCGGCAAGATCGCATGAGCGCATAACCATGCCTTCGTGCTCTATCTGCACACCGTCAAGCGCCGAGCGGACGGCTTCGGCAAGCTCCACGCCTTCGGTGTATCCGGTGGCATAGCACTGTACCTCAATGGTGACGGTATCGTTACGGTGAGGCGATTTTACAGGGGCACGCTCAAGCCCGGAGCGGCGGTATACGATATAAGGCAGATAGGCCTGATCCTCCACTACGGGAAAGACATTGGCCGTACGTGCCGCCACATCGGCATTCTCTGTGAGCACGGCGCGGATGAGTTCGCCCGCGCTGAGGCTTGTTTTATTTACATCCATATTTTTTGGCTATTCGTTGTACGTTTTCTATTACCATCTCTCGTATGTCGGCGCTGACACCGGCTCCCGACTCCCTGACCGTGCGTGAGAGGAACCCCATGCGCGGCATGCGTCCGGTATAGCGCCGTCCCCGGCGGAAGAATCCGCGGCCCCGTGTATAGCGCGATGCGGTACCGTCCTCCGCCCACATCAGCACGGGCAGCTTGCGCTGACCTTTGCGGCGCTGCTGACGGCTGAGGTACATACCGGCCTCGCCTCGCCCTCCCTTGCCGCCCTTCCGGGAGCTGACAGCGACACGGAACCCTGCCGTGCGCTTGAATGTCAGGACGCGTACGCCCTTCTCCAGTTCGCGGTTGGAGGAGATGTCGCTGCGGAGGTTGGCTATCACCTTGGCGCGGAAGTTGCGCCCGGCCTTGCGGAACCCTCCGCGCAGTGCCTGACGGCGGCGGCGCGGCTCCAGCTCCTTATAGAGGCGCTCAAGGTTGTCCATGTCATAGGTCAGTCCCATAGGAGGCTATTCGTTTACGCGTTCGCATATAAGCTGGTTGTAGCCACGGTCAGCGTGGGGTATTATGGCCGTGACGGTATACAGGTGTCCCTTGACTTGCCGCACTCTCCAGTTCTCGCCTATGGGGTGGGCTGAGCGGATGTTGAAGCGCGTGCTGTAGTCGGGGAAGTGTTCGCCCGCCTCTTCGCTGCGGTGTCCGGTGGCGGTGACGCGCTCGGCCCACGCGGTGCGCCTCACGACGTATTCTACGCGCTTGGCGCCCATGCGGTCCTGGGTGTACACCGGCTCAAGCAGCTCCAGACGGTATTTCAAAGGCCCGGCTCTCATCACACTGTCAGTTTTATGAACGGCTTTACCAGAGCCTGTACGGTATACGGCACTTCGGCCATCTGCCCGCCGCTTACCGCCTCGCGCTGGTTGTACCAGTGGGCGGCCAACATCATCACCGCGTGTTTCAGCGGCGCAGGGAACTCACCTCCGTTGCCGTCGGTCAGCTCTTCTACTGTACGGCGGGTAGCGATGACCACATACTCCTCGGCGGCGTCAAGCAGATGGGCAAGATAACCGTCGTCCTCACTGAAATCATCAGCGCGGACATGCTTCTTCAGGAGTTCCAACTTGGTCGCTGACATAGTTCATTCAGGCATTTTTGGCTACACCGAGTATGAATGCCCCGGGAACAAGTGTCACGGTAGCAAAATCAGTATTGAGCACGAACCGGGTAGAGTCCTCGAGGCTGAGGCTGTAGGGATCCACGACAAGGTTCATGGCACCGAAGAACCCGGCGGCCTGATAACCCCAGTCGCCGAAGCCTATATTGCCTTCGCCTATGGCATCGGTACAGAATACCGGATAGCCGAATATGCGGTCGTTTTCACAGAGGAAACGTCCGCTGCCCTTGTCTACGGATACATCCTCAAGCTCGGCCTTCATGGTTTCGGTCATGATAAAGCAGCAGGTAGATGTGTCGACACCGGCCTTTGCCACTTTTGCCTTCATCTGGAGAAGCTCTTTCCGGGTAGGGATAGCAGCGGCAAAGGTGAGCTTTTCACAGCCCCCGGCTTCGCCCGCAGTGGCAAAGGGGCCGTATACCACGCGCCCGGTCTTGTCCGTGGCGAAAAGAGCCTCATTGATCTTGTCGACTACGGCCTGAGGCATCTCGGCCTTGATGACACTCTCCACCACGCCTTCACTGTTGAAGAGTTCCTGACGGGTCACCGGAATAGCCACGCCAAGACGCTTGGGAGCCACAGTTATCGCATCCCAGTCAATCTTGCTCTCTGTGAGCTTCTCTGCTTCTCCGACAAATTTTGCAGTGGCCTTGCCATGCTTGGGCCAGCGCAGGCTTCCTACAAGGCCGGTACGTATGGTTATACCTACCTTGTCATAGATCAGTCCGGCGCGGAGCGGTGCAAGCATCTCCTGCTCGCTTACCGGGATCACACCCGTACCGTCAAGCGCGGCAGAGGTCTGTATCTCACGCGTCAGCGCAAGAGTGACGGGTGTACGGCTGCCGTTGTCCATGGCGTCACGGAGCGCTTCACGCAGCTGAACCCCCACGGGCTGTCGGTGTGCGGCTTGTCCGGGGTTGGCCAGTGCCTGCATACGCATCTGGAGCATCTGGTTCTCTCTTAGAAGCTGTCTGTACTCGGCCTCTTCACTGTCAGTGCGTTCACGCTGTTCCTGTTCGCATGCATCCGCTATGGAAGTGATGCGGTCACAGTTGACCTGATACTGTTCAATCAGCTGTCGGGCTGTCACTGTGTTTTTGTTCTTGGGTTTTGACATGTTTGACTATAAATTTAGGTTCATTTTAGATTTTTCATAGAGGCTGCCTGACGCATTTCACGCACCTGCCGCATGGCGTTTCCTGCGGGCTGCTCAAGCCGATATCCGGTTCCGGATTGCACCATGGCCAAAAGTTCACGCTGCGCGGCCTGGCAGGTGGTGTCAGGATAGGCGGGATCGGCAGCGAGCGTGAAATCATATATCCCTGTTATGGTACGTACGGTAAATGTGGTGTATGCCTTACAGCCCTTGACTATACATTCACGGTCGACATACCCACGGTCATAGTATCGGGTAGCGAACATGAAGCTGCATCCCGATATGTCGCCTCGGCGTACAAGCTCGAGCGCCTTGTCGCCGTCAGCCGTACGGGGTGCTTCAAAGCTGAATGAAACACCGCGCTCATCTATGCTGTACGACAGTGTGCCTTTGCCGCCGCTGCTTCGGGCCAGTATGAGCTGCCGGTCATGGAACATGGTCATTTTTATGTCACTGCCGTCCAACAGCTCCATGGTGACCGCCTCGGGCGCAATGACCTCGCGGGCCTCTTCCTCTTCATCGCTCCAAAGCGGAGCGCTGGGAGTGTTGAAAAGGATGGCATAACCTGTTATGGTACGGCTTTCCACACCTTCTGCCTCGCGTACGTGCAGCTCTGAAGGGGTGTACATCATCCGGGTAAGTATCTTTTTCTCAGTGTCAGGATTGTTCATAGCTAAAAATATCAGTCTTGTGGTGTAGGTTCCTGTACGTTTACAACCGTTGCCGACGCTTCATTTATGCTTTTCAGGTTCGCGCTTACAAATACCGTATCGCCCCCGGGTACTCTCGGCTGGTTTTCGGCAGCTCTCCATTCGTTGACCGTGTATATGCCGGCGGCAATGGTCTGTGCCTGATAGCGGGCACGGCTGTCAAGGTCACATGCATAGAGATCGCGTCGGTCAAACTGGAATTTCCGTTTGCAGCATAGCGAGGCCGGGACAAGCTTGCGGTGCAGCTCGGCCTCAATCTTGCGGAGTATGGGATTGAGCGTGTTTGACAGGAACGCCATGTTGGCCATTTCTGCGCTCTTGTAGTTGTTGCTTGTATCATCAAATACAAAAGATGGATGTACACCGAAAAAGCGGCATATCTCGCGCACGGTAAACTTGCGCGTTTCAAGAAACTGCATGTCCGTGCTTGACAGTGACAGCGATGTGAACTTCACTTCGCCGGGAAGCGACACGATCCTGTCGCCGCGACGGAAACGCGCATCGATGTCCGTGGCAGTACGCTTGAGCTCTTCATCGAGATACTCCCCGAAGCCACGCACACCGGTATCGTTCCCTACCAGTCCGCGTACATTGCCTCCGTTCTCGAAACGGTTCAGCGTTTCGTTCTCGCCGGTACCGGCTATGGCAAGCGTGGTGGCGGCATAGGTGATGGTCGGTATGCCGGTCTTTCCGTCGACGGTGAAATTTTTTATGTGAATTATCTCGTTTTCACGGAATACACCGTGTATGCCGGCTGTCACGTCGTTGACGGTGTATGTATCGGTATATGTGTCATGAGCCACACACGAAGGGGCAGCCAGTTCCAGCCGGTCAAGCTCCATCTGGTCATAAACAGGGATTATATACGCATTGCCCCTGAGGAGCATATGGCATACTACCTGACGCCAGAAGTCGACAGCAGACATATACGGGCATGGCTGGACGGCAAGCAGGTAATGCAGACGGCTGGATGTATCCTCTACGAAAACATCGCCTTTACGGCGCATATACTGAAGCCTCAGATTGGCTACGCTCCCGGCAAGCAGGTCTACACAGCGGTACACCGTGGCCACGTTGAGCGGACGGCGCCCTGAAGGATAAAGAATTGTACTCCCGCCCGTGGGCAGCAGGTCCTTCACTTTGGCCTGTGTGGACTCGCGGCTGAAAATGTCTTTGATATATTTTAGAATACGCATGGCGAAGTTGTGGGCTCCTACAATACATACAAAACCGTACATCTGGTACCATACCCTCCCCACTCAAATAAAAAGCAACCGTACAAATACTATGGCAAGATATTAAATCCCCTTTTTTCAACGTCTGACGTCATCATATCCCGCATATCGGATGGTGACGGGGCATACCCGCCGCATGTATCTTGACCTGCTGCCTATGACCGGTCAGCGCTCATAGTCCATGAATAGACGCAGGCACATCAGTTTCGTTATCACGCCGTCAATTTTCTCAGTATGCTTGCGCTTGACCGGCTTGCAGTTCTCAAGGTTGTCACTGTCAAGGACTGCATTGCCGAAGCAGTAGGCGTTAATAGGATTGTCATTTATAAATATATGCCCTGTCTTGGCTCCGTGTTCGAAGCTTTCCACCGGTGAGGTGAAATTGCCGTACGTTTGTTTTACTCCCTTCAGCACACCTCCGGCTCCGGAGGCGGCAAGCATGTTTATCACATCCTGACTGCGCCAAGGGTCGTACCCTATACCCAGCACCCTTGCCACGGTGTTAAGGTATAGGATGTATTCTACTATAGTACGGTAGTCAATGACATCGCCATGTGTCAGTTTGAGGTAGCCTTTGCTTGCCCATGCGCGGTAAAGCTTTTCGTTGGGGTGACCCGGCAAAGCTCCTTCAGGAAAGAAATATGCGGTATGGAAATTGAATACCTTGTTAAGCGAATCGTATATGCCCAAGGTCACGGCGCTGAAATCATCGCTTTCGCTCAAGTCTATGGCCACCATGGCTGCCGGTCGCCCCTTCAGGGCATCAAGAGGCATCGGACGGCTTATATGTCGGGCCAGTGTGCTGCTGATCCAGCTGCGCTGCTCGTTTTCGGCATACATGTTTAGCAGTTTGGTGCGGAATGCAAGCATTGCCTCCGCACCGTTGCGCCGGGCGTTCTTGTACTCCTGACGGTAGAATTCCATGCTGACGGTCACTCCCATGTGCGGATGAACCTTGCACCATGTGGCCTCGGAGTCCTCAGGGTCGTCCAGATCCGGCTCGAATATATGGACAAACAAAGCGTCGTCCTCATACTCACCGAGCAACACGGCCTTATATCCTTGAAGCATCTCGTAGAATGGCCCGTCAAACACATCACTGGCCGTAGTGATGATAACCGTCAAAGGATTCTCACGTACGCCCATGGATGTAGTCAGTACTGAAAACAGGCTGTTGTCACGCGCCTGACTGAATTCATCCATCACTACCGTGCTTGCATTAAGTCCGTCCTTGGTCCGGGCATTAGCCGTCAGACACTGCGCAAATGCCGAACGGTCCTTGCGCTTGCTCTTTATGATCTGTTCATTGACTGTATAGCGCAGTCCGTTCGGGTCAAGGCGTTTCATACACCCGCGCACCACATCGAAACATTTCTTGGCCTGGTCGCTGCTGTTGGCGCCCGTATAGCACTCGGCATTGGCGTCGCCGTAAAGCAGGTCATCAACGATAAAGGCAGCACTTGAAGTGGTCTTGGAAAATTTTCTCGGCACGTACAGCGCCACTTCCCTGACCACGCGCCGTCCGTCATTCCAGAACCCGTATACACTTGCAAACTGGAATGCCTGAACCGGGGTGAGCCGGTATCTCTGCATCCCGGCCTTCCCGGGGAAATACAGGTTCTCATACAGTGTGAAGAATCGCCGTACAGATGTGGCATTGATCCCGTACTTGTCGGCCATACGGAAGAACCGCATCACGGCAAGCTGCTCGAACAGGTTGTGAGCATCAGGGGCGGTGGCCACAGCCGAGGTGTATTCAACCAGTCGCGTATCCACCAGCTCAAGACGGTAATCGGCTATGCGGATATTCCTTAAGGCCTCCGTCACATCTATCTTGGTCTTCCTGAGCCTGACTTTCTCTTCTTCAGTCATTCAGCAACGTTCCTGCGTATTATGTCCGTCTTTTTGCGTCCGGAGCTCCTTACCTTCCTGGTAAGCTCTATAAGCGGGTCGTCATCATCGGTCCCGGTCAGCTCTTCGGCAGTAAGCCCCAGCGCCTTCATCTGGCGTGTCACACTGTCCTGTGCGTCCTTCTGTATCTTGAATGCCGGATGCGGTGCGAGCGTTTCGTTACCGTAGCGTGACATGACGGAGATAGTAGTGGTGTCAAGGCCGTCTATCTCATCGTTTGCCAGATCAATGGTACGCAGCGCTCCGGCAAGCGCCATGACCTGTGCGTCAAGGCTCTTGCTGTATCGTCCCACGGCTTTCAGTGCTTTTTCAATCTCTTTTTTGTATTCTATAACTTTTTTGGCCATATTGCGTTAAAAATTGCAATTTTGCTTAAATTCAAAAAATTGCACGCGCATTCAAAAACGTGGCGGCGAGATTTCCGGCAACCCTCCCCCTCTGAAAAAACACCCCCGGGGGGCCTGTCAGAAAAACTTGTCGATGAACCGGGCCACATGCTTGCCGTTTCGTTCTTTGCTCGCTTCCTTGCCGCTGCGTCCCATCTCGGTATGCGTCCTCACATGGCAGTCATGGCACAGAGCCCGGAGGTTGTGGGGGTCAAACATCAGCTGGCTCTTCTCGCCATAGGTCAGAGCCTCCTCTACAGGACATACATGATGTACCTCGCAGGCCGCGCTTATGCGCCCTTCTTCTGAGCACCGCTGGCACAAGGGGTGTGCTGTCAGTACGGCCTTGCGCAGCCTGCGCCACTGCGCAGTCCGGATAAGCCTGTTGTAGTCCTCATCTTTTGCCATAGTCCGGTATCATAGTGGCATGTGTACGCTTGGGAACCGCACCGTATGGCACGCTTCCGCCTTGAGCAAGCTCATCAAACATGGTGTCTATATATTCGCCGTCGCTTTCAGGAATGTCATATATCCTTTCCTCAGCTGCCTTTATGCGGTCAGTCAGGATCCTCACCAAGACAGCTATCATTTCACAGGCATTCCTGTAGCCGTAGCGCGTTCTCATCTCCTGGACCAAGTCATACTCCTGAGGGGAAAGTGATATGTTTATCCTTCTGCGGTTGCTCATACACTGTGGAGATACAGTCAGCCGTTATAGTAATGCTCTCTGTAGGTTTTCACATCCGATGTGTTACGGCGCAGCCATTCCAGCATCTTTGTACATGCACGCAGGTTGTCAGGCTCGTTGAACTCGCAGAGCACTGCCCCCGTGCGCAGGTTCTTGTGCAGGGAGTTCCCCTTGTCTATCTTGAGCCAATAGTTATGCCCGTGCGACTCTACAGCCGCCGGAAGCAGCGGAAGCACTTCACGCGCCAGTTTCAGATGCCTGTCGCCACACATCTTCCCGATATTTGAATGCATCATTTCAATTCCTCATCTAATTGGTTTATATGTACAAATATACGAATTATAACCGGGCTTCATGTAACATTTGACATCCTTCCTTTTTGTTGACATCGGCATAAAATAACAATTACAGATAGAATGTTTGATTTACTTCTTGTGTAATTCAAATATTCTACCTATCTTTACATTGTCATCAAGAGAGATGGCGCGGTTAATCATCCTCACCTCAAGCAGGATGAAAAACCAAAATCCGAAACACGATGAAAACCACAGTTAAACTAACTTTCAAAGTGTGGAGAATCAGGATTGATATAACGATGAAATTCTGAACTCCGGGGAGGGTGGCCGCCCTCCCCAACGGATTTTGATTCGCTGTAAAGATAAACCAAATATTTGAATTATGCAAGAAGAAATTAAAGCTACTGCTCAGAGGGGCGGATCCCGCAAGGGAGCGGGGCGCAAGCCTTCGGCCAATCCGCGCAATGTGCGCGTATCGTTCTCGTTTACTGCACTGGCCGCAGAGAAGCTGCAACGCGCTGCCGATGCTGCCGGAGTGTCGCGCAACGACTTTGCCAACGCCTTGTTTGAGAATCTGTAGCCGAGAGCCCAGATATTATCACGGAAATAACCGGCATAGACCTCATCGGTCGTTATCACTATGTCACGCACACCCGCGCGCCTGTCGCCGTCCGTGACAATGTCGCGTATCACTCGGGGCACGGTAGTCTTGCATATGCGCAGCTCGCACGGCGGAGTGCCGTCAGCCTCCATCATGCCGTGGAGCGCAGGCAATTCATTGCCGGGTATCGTGAACGTCAATCTTACGTTTGCCATATCATATCCGGATTATCGTGTATATTTCCAATTACCTCTATCTCATCGGCAAACTCTTCCCACCAATCATTGCCGGGATGTTGGAGGTTCATTATCCACCATTGCTTGTCGTGGTAGTGTTCACACGGCATTGTCGCCCATGAAGCCTGATTCCAAAGGATGACTCTTGGATATTTGCCTTTGACGGTGAATATATCACCCTCGTAGATTTTTACGCCATTCTTATCGTAAAGCCCGGTGAACTGACCGATTGTGGCAGGGTCAACTTCGCGAGCGGACATTGATAAGCAACGGAAATAGTCTTCATCGCCACTTACCGACTGAAATAGAATTGCGGTTTGACCCTCCCAACTTGTGTACGGAACGCCATACTCCCATTCATATTTGCCGCTCGTTGTTTGCCAACGACCTCTGAATTTGATTTCTCTTTTCATTCTTCCTCCTTTCCAATTTCAGAACCGAAAACTGCGGCAAATCTTCTTGGCATCACGTCCAACACCTCGTGAGCCACCATTTGCATATCATCGTCATCATGAGCGTTCATTATGGCGCAAAGTATCTCTGCTTGCAATGCCTTAGCCTTGCCTTTCTCAATGAGGTAGTAACGCTCGGTCAAAACTATCAGTATAGTCATCGCCTCTCTGATGAAAGTGTTTCGGATATTATCTTTTTTGCTCACTTGTGGGATATAGCGTTCCATATACATATCCGCATATTCCTCCGCTATCTTCTTTATCTCTTCGGGGGTCATTCTTCAGTTTCTTTAAGTAGTTTCACAATATCGTTGGCAGCATCCCACCCAGCTTTACAAGTATGCACATGACGGGCGGTATATAGTCAGCGGGCTTGCGGTGAAAGACAATAAATCCATTTCGGTAAGTTTTTACTTGTCAGGTTCACTCATCTGTTCCTTGACAGCCGGGGATGTACATCCATGCGGTAATGGCTATGCGCTCACCGAACCAGTCGTCAGTGCTGTACCACTGCCCGAGTTCAGGATAGTAGACGGCCACGGAATAATGACTGCCGAGCGGGTCAGTGTATGACACTATGCAGCAGTCGGGACGGTCAGGCAGCTCATCGCCGCTATGCCATTTGGGGCGGTGCTTCATGCGCTTCCGGATTTTATGATACAGGAGTCCTTGCTACCGGTGAAACGGGTCTGGATCCCGGGCGAGCTTGCCGTGATTACGGTGTGACAGTCAATGCGCACAGCGGTGAGCCGTCCGGCCTGAAGGTGCCGGCTCTCGGCTTCCTTGCATCGCGCCAAGGCCTCCATGGCGGCTATACGCCGGTCTGTCTTTTCTTGTTCGGATTGTAGTATCATGTCTGTTTGGGTTTGGTTCGTTTGATAGATTTTCGTTTGGTTGGCACGCGTGGTTCGTAAGCCGGACAGGCACCAACGGGGCTGTAGGCTGTACACGGTAGCGCCAAGATGCCGCCTACGCTCCCCGGCAGTCCGCGCGAGCAGTATACGCCGTCCGGGCAGAGCCGCCGGCATTTCAAGCGTGCCATGGTCACGGGCAGCATGGCCGGGATCCGGGCTGTGCGGCATGTATATGGGCAGGTTCGTAGCCCATATTGAACAGCCAGTGCAGTTCTACATACTCGGCATAGTCCATCACGTTCCGTGAGCTTCGGGCTTCCTCTTCCTGCTTCTGCTGCCGGGCGCGCACGCGGCATAGCCGGTCAAGTTCGGCGCCACGTATCCCCATGAATTCACGCAGCCCCTTCATTACCTTCAAGCGGTCCACGGCGCCATAGAACTCGCCGAAGCGCCCGGTCTTGTACAGGAAGAAGAAGTACATCAGCTCGGTCACCTTCAGGTGTCCCCACTCATGCAGTATCAGCCGGGCGGCCTCCTCTTCCTCCCGTGCCGAGAGCTTCACGCTGCACCCTGCATACTCTGACAGGTCATGGAGCTGTATCATGATGAATGACTCTGCGGCACCCTGCCCGTAGGCGGCAGCCACCCTTACGAGCGGTGGAGCCGAGCCGAGGAACACGCGTTCGGTATGACGACAGTACCTTGCCTGGTGGTCAGGATTGAACGTGGACAGGAACTTTTCCGCACACCCATAACGGCGGCGTACTTCAAGCGCCCGACAGCTTGCCGTAGATGCGGCGGGCAAAGGCGGCGTCACGTTCGTGTCGTGCAGCAGCCGTCCTAATGTCTGAGGTTGTTTCATATTCAGGTGTCTTTATCTGTTTTGTAATCCATTGATAGAAATGCCGTTTGACATGTGAAGTGCCGTTGTGCCATGTCTGTCCCATGCAGCGGCAATGAGCCGTCCATTGGCCTATGTAGCCGTCAAGTTCCCCGAGGCCTATGCGCAGTTTCATGCACAGGGTTTCGCGCCATTGCGTGTCGGCCCGAATCTTTTCCGCCCCCTCCTCGAGCGGAAGGCGTCCGGCGGTGGCCGGAACGGCCTCATCGTACAGGGCGCAATCCTCATCTCGCTCCTTCACCTCATCACATCCGGAAGAAGGCACAGCAGCCGCAGTTGGCGTAGTCGTTGAAGCGCACGCGTCCGTATCGGCGCCTGTGGGCGCGTCTATATCAACTACGTCAGTAGGTGATATATCTTTTTTACTTTTCTTTACTTTACTTTTAAAGCGATGCATCCGGAGCGCATTGTCATCCGATTGCTCTCCGATTGCTGTCCGATTGCTCTGCGATTGCTCTGCGGTCGCTGTCCAGCGTGAACGGTTGGCCCGCTGTGCGGCGGCACTGCGGCGGCGCATATTCTCATCCTTGATCTCCATGCGACGCATGAAGCTGGCCGAGTAGAAGCGGTCGGCAGAGTCCGAAAGCTCGAAGAGCCCGAAGTCCTCTACCACCGAGCGTATCAGCTCCGGGTTCTCGTGCAGGTCAAACGCTATCATGTCATAATCCGTAGCGCTCGTATAGTCCTTCTCCTCTCTCAAGCGCTCCAGTATCATGAAGTACACGCCGTAACCGGCGGCGCCGTGACGCATGCGCAACCGCAGGATCCTGTCGTCATTGCGGGCGTTGGAGTCGTGGGAGAAATAACTGTTGCTGTTGGGTGTATTTGTGGCCATATATGTAATATGTTTTATGGTGTCATTGCATCATAGGGCGGCAGCGGGTCATATCAGCTCCTCTATGGCGAACTCTATGCGCGGGTTCTTCTTGTCGGTGAACTTGCGTGCGTGTATCTCCGAGCACAGCCTGTCGTTCTTTATGGCGCGGCATGCCTGAAGGCAGTCCAATATCACCTTGAGGGAGTTGTCGAGGTCGGGGCGGTCGCTGCCGAAAAACACGTCCACCGTCAGGCGGAAGCGGCGCGATATACCCGCGCCACGTAGGCTGCACTGGCGGAAGAAGTCCATCTCATAGCGTTCCAGCGCCGGGGTCTTGCCCAGGGTGCGGCGTCCGTACAGCTCTATTATGCGGTACGTGTTGCTCTTGCTCGGTGGCTGTCCGAGTATGGTCTGCCGTGCGTACGCCTTATTGTCGGTTTTCATGCTGTTATTATGTTTTGTTGGTTGGGTGTTATGTTCTGATAATACGGATTGTCGGAACTTGTCGGTGCGTCCTCTCTGTCCGCCGCGTCCGGGGGCGCCGTCACCAGTCCACGAGGCTGTCTATGGCGCGGTGCTGTTCGCTGCGGGATTTCTGTAGGTACAGCCGCGTGGTGTCCACACTGGCATGCCCCAGCAGCTCAGCCAGCTGCGCTATGTCCTGCGTACGCTCCAGATACCTCTTGGCAAAGAAATGGCGGAACGCATGGCAGTGTGCCTTGTCGGCGGGGAACGCGCACCGCGCAGCATCGGCGCGCAGCATGCGCGATATTCCCCGGTCGGTAAGCGGACGCCCGGTACGCTGGCTGGTGACTACAGGCTCCTCCGGATGCCGGCGGTTGCCTTCCAGCCACAGGCGTGCCTCGGCAGTGAGCCGTGACGGGAAATATACTATACGGTACTTCCCGCCCTTGCACAGCGGGAACGCCTCGCCGTCCAGTATGTGGCGCCATGTCACCTGACGCAGCTCCGACAGGCGCATGCCGGTGCATCCGAGCACGCGCACTATCCAGTAGCTTGTCCAGAGCTCGCTGTCGCGCAGCCGTCTGAGCAGCGTGTCGTACTCCTGTGGCGTGGGCACGTTCTCTACCGACAGCCCCCGGGGCACCTTCACGCGGCGGAAGCATACCTGCACTGCGGCATACTGCGCATACTGGCGCAGCGTGTTCATGTACAGGTTCTGCGTGCGCGGATGCGCGCCCGAGCAGGCCACATGGTCCAGGAAGAGCGCGGCGCCCTCCGGCGTGAACTCGGGCAGGTGCCGGTAGTAGGCTTCCATATGCACGGCCTTCATACGCATGGTATTGTCCGAGTAATGGCGCTGTGTCACGCACCAGTGCAGGAACCCGTCTATGAGCTGCCGCGCCTGAGGCGTCAGTGCACCCTCTCTCAGGTCACGCGCCGCAGCGGAGGGAGCGCCCTCCTTGGGCGGACGTATGCCGCACCATCGGGCGAACTCCAGCAGTGCCTTGCGGTCGGCTGCCGTCAGGCGGGCGCCTCCTGCCTTGAGATAGTCCAGATAGCCCCCGGTATCGAGCGGAAGCCCGCTATCTAAATAGCCGGTCACGGCCTGTACGCGGCGTGAGCACACGGCCATCTTGGCCGGAGGGAGCTCCATTATGTACCGTCCGAGCAGCTGCTGGCGGTCGGCGGGTGTCGCATCGGGTGCGCACATGGGTATGTCCGTTTCCTTTTCTTTCATATGGTGGGGACGGGGGGAGTCGGACCCCCGCCGTCGCGCTACGGCATGACAGTTAAAACTGTTTTTTTATGGACGTTCTTGACTTATCACATGTTACTAACCTATTATTCCGAATATGATATGCCGCCTTCGTGCCCCACCCTCCGGTGGCTTGTGCACGGGAGCGCGTCGCGTATTGTGCTCCCCGGCGGCTGCCGTAGTACTGCGGGTCCCATGGCATCGCAGTCTGTCGTCCCCGTTCAGGGGGGATAGGCGCCCTTGGCTTTGTCTGTCAGGGCTCCTATCTCCTCCATCACCCAATCCTCAGCAAGATCCTTCTGATGAAATCTGAACACGTGCCGCCCTGAGGCGCGCTGTACTCGCGCATGGCGCAGCCGCAGGGGGGTATCGGCACTTAAGCATTTTTGTCATTCTCCGATTCTGTCATTTCTCGCTATTGGGGCATGTCTTGTTCTTACCTTATATCAAATAATCGTACCGTATTTACTTGGAGTGCATGCGCCCGGCCTATGCGCCTCGGGCATGGCGTCCGGATCTGGCCGGTGCCGCAGTACGCCGGGGATACTTGCGCATGTACTCATCCACCCGGACGTCAATCTCTTCCGATGACTCGTACCTTCCGCGCTGCATCCATTCCGTGAGATCCGCACGGCTGAAATATACCTTGCCCCCTACGGGCTTGTAGTACGGCAGCTCGCGCCGGTTCACCAGCTTGTATACATAGCTCTTAGACAGGCCGAGCAGTGCGGCGGCCTCATCCGTGGTGAGCATCTCCTTCACTGTGTATGACAGCTGCGCGGCCACTTCCGCAGCAAGCTGCTTAATCTCTTCCGCTGTCATGGCCGTACGGGTGTTTCGGTTCCGGTACTTGTCAGACGGCTGCGGCGGTCGCGAAGGTAGGCGCGGCCCACCGTGGCGGCAAGTATCAGCAGCCCTATCGCGTTTATGGTCAGAGAGGGGTCGTTCTCGTTGCATGCCATCACCAGTCCGGCTATTATAAGCATCGGCTCAGGCATGGATGCAAGGCGGCGTTTTGTCTTCGGGTTCATGTCTGTATGGTTTTATGGGTTAGTAATCGTGTGTGTGCGGGTGTGCGGCGTCAGGCCGTTCGCGTCACCGTAAGCCGGTTCTTCACTGTACGGCTCACCTGACAGCTGAAGCGCCTCCCGAACACCTTGGCGGCTGAGTAGGCCACGTTCTTGCCGCTCTCCACGGCCAGATAGTCGGGAAGGTCAAATACAAGGCTGTCGCCCGGGTCCATCGCCTCGAGGGCGCGGCGTGTCACCTTTACTGTCTCTTTTGCCATCTCCTTTTCTGTCGTTTCGGTTTCAGCGGTTTTCATCTGTCTGTTTTTGGTGTCTGTTTTTGGTTTGTTTTTCTTTGTTTCTTTCGTTACGAAAGTGTATTTTTGCTTATTGTACTCGGCTTGCGCCCGTACATTGCACTTCGTTAGCTCTTTCGTTGGTGCAAATATAGAGTAATATCGGAAATATTTTGCCCGATAATAATCGGTAGCAATGCTAATTTATATTAAATCTAAATTAAAAAATAGTTACAGATGACTGTTAAAGAAAGGCTTGTAGCATTCATGCAACACAAAAAAATTGGGCAAAGAAAATTTGAAATGGCTGTAGGGCTATCAAATGGATACGTAAATAGCCTAAGAAATGCCCCTGGAGCTGACAAATTACAGATGATTATCAACACATTTCCTGAACTAAACATAAACTGGCTTTTGACCGGAGAGGGCGAGATGCTCAAGTCAAGACCGGAAAGCAATGCCAGAGAGGTGGGTGGCGTGTACAGTGCCTCTATGGGTGACCCCGATGTAGTGGAAGTAGATTTTGTGCCGGTGGCCGCCCATGCCTCATTTATTGAAAACCTGACAGTGCCTGATGGTGATTTCAATAAAATATCACTCATCGCAAAGCAATCAGAAAAAGCAGAGATTGACAAATACAAGGTTTTCGAGGTAGACGGCGACTCCATGTATCCGTCCATTAAGGACGGAGCATTGATTCTTACCAAAGAGATTCCTGAAAGATCATGGCATTATGCCGAGGGGGTCATTGTAGCGGTTTATGATGAATACGTCGTTGTAAAAAGAGTGCTGAAAAACGACCTGCTCAGCGGCAATATACTCGTACTCGGCTCCGACAACGCCAAATACGGCACCGTTTCAGTACAGCTTGCCGACATCCGCGCACTGTATAAGGCAAAGCGCATAATATCATCTGACATAATCTAACCACAATATACAGCCTTATGAAAAATCTATTGTCAGCCCTCGTGATATTACTGACAGCGCTCGCGGCCCGGGCGCAGTTCAATGATGTATCCGTGTACCCTCCACAAAAGGAAGTGGGCATAAGCATAGTTTCCGGCACGGACACCACGTATCTCGCACCGGCGAAATACAAGAAGATAAAAAGCTCCAGCGGCATGGCATCGGCTCTGACTTACGGCGCCGTGAAGCTGAAGCTGAAGGCCGAATACAGCGGCACTACGGCAGGAGCCAAGGTACGCCCCGGTGACAAGTTCATATTCCGGTTCGGCACAGTCCCCCCTCAGGTCATGGCCGGATACCACATGTTCGCGCCGAACTACACCATACGCAACTTCTCGCTGTGCCGCTTCAATATCAAAAAGAATACCCGAGAGCTCGCCATGGGTGAGTTCAGCATATGGACCGGCAACAACTTCGGGAGCACTGAGGATAACGGCGTGACATTCGAAGTGACCACACCCGAGCCCGGAGTATATGTGGCCACGGTAACAAGCGCAGAACCGGGCGAGTATTGCTTCGTTTTTGCCGATAACGGCGTAGGCGCCATGCAGAACATCTTTGACTTCTCCGTTCCGGAGCAGTGATGCTCCGGTCCCGTGGCAGCGTCCGTAGTCAAGGTCACAAAAAAGCGCCCACGGCTTTTACATCGTGGACGCAGTGTCCGGCCTTGTGCGGACGGTGTCAAATTAAATAAGGCATACTAAATCGTATCGGCAGCTTGTCGTATCCGGCTATAGAGGTCGTGAGTATTTTTGTTCGAAAAAAAATATTTGATTTTACTTGTGTAATTTCAAATATATTCGTATATTTGTAATGTAATCAGAGAGATGATTACAAGGCTAACCTCTCTTGCCCTAAACAGAGAGTAACCAAAAGCCGAGTGAGATATGAGATTATTTGTTTCATTCAGGGTCTGGAAAATCAGAGTTGCCGTTGAAATCACACTCTGAACATGCCCAGGGAGGGCTAAGCCCTCCCACTCGGCTTTTGATTACAGCGCAAAAATAATAAATAATCATGGAAAACAAAAGTGAAAAAAATCAGCGCGGCGGACGCCGTGAAGGCGCCGGACGCAAGAAGATAGGCATAGCAAAGCGATACGGCTTCAACGCCCCTGCCGATGTGGCCGCCATACTTGAAGCGCTCTCCGGCAGCAAGTCGGACTATATCATAGCCGCCATACGCGCCTACCACTCAGCCGGGCAATAGAATGGGGCGCACCTCTCGGCACGCCCCGGCGTAATAAGAAGCACCTTGATATATGCTGATAATATCTCGGTCCCGTTTCAGAGCACGGCGGCCGCCATGGCCTCGCACATCTCCTTTATGGTGGCCTGTATCTTGGCGAGCGTCCGTTCCGATGCCGTGGCCAGCCCTGCCTTATAGGCCCTCATCTTTGACTCGTTGATACCCGCCTTCTTGGCGAAGGCGCTGATGTTTATCCAGTCAAAATAATTGAAGAACGAAGGTATGTCATAGCGGAACTCCACTTTTATCTCATCGGGGAACGGCTTGCCTTCTTCACGGGCGAGCTCACGCATCTCATCTATGCATATCCTATAATCCTCTTTGGCTATGGCCACACTCTCTCCATACCCCCCGAAACCCCACTCAAGGTCATTGTTCTCGGTGTATATCGAGTAGAACTTATTGCTGCTCTTTTCTATAACCGCTGTAAGCTTCATGATATAAACTAATAATATTTTAAAAGCACATAGATATATGAGTTACTCAAATCAGCAGAGGTAGAGCCTAAAGCCCCGCCCTCCTACTGATTTCTTTTAGAGTGCCTCGCTTCACTTCTTCTGACTGATGCCTCGGTAGGATGATAGTCTTACCGGTAATGGGGCTTCGCCAGATATCATGATTGGCGCCGTGTCGCTCTAAATAGCAACCTGCCTTTTTTAGCAGCTTTACTAATTCCGAGTACTTCATAATATCAATGTGCTTTCTTGATTACAACACAAAGGTAACGATTTTGTTTCTTTGGCGCAAGTATTTCAGCAATTTTTTCCACAAAAGAACACGGCTCTTTCATTTAAAATACCTTGATTACATCTCCCCAAAGATATATTTT
>JAMPBB010000030.1 GCA_023666885.1 Muribaculaceae bacterium | reverse complement strand
CATGCCCGCACCGCGTCACCACCGCAAGAGCCCACCATAGAGCAGATACTTGCCAAGATAAAGAAATCGGGCCACAGCTCTCTCACCCCTGAGGAGCGGCGCGTGTTTTTCAACATAAGCCGCTCTCCATCCAACAGATAACCTCCAATGACAGGACACGCCACATATGCACACAGGATTTTACGCACGCTGCGCATTTCAGCGGCTACCGCAGCTTGTGGCCTGTTCATAATCACCATAGCAGGAGCCTATGGCGGCTTGATTGACCCACGCACATGCATCATTCCGTCACTACTGTGCATGGCCTTCCCGTGGCTTATGCTTCTGAGCGCAGCGGTCACACTGCTGTCACTCATGTGGAGCCGCACTACGGCTATAGCAGGAGCTGTATCGCTGGCCATATGTGTGCCATCGGCCATGTCCATCGTACCGCTGCATACTGAAAAAAACGCGTCACCTCACGCCAAGACGCTCAGCGTCATGACGTACAATACCTACTATTTTCATGATTATGCTACTGAAAGCATTGACACTACCGCTGTAAACCTCACGCTCCGGACCATACTTGATGCCGATCCGGATATAGTGATGATGCAGGAGTCCATTTACGGCGCCGCTTTTGAGTATGGCGAAAAGTTATTCCCGCACACGCAGAGCGTAGAGTTCGTAAGCCGATACCCATACCATCTGCTTGACAACGACTACAATAACATATTCTCAAAGTATCCGCTCACGCCACATGACATAGCTTTTGACAATCTGGGCGAGAGCTCTTTCATAGTGGGGTGTTATGATGCCGATGTAGATGGCTGCAAGGTGACGCTATTCAACGTACACTTACAGTCGCTCATGCTGTCAGAGCAAACCACAAAAAGTGTGGCCGATGCTTCCCGCCTGAAACCGCACCGCTCTGACCTGAGCAACATACGCCACAATCTACTGCCTAAACTTATGGCGGCACTACGCCGCCGAGCCGCACAGGCTCACGAACTGCGCACGCTCATTGACAGCATAAGCGGCCCGATTATAGTGGCCGGCGACTTCAACGATGTGCCCCTCTGCTACGCATCGCGCATAATAGCGGGGCATGACCTTACTGACGTATATGCGGCATCAGCCTTCGGCCCGGCCGCAACGTATCGCAAACGCGGCATGTATTTCCGCATTGACCAGATGTTTTGTGGAGGCGGCCTCGTACCGCTGTCATGCCGCAGACTCACCAGCGGACGGAGCGACCACTACCCTCTCCTGGCCACATTTGAATTACCTAAAAACAATAACATATCTCAGCAATGAAAAAATCCATCATTTCAGCGGCAGCTGCTGTAGGGCTGCTTGCCGCAGCGCAGCCCGCCACAATATGCGGTGCAGAGCGCACCAATCCATTCCTTGCCCCCTACGGCACGCCCTATGACATACCGCCGTTCGACCGCATAACCTACGATGACTATCTGCCGGCTCTGCGACAGGGCATAGAGGAATACAAGCAGGAAATAGACGCTATAACCAAGAACCGCGCACGTCCTGATTTCGACAATACCGTACTGGCCATGGAAAAGGCCGGCAAGCTCATGAACCGCGTAATGCTCGTATTCTCAAGCCTTGATGAAACTGACAACACGCCCGAGATGACAGCCATATCAGAGGTAGCCTATCCGCTCGTATCGCAGACCACCGATGAAATTATGATGAACGAGGCTCTGTTCCGCCGCGTAAAGGACGTGTATGATTCACGTGACAAGCTCAACCTTGACAAGGACCAGAAGCGG
Organism: Muribaculaceae bacterium; assembly: GCA_023666885.1. Lineage (GTDB taxonomy): Bacteria > Bacteroidota > Bacteroidia > Bacteroidales > Muribaculaceae > Paramuribaculum. Next base: position 17,686 of record JAMPBB010000030.1, on the reverse strand, counting down.
GCCGTGGAAGAGCTGTACAAGAAATTTGTACGCAGCGGCGCTCTGCTTCCTGCCGATAAAAAAGAAGAGCTGAAAAAAATCAACACCACCCTTACTGACCTGTACCTGAAGTTCAACAAAAATCTGCTCGCTGCCACCAATGCCTACACACTTGAGGTGACCGATGAAAAACGCTTGGCAGGCATACCGGCCAGCAATATAGCCACCGCCGCTGAGGAGGCTAAAGCCCGTGGCAAGCAGGGCTGGGTATTCACTCTCCATGCTCCAAGCCGCCTGCCCCTGCTCCAGTATGCATCTGACCGTGACTTGCGCCGTGACATGTATCAGGCATACATAAATCTTGCCTCTGAAGGTGAATTTGACAACAAGCCTGTGATAAACGAAATACTCAAAGGCCGTTCAGCCAAAGCCAAGCTCTTGGGCTACCCCGACTTCGCTACTTACATGACTGAAAATGTCATGGCCCGCACCCCGGACAATGCCGAGAATCTGCTCCTTCAGATATGGCAGCCGGCCGTGGCTCGTGTCAAGGAAGAAGTGAGCGAAATGCAGGCCCTTGCCGACAGGGAAGGTGCCGGAATCACCATCGAGCCATGGGACTATTATTACTACGCTGAAAAAGTACGCAAGGACAAGTATGACCTTGATGAAGATGAGGTGCGCGCCTATTTCCCGCTGGAAAACGTGCGTAAAGGCATATTCTCCATGGCTGAGCGCCTGTACGGAGTGAAGTTCACCGAAATGCCTGATGCTCCCAAATACAATCCGGAAGTTAAGGTATATGACGTAACCGATGCTGCCAGCGGTGAACATGTGGCTGTATTTATGACTGACTATTTCCCCCGCGCGTCAAAGCGCCAGGGTGCATGGATGAGTGAATTTCAGGGTGCATACTCTGACCCTGACGGAAGTTCGGCACGTCCTATAGTATATAATGTAGGCAATTTCTCCAAACCGTCGGCCGACACGCCATCACTGCTCACCCTTGATGAAGTGGAAACCATGTTCCATGAATTCGGCCACGGCCTCCACGGCATGCTCACACGGGCTCGCCTCCGCAGTCAGGCCGGTACCAACGTGGACCGTGACTTTGTGGAACTCCCCTCGCAGATAACCGAACACTGGGCCATGGAACCCGAGCTGCTCAAGACCTATGCCCGCCACTACAAGACCGGCGAGGTGATACCCGATGAACTTATCAAGAAACTTGATGCAGCCGCCACCCATAATCAGGGCTTCACTACCACCGAACTCGTAGGAGCCGCGCTGCTTGACCTCCAGTGGGGCAAGCTCAATCCCGGCGGAGATGTGGACGTAGCAGCGTTCGAGAAGGAAGTGGCTTCAAAATTAGGCATGCCCTCACAGGTACAGTTCCGCTACCGCAGCCCGTACTTCCGCCACATATTCGGAAGTGACGGTTATGCCTCAGGCTACTATACCTATCTTTGGGCCGAGGTACTTGACTGTGACGGTTTTGAACTGTTCAAGGAAAAGGGTGTGTTTGACCCTGCTACAGCCAAGGCTTTCAAAGAAAATGTCCTTGAAATGGGAGGCAGCGATGACCCCATGGAGCTATACATAAAGTTCCGTGGCCATCAGCCCAATGTAGATGCGCTCCTGCGTAACCGCGGACTCTACGTATCGCCCACTGACAAGGACGCCAACACCAAGATCAATACTCCCGGCGGGAAATAATATATCCCCCCAATAATGACAGAGTCCCGCTCCGGTATACCGAGGCGGGACTCCTTACTTTATGCTGTGTGTGTGTTATTCAGCCAAGTATGCAAGCACAGATATCAGGAATGCCTGCCGGTGCTCATCGGTGCCGGAGGTGATGCGGTCACAGTTGAACCATCGCATACCGTTCATGCCTACAGTATCAAACACATGCGTGGGCAGATAGCCGTCAAAGAACGGTTCAAACATCTCCGTAGGGCTTTCCGATGTAGTTATCACCGTGGTCTTCTTTATGTCGAGGCATGGCATCAAGGCTCCGCCCGGAGCGGTGTCATAAATCACGCCTTTGAGAAACACGCGGTCAAAGAAACCGTTGATCATAGCGGGCATCATACCCCACCATATAGGGAATATGAATATTATATGCTCCGTATGCTGCAACATGTCCTGATACCGCTTAACGAGAGCATCATCAGTAACCCCCTTGCTGAAGCCGGCCAGATCATTGAGGCTCATTACGGGGCTGAAACCGTCAGCATACAGGTCTATCACCTGATATTCCCGGCCAAGGTCAAGATACTGGCGGCCTATACTTTCGAATATATGGCGGTTGAAACTCTTGTCGTACGGATGTGCTGTTACTATAGTTATCATATGATTCAGAAGTTTGGTTCTATATCTATAACAATTTGGCTGCGATAGCGTTCAGTAACGTCATCTATGCTTATGCCCAGCATGTTCATTTCGCGGAACAGTGCCGGGAGCGTGGTGCTGAAAAATTCTTCCCGGCGCGTAGCGTCAACTCTGCTCTTGGCATCGGAGGCAAGGAAATATCCCATACCTCTGCGCGGATATATTATGTCATGCGCTTGCAGAAACTCGAATGCCTTGAGCACAGTGTGCGTATTGACAGCCATCTGTACGGCCAGTTCACGCACCGAGGGCACCTTTGCCTCCGGAAGCCACTGATCCGACAGTATGCATGCAAATGCATAGTCTATTATCTGGCGGTATATGGGTCGGTCGTTATTGAAATTCATAGGCTTTGCGGAATCAAATCTGTATTCCGGATATCTTACGGTAGCTGAGCCATGCCATAAGCAGAGTATAGGCGGCACTGATACCGGACATTATGTACAGGAACGGGCGCATAGCATGAATTATACCCTGTGCCAGCATATCACTGCTATCGGCAGAAGGCTCCAAGCCATTGACCCCGTCAATAAAGCCGTCCTTGAACGCCCCGCTCAGGGCCATGACTATGCCGAATATCACACCTGCCAGCCCCATGGCTATAAGTGACACCACTGTCCATACCATGGACATGATCATGCGGTTATTCTTAAGCGTCAGGACGCAATACAGGCAAGTGCTCAGCGGCACATATTCCTGGGCACGCTGCACGAACCATACACCTTGCACCATTCTGGCACCCTGATTGATTACATCGGCAAATTCCTGCATTTCGGGTGTATAAGGCCATATCTTTTCCAGAAGGAACATTGTACCGGCAAATAATCCCCATGTGACTACAGGGAGCACCACAAGTGAGTATCCTATTATAAATATTGACTTCTCCATACCCGTGGCAGGCAGGAGCACCTCTATATAGCGGTCGCCTCTACGGGCAAACACGCATGGCGCAAAGTACACCATAAAATTTATAACCGTGCCGAGCATACTGCCGAATATGAATCCTATTTCAGTACGGCTAAGCACAAACTGCATAATACCCAGCGCTATGGCCACGCACGGATACAGCACCATCTGGAGCTTGAGTAACGGATAGTAATATGCGGCCACCATGCCTATGCGAGTCTTGGAAAGGCCGGGATTGAGAGCGGTTAATTCAGACGTTGGCATCATCAGATGTTTTTGAGGGTTGGTTCAAATATTCTATCACTACATCACGAGCCGGACTCTGCAGGGCATTGTACAGCAGCGTGTAGTCTATATCAGTAGTTTTATCTTCTGCAGCGGCCACTATTGACCGGAACAGTCCCATATTCTGCTCGCAATAGATAGGTCGCACCGGCGGCAGCTGTGATGTGACAAAGGCCAGTCGCTCCGTAATCTCCCATGTGTGCATGGCTGCAAGCATCTTACCGTGACTCAGTGCTATCACACCGTCATAGAGGTTTAACAGATCCCATATGGTGTGGGTGGACACTACAACCGTCTGTTCATCGCTTATGCAGCGGACCAACATATTCTGAAGCTGCTGCTTAGCCGTTATATCGAGTCCGTTGGTAGGCTCATCAAGGAGGAGCACATCCGTACGCAGCGACAACGCATAAGCTATCTGTGATTTTCGGCGTGTGCCCATTGACATTTTTTTAAGTGCTTCATCGCCCGTAAGGCCGAACATGGCCAGATTTTCACGAAGCATATCCGCATCGAAGCCGGGATAGAAACGTCCGTGAACTCGGGCAAAACTGTTTATGTCACGTCCGGGCAGCATCATATTGTCGCTCACGAAAAACAGTCGGCTCTGCACATCGGGCAGTCGGAGCGACAGCGGATACCCGTCAAGCATACATTCACCCGATGTGGGAGTAAGCAGCCCGGCCATGAGGTGGAGCAACGTAGTCTTTCCGGCTCCATTCTCGCCCAACAGCAAGTGTATTCCGGAGCCTATCTTTGCCGTGACTCCATCCAGAGCCGGCACCATGCTTTTACTATATCTGTATGTCAGATTATCAAGGAGTATCATAATTCAAACAATATTATGCAGGTTCTACAGTATATCCGGCCGCCTTGAGAAGCGAAATAAGGCCTTTCTGTCCCGGAAGATGTCCTACGCCTACCACTATCAGAACCGAAGTGGTGGGTATCATACCAAGCAGGAACTCCACCCATGCCTCGTTGCGCGATTCCACCATTCGCTCACGGGCTTCAGGAGTCATTCCCGAGTCAGAGGCATTGAACATAGCGTCTATCTCCGTAAGGTTCCCCTGACGGTACAGAGAGGCAAGCTTGATAGCATTGGAGGCCGTAGTACCGTCAGTGCGTATGGCTTCCATCAGCTCCTTTACCTGTTCGGCTATAGGAGCGCCGTACAGAAGATTCATCTGAAAGTCAAGCGTTTCAAGCCCCTTTACCGTCTTGCCGGCCTTTCGCGCCACATCCTGCACCATCTGGTCAAGCTGCTGAGCAGGATTGAAGCCGGGAAACGCTGCCGCACTCTGAAGTATGGCGAGCTGAGCGCCTATAGCCGATGGGGTGAGTGGCTCTATATGTGCTGCCGTAAGCATGCCACCGGCGTATTTGTTAAGCACATTAACCACGGAGTCAAGCTGAGCCGATGTAAGAATACGGCTCAACGTACTGTCGGCCGGAGCCATAAGTTTCTGCTGTAGCTTCATCATGGTACCGGGATCGCTCATCAGCGACATATCCACCTCGCCCAACACTTCACTGACCGATGCAAGTGCCGGCGAGAATGCCGTGACAGAATCCAGAACGGCGGCAGGAGCTATGTGGTGCGTACCGAAGATATAGGACGGTGATTTGATGCCGTGGCCGGACACTTTCCATAAGAGTTGAGCCTGTACGGCCATTGCTGACAGGAGCAGTACTAATGCTGTGGTGAAAAACTTTTTCATTATGACGTGTGATTAGTTATTAATTGTTGCGGCCTTGCGGTGTTGTAGTTATGTACAACACTGCAAAAGTACACACTCCTCCTATATCCTCCAAATTTTTTCAAAAAAATTTTACATTAAAAATTCAAAGGCACGCAGCGCGACAGATATTCGCGAGCTTTACCCCACGGCACGAATATAGCCGGGTCATTAGGTATCAGCGGCATAGCCACCTCATTGAGCTTGGTAAGCACATAGAGCCGCCCGGTATGTGAGCGGAGTAATATCATTTGCAGATTTGCCGCCATAGGCACCACATTGAAGTCGCACCAGTGAGCCCCCACGGTGTCAAAGTAATTGGTGAGATAGTAACAGCCGCGCAGCCTCATCAATGAAAGCAGGGGCATGAGGGTTTCGGCATGGCCGAACCGAAGCTGCACAGGATCAATGCGCGTGCTGTCAGCCACGAATGTGTCAATCGTATCTATTATATCAAGCAGCAGCGGCGCCGCTATCTCGGCCGGCACGGCAGAAAGCGTAGATGCCGTACGCCTTATATAATGTTTGAAATTGGCCACACTCCACAGCCGGTTCATCTCCTCGGCAGTGAAGTAACGCGCACCGTCCACATGGATTCCCATAGCTGACAGACACGTAAGCACTGCCCATTCGGCCTCCACTACTTTGGCTCCCTCTTCAGGGCTGTCGGCATACATATCGCCCACTATCTTCTTAAGCGGCGTCAGCGGCAGCTGTGATGCTGAGAAAGCATCTATAACCACTTTCAGGCCCTCGCTTCCGGTAAAGTCAGCGTACGCCGCGTTGTCATCAAAAAAACGGAGCGCCCTTGAGTTTTGCCGGCCTGATGAGGTGTATATCTCCACCCGGTTATCCAGACGTGCCAACTGATGGGTGAACATGTCCATACTCATTATGCACCGAGGCGAATATGAACACACGGCATTAATTTTGGCGCCGTGCATGAGCTGAGGGTAGTCACGGTACATACGTGATGCTATGCCACGCTGCTCTTCCATACCAAGCGAGTCAAGACCGCCCCACTGGCCTTTGGCTCGCGCAAGCACCATATCTGTTATAGACAGGAGTGTCCGACCCTGCTGAGTAAGCTTGCCTTTGGCGCGGGCATCCTCAAGAGCTTTCTTAAGCTTCACACATGACTTGTCTGATGACGGGTATCGCGCTCCATGGCGCCCTACGTGGTTTATCATAACCGGGGTGAGGCTATCAGGTATCACAGTAGCCTTGGAGGGCACACTGTATGGCATATAGCTTCCCTGGCACTGTGTCCAGCTCCAAGATGTAAGTGTAGGATCCGCGGCCTGCGAGCAGAGCACCGTCATTGCTACTACGGTAAGTATGAAACAGCGTTTGAACATTTTTCTTATTTTTGCAATGTATTTATGTATTAAACAATCCTGAAAGGCTCTTAGCCTCAAAAATACAAACTTATGAGCACACTGCAAAATATTCGTGATATGATACACGACGGGAACCTTGATGAGGCCATAGACGCACTTGATGCCATCATTGCCGAAAATGACAGTGATGCCGAGGCACTGTTCCTACGGGGTAAGGCATTATGGCGCAAGGGGTGCCGCTCACGCGCCACATCGGACTACGCAGCCTCGGCGGCAATAGACCCTGATGGGCCGGCGACACTTGCATTGGATCATGCCCGTGACATAGAGGCGTTCTTCAATCCAGACCTTCTCAATCCTTGACTCATCAGGCAAACATTACCGTATGACGGTGATTCCAGCCCTGCGACCCATTGCGCAGATTTATGGTGGTGAGTCCTGTGGCCTCCCCTATCACCTCCCGTACCCGACAAATGATATCCGTAAGCGAACTGATACCGCTCATACGGAGCGATGCCACCGTAGAGCCACGCTGTATTACCGTGGCAAATATTATGTCTGAGTTAAGTATCTTAGCCATGTCAATAACTTTTTTACAATATTAAAGTTCTTAATCACAGCACAAAAATACCACACTACATGTGCAACTTATCCGCCCATAACCCTTAAATAATCACAATACACCCATATAAATATACGACTATGGAAACTCCAATTCACTATTAACCCGGAACCATGCCATATGGCTTGACTCCGGGTATCATCTAATCTATGTTAATTTATTTATGCCCCATTCAAGAGCGCTTCAACTTCTTGTTTCAGCAGTGGCATATGGTTTATTATTACAGAATGTGGCATATTCTTTTGGCCTGTCCTCCATAAAAGATTCTATCTCCAGTATTGAAGAAAGTATGTCTGACAGGTATTTACGCAGCTTCCTATCCATAAATCAGATGTTTAGTATATTCTAATTCTTCTTTGAAGTATGGATTCTTGACCGCTGTTTCATCCACCAAATCCACTTCTCTGCCAAATAAAGCTTTTAATGCATGGTAAAAGTCAAAAAAATTATCGGCATAATTATTGTGGTCTATCTCTGAATTAAAATCCACGAGAATATCAACATCGCTATCTTCATTAAAGCGTGGAGTGAGTATTGAGCCAAAAGCATACAGCTTATTCACCTTATACCTCCGGCATAGGGCAAAAAGCTTCTGTATGTTATCATTTATAAGGTGCATGGCTACATCAATTATCAGGCCACAAAGTTAATACTTTTGTTATCAGCTGTAGAGGAAGCGCTTGATGGATTTCTTGGGGGTCTTTTCAAACTCGCTCGCCTGAAGCTTTATTTCATCTATCCGCTCGTAGGGTGCCACGATCTTATTAAGCTCCTCACGCACTTTCTCCATAACCTGCGGCATCATTTCATGCGTCAGGCCGGCCTTGTCCATAGCCTCATAGTCGGGGTACACGAGAGCCACAAGTTTCTTGCCGCGCTCCACTACCAGGCTCTCGTTTACATAAGGCATGTTGTTAAGCTTGGCCTCTATCTCTTCAGGATAGATATTCTGTCCGTTGGCCGACAGAATCATAGTCTTGTAGCGGCCTTTTATGAAAATGGTTCCGGCATTGCTTATAGTGCCCATATCGCCGGTATGAAGCCAACCGTCGGCATCAAGCACCTCGGCAGTGGCTTTTGGATTCTTGTAGTAACCGGCCATCACGTTCTCGCCCTTTACGCATATCTCACCCGGTATGTAAGCCTCATTGTCGCTGAGCACCTTAGAGTACATTATGCCGGGCAGGGTTCGTCCGGCCGATCCGGGTATGAAATCACGCCAATATGTATAGCTAATCAGCGGGCCGCACTCAGTCATGCCGTATCCCACTGTGAACGGGAATTTTATCTTACGGAGAAATGACTCCACCTCATGATTGAGCGGAGCACCACCGGCCACCACCTGCTCAAATTCGCCGCCGAAGGCATCTACAAGCTTCTGCCTTATCTTGGCATATATACGCTTGTTTACAACGGGTATGGCAAGCAACCGCTTCATCGAAGGCTTGGAGATGATGGGCAGCAACTGGCTGCGGTATATCTTTTCAAGCACAAGAGGCACACAAAGTATCAGATGCGGCTTCACGTCCATAAGCGCTTTAACAAGGAGTTTTGGCGCAGGAGTCTTGCCGAACAGATGCATGTGGCTACCGGCAGCAAGCGGCGTAAGCATGTCAAATGCACACCCGTAAGCATGAGCCAACGGAAGGAACGACAGGCACCTTGATCCGGGCCAATGCAGCTTGGCCTTAACTCCGAAAATCACATTGCCGGCCAAATTGTTAAGTGTAAGCATCACGCCCTTAGAAAATCCCGTGGTACCTGACGTATAGTTAATCTCGGCCAGACTTTCAGGCGGGAAATACGAATAGTGTACGTCATCCGGGCCATAGCCGGCAGGATACTTCTTCTTAAAGCTCGCGCCAAGCACACCGAGCGCCTTGCTGCTACGGCTCTTGTCGGATGGGTGTTCGGCAAGTATCTGACCATTGTCAAGAGACATTACCGTGCGCACCTTACCAAGTTTTTCAAACTCAAGGTGTTCCCATATATGCTCATCTACGAACAGTATCACCGAGTCACTATGGTTGACTATATGCATGGCGTCCTGAGGGGAGAAATCATGCAGTATGGGCACTATCACCGCACCGTATGTGAGTGTGGCCATATACGTTACCACCCAACGCACATGATTCTTACCCAAAAGCGCCACCTTGTCACCGGGTTTTATCCCTATTGACTTGAAATATAGATGTGTGTGAGCTATACGGCGTGCCAGGTCACTGTATGTCAGACGCTCGCTGCCGAAATAATCGGAAACAGCCGGTAATTCCCAGTTTTTACGAAAACTGTCGGCATATAGCTGCAATAGGTCTTCTTTAAGCATGTGTATATATATTATTCTGTATAAGCGTAGCTATCATATTATATACAAATTTCATACTGATATGGTTTTGGTTATGATACTTAGCCTCCGCTTCAGCCACAAAGATAACACAACTGCTCCATACTCACAAACTTTATCAGGGCGTAGGGCCTCAGGCCACGTGCAAATTCAAGCAAATAGTTTCAAAAATGTCAGCAATCTTGTAACTTTGTCGCATGATTGATGAAAACACTTTCGCCACCCGCAAGGCTCTATTCCACACTTTCGGATGCAAGCTGAACTTCGCCGAAACATCCACCATAGCAAAACTGCTGGCTGACCGTGGCATAACGCGCGTGCAGCGTGGCGATACGCCTGACATTATCATAGTAAACACCTGCTCCGTCACTGAGCTGGCCGATAAGAAATGCCGCCAGACCATACGCTCGTTCAGCCGCCGATACCCTGATGCGGCCATAGTGGTGACGGGATGCTACGCTCAGCTCAAACCTGATGAAGCCTCATCGCTGCCGGGTGTAGCTATAGTGGCGGGCAGCGACCGCAAGCTGAAACTGGCTGACTATATAGACAGCTGGATGGCCACACACAAACCGCACACACTCATCACTCCGGTTAAGGACATACGCGAATTTTCGCCATCGTGCTCCCGGGGCGACCGCACCCGTTATTTTCTGAAGGTACAGGACGGATGTGACTATTTCTGTTCATACTGCACTATACCTTTCGCGCGCGGGCGCAGCCGATCGGCCACCATTGACACTCTTGTGCGTCAGGCCTCAGAGGTTGCCGATGCCGGCGGACGGGAGATAGTGCTCACGGGGGTAAACATAGGCGACTTCGGCAAAGGCCGCGCAGACACATTCCTTGACCTGATACGCGAGCTTGACCGCGTAGAGGGTATAGAACGTTATCGCATATCATCCATAGAACCGAATCTGCTTACGGATGAAATAATTGACTTCGTGGCCCGGTCACGCAGTTTCATGCCCCACTTCCACGTACCGCTTCAGTGCGGCGATGACTCCGTGCTACGCCTTATGCGCCGCCACTATGACACCGAGCTGTTCCGCAGCCGCATGGAGCACATACACCATGCCATGCCACACGCTTTCATAGGAGTGGACCTTATAGTGGGAGCACGGGGTGAAACGCCGGAATGTTTCAAGCGTTCGCGCGATTTCTGTGCCTCCATTGGTGCGTCAAGGCTACACGTATTCCCCTATTCCGAACGTCCCGGCACCAGAGCCCTTGACATAGACTACGTGGTGAGTCAGGAGGAGAAGCACAAGCGGGCACGCACAATGATTGGGCTGTCCGAGCAGATGCTCTCAGCCTTTCATGACCGCTTCATAGGCACTGTACGTCCGGTGCTGGTGGAGCACACTGCACGAGGGGGCATAATGCATGGGTTTACTGACAACTACATAAAAGTGTCAATCCCGTCCGATACATCGCTCGCCAACCGAATTGTACCCATACGCCTTACCCAGAACTTGGGTGAAGAAATGAAGGGAGAGCCATGCATATGAACACCTTGATATATCGGCCATTCGGGTGGATGCTCAACGGGCTGTCACGCCTGCCACTGAAAGTGCTATACTTAGCGGCCGACATGATATTCGCTGTGATGTATCATATGGTCCGATACCGCCGGCGGGTGGTAATGGACAACATAGCAAGCTCATTTCCTGACATGACGGCAGAGGAATGCAGGCGCACCTGTCGCGAATTCTACCGCAACTTTTCCGACTATATAGTGGAAACCATCAAGCTCGGACATATTTCCGATGATGAGATGCGGCGGCGCATGACGTTTGAAAACATCGAGGCCATAGACTCGCTTGTCCGCTCAGGACGTTCGGTAGTATGCTATTTCGCCCATTGTTTCAACTGGGAATGGGCTCCATCCATATCCCTGTGGACCGGCCTCACACCCGGCAAGGATTTCGTTTTCGGGCAAGTGTATAGGCCGCTGGCCAACAAGTGGTTCGACTCCTATCTGCTGCACTTGCGGTCACGCTTCCACACACTGTCATATCCTAAAAGCACCGTACTGCGCGAGCTGATACGCTCTCGGCACAACGGCATGCCCACTGTGTGCGGCTTCATGAGCGACCAAAAGCCCAGCCATGGCGACCCTACGCACGTGGTCCGGTTTCTCAACCATCCTACAGCCATGATCACCGGCACCGAACATCTGGCACGCAAACTTGATTCTGCCGTGGTGTACATGGATATCCATAAATTATCACGCGGACATTACCGGATAGTGATTCGCCCCATCACATCACGGTGCGATACTTTGCCGGACATGTCCATAACAGAGCGCTATGCATCGCTCCTTCAGCAAACCATACGCCGAAATCCGGCCATATGGCTCTGGAGTCATAAACGGTGGAAAATACCCGTCACACTCCCCTCCAATAGCTAAAACCTCCATAATGATGCAAGTATATAAAAACACCCTCGGAGCGCCGGACAAGCCCGTGGCCGTAATAATACTCAACTGGAACGGTGAGAAACTGCTCAGCGAGTTTCTCCCATCAGTGGTGGAATACACCCCTGCCGACATTGCCGATATAATAGTAGCCGACAATGGCAGCTCGGATGACTCGGTAAAGCTGCTTCAAACTGATTTTCCCGGAGTAAAGCTGCTTCGGTTTGCCCGGAATCATGGCTTTGCCGAAGGATATAACCGAGCCATTGACAGCACACGTTACCGATACACGGTGCTGCTCAACTCGGACGTGGCCGCAAAATCGGACTGGCTCACACCGCTGTATGAGTATATGGAGGCCAATCCGGACACCGGAGCGTGTCAGCCCAAGATAAGGTCATACCGCACTCCCACATATTTTGAATATGCCGGAGCATCAGGCGGCTACATGGATCGCAACGGCTACCCCTACTGCCGAGGGCGTATATTTGGCACCGTCGAGCAGGATTACGGCCAATATGATTCCGTGGCTACTGACATATTCTGGGCTACCGGAGCTGCGCTGATGGTACGCACCGATCTGTATCTTAGAGCCGGGGGGTTAGATCCGAAGTTCTTTGCCCATATGGAGGAAATAGACCTATGCTGGCGTATCAGACTGCTCGGCTACAAACTGGCTGTGATCCCTGACGGAGTGGTATATCATCTGGGCGGTGGCAGCCTTGATGCGTCCAATCCCAAGAAAACGTATCTTAACTTCCGCAACAATCTGCTCATGCTACACAAGAATCTGCCTGACAGCGTGCGCCAAGGCACATTGCTGCGCCGCCGGCTTCTTGACTCCATAGCATGGGCCAAGTTTGTGCTCACATTCCAATGGCGCAATGCCGCTGCCATATGGCGTGCGCATCGTGACTTCGCTAAAATGCGCAAAGAATACACCCTGCACCCTGACACCGATCTGCTGCACACCACACCACGCGGACATAATATAATAGTGGACTATTACCTGCGCGGGCGTAAAAAGTTCAGTCAGCTCTGACGCTTTATAATCCGTATATAAACCGGGTGATAGGTAAGCGTACGCACATCCGCTGCTATAAGGCGCCGAGCCATCACGGTAGCTTGTCCGGCCTCATACGGCAGAGCATTGACTCCTGTAAGACGTATGTGACGTAGCATGGAGCGCGGTGTGTCAAACGTTTCCACGAGCACTTCTTCCTCCACAGTAATATCCATACCCGGTAGCTCAGAAGCCAGCTCTCGCCATGCCTGCACAGGTACGTATCTCAGTGGTGTCATGCCGGCGGTTATCTCCTTATAGTTTTCAGGGCCGAATGTGGACAGGAGCATTATTCCCCCCGGCATAAGCTTATCATATGCCCTGCGCACGAAGAGCATGGGAGAGTTAAACCACTGTAGCGTAGCCGAGCTCAATATAGCCGACACGCTTCCTGCGGCCACGCTGCATATGGCCGACTCCCCATCGCATATCACATGGCGTCCGGGCAGCGAAGAGTCAATGTCTGCGATATCCCACAGCTCCACATTCTCTGACTTTACGCGCTGCTGATATTCACGCGTCAGCATCCCACTGCCGGCGCCTATCTCTATTATCCTCCCCTCCGGTATGCCACAATCAGGCCACATGGCTCCCAAATGTGCAGCCATATGCTCCTGCACTGAGGCATATAACCCATACGAGGTACGGCTTTCACCAAAGCGGTGCGCCACAAGGGATTTGTTTACAAACAGGCTCCGTATCAGTTCCGCCATGTCCGGGCAGTGCCCACCCTCCATCATGCGCACATCATTATGGCCGGCCCATGCCCTGCGCTGATTGGCCGCAGGGATTATGGCATCATCTTCTGAAATCAATACGGTGTCCCACATGCTCTGACCGTCCGGGACCTGACTACAACGTTTCGCCACTGCCTCAAGCTCCTCCTTAAGTTCTTCTACATCACGGGCAGGCATCATGGCGGCAAAACGTCCGAATGCTTCTGCAGAGCGGAACATTCGCCTGTAGAATTTGCGTAGCGACCTTTCATCAAGTCCCGTAAGCGTACCGTGGAATATGCGTTCAGGTATTCCTGTGGTGTCACTTACCGGAGTAAGCGTGCCGTTCACCGCTATCCGTCCCGTAAACGGCAGATGCTTATGCGCAAGCATAAAGTCAGCGGCCGCCGGCACTCCGAATGACCACGCCATGACGCATATCTCATCATAGCCGGCTGTAGCCTCATCAGGCAGTGAATCAGCGTACCGATAGTCCCATGCTACGGTAACATCCATTCCCGGCACGCTCAGCGCACGGAAAGGATTGGCTTCCATAGCCCATCCGGCAAAAAACAGAAGCAGACGGCGCTGTCCATCATGCCCTATACTCCGGCTCACACACTCATACTTCATATTCCGCCCTTATAGCGTTAAGCAGGTTATAGACATCGGCATCAGTCATAGCAGCGCTCAGGCTTATACGCAGCCTTTCCGTACCGGGAGGCACCGTAGGTGTGCGTATAGGCAGTACTTTAATCCCCCTCGCGAGCAGCCTACGCGATAGAGCCACAGCCTTGGCAGCATCGCCGATGATAACCGGCTGTATGTGGCTTGCACATCCGGCACGCACACCACCTATAGATTTAAGTCCTGAATACAATAGCTCACTCAGGTGCCTTAGATGCGCGCGCTCACCGTCCATATGCGTCATACACTCAAGCATCCACAAGCTCCACTCACAGCACAGCGGCGGGAGTGCTGTAGAGAAGATAAAGCTTCGGGCACGGTTAACAGCCACATCTCGCAGCTCACCTGACATTATAGCAAACGCACCCGATGATGCACACGCCTTTCCCAATGTGCCTATAATTACGTCCACTTCGCGGCGATCCGTATCGGACAGTTCCGCACACAGGCCTAACCCCTGCGGGCCACACACACCTAACGCATGAGCCTCATCCACATACAGGACGGCTTCGGGCACATTTCTTTTTATAGCTATCAGCTCTTGAAGCGGAGCTTCATCGCCATCCATACTGTATACTGACTCAACTACTATGATTATCCGCTCATACTCTCCTATCACGGAATCAAGTACACGCCGCAAGTGAGCCATATCGTTGTGGCGAAACCGCCTCAAAGGCGCCTTGGAAAGCACAGCCCCGTCAATAATGCTGGCATGGACCAGCTTGTCGGCCACTATCACAGTCTTGGCATCCGCTGCCAGAGCCGGAATCAGCCCCGTATTGGCATGATACCCACTGTTCAGCACTAAGGCTTCCTTGCCATAAAGAGTCTTCAGATAATCCTCAAGCCGCTTGTAGCTTGCCTGATCGGATGCAAGCAGCCGGGAGGCCGATGACGTAAGCAGCGCTCCGCTCCGGAGCTTATCGGCCATAAACGCCTCATGCAGGTCACGGCGTGCGGCAAGTCCGAGATAATCATTTGTAGAAAAATCCGTCACAGGCTCCGAATCCTCGGCGGGAATGGCCCGGAAATTACCCTCGATGCGAAGCCGCGTCAGCAACTTGTCATATCCGGTCATGAAGCTACTATTTCTATCATCTTTTCCACCAGCTCGGTTAGCTGAGCGTCAGTTATCACATATGGAGGCATCACATATACCCGCGTGCCAAACGGACGTATCCACACTCCGCGCTCCACGCATTTCTTCTGAAACTCACCTACATTCACAGGCTCCTTCATCTCTATCACGCCTATGGAGCCGAGCACACGCACATCTCTTACGCCCGGCAGTGTCCGTGCCGGTTCAAGTAGCCGCTTAAGCATATCCTCCATATGAGCTACACGCGCAGCCATATCCTGTGAATTAAGGAGCTTCAAGGATTCTATGGCTACAGCACACGCCAGCGGATTGGCCATAAATGTAGGCCCGTGCATCATCACACCCGCCTCGCCGCGCGATATAGTATCGGCCACATCCTTTGTGGTAAGCACGGCACTCATGGTCATATACCCCGCCGTAAGCCCTTTGCCTATGCACATTATATCAGGCTCCACTCCGGCATGTTCCCACGCAAACATCTTCCCTGTGCGCCAGAACCCGGTGGCTATCTCATCAAATATCAGATATACGCCGTATCTATCACAAAGCTTACGGGCCTCTACCAGATATTGCGGATGATAAAACTTCATTCCGCCGGCACCCTGCACTACAGGCTCAAGAATGAATGCCGCTATTTCATGATGATGCTCGCGCAGCATACGCTCAAGGCCGTCCATGGCTGCCGGATCCCACTCTCCGCCATAGGGCACACGCGGTGACTCCACGAAGTAGCGTATGGGAAGCGCCGGCCCGAACGCGCCATGCATACCCGTAACAGGGTCACATACGCTCATGGCATTCCATGTATCACCATGATAGCCTGAACGTATGGTCACGAAATTAGTCTTTTCATGCGATCCGCTCTTTGACACCGACGCCTGTACTGCCATCTTCATGGTCACCTCTACAGCCACCGAGCCCGAGTCGGCATAAAAAATATTGTGCATTGACGGAGGCGCTGCCTTAAGGAGCATTTTGCCCAATTCTATGGCCGGTTCATGCGTCAAGCCGCCGAACATAACGTGAGCCATGCGGTCTATCTGCCGCTTGGCGCCCTCATTTATAGCCTTGTTGTTATAGCCGTGAATCACACACCACCACGATGACATACCGTCAATCAAGCGCCGGCCGTCAGCAAGATGCAAAAAAACACCATCGGCCCCTGTTACCTTATAGGTAGGCAGCGGGTCAATGGTGGATGTATAAGGATGCCACAAGTGCTCTCGGTCCCATGAATCATGCAGACAGCTGTGGCTTTCAGCAGTCATTTCCATATATCAAATGAATTTGACCGCAAAGTTATAAAAATTCTACAATAGCGTAACCGCCCGGAGCCTATCCGGCAGCCTGGACAAACACCACATACCACTTTCCGCCTATACGCTGAAAGCCGTATATCTCGCTGCCGCCGCCCCATTCAGCATCGGCTGATACCGGCTCGGAAGTCTGACAGTACCATACCTGATCAGCCGTCACATTATAATACGTGCCGAACCATTTCTCAGTGCGCGTACGTGTACGGCCTGTCTTGCCCTTGTATCCCTCCAAAATATATGTAGCAAATTCCGGCTCCACACTGAACGTGGATGAATCTATCTTCATGCGTGACACACGAAATTTCTGGCTGGCCTTGAATTGCTTGATAAAGGATATGAACGACTCTCCACCCTTATTGCAGGCCGATGCAGGATTAGTAGCCAAAGCCGTCTGTTTGGTCAGATATCCCGTAGGCATTTCGGGCACATCAAGAGCCGATGCAGTAAGGCACAGCACGCTCAGGATAAGCATCAGCATTGAAATTCTCTTCATGATAGTCTAAAAATAAACATTAATATTATAATTGATAATCCGGTTACAAATATATATTAAACGCATGGATATTCCAAAGCCAAATCTCAAACCGCACACATAATGCTGTATAACAGAATATTACACCATACAAGAACAAAATCAATTAAAAATTCAACAAAAAAGTTTTGTCAGAATGAAAATAATATCTACCTTTGCATCGCAAACGCAAAAACAGCGCACTTGCCTACCGCGAAAATAGCTCAGTTGGTAGAGCACGACCTTGCCAAGGTCGGGGTCGCGGG
>JAMPBB010000002.1:266311-293350 GCA_023666885.1 Muribaculaceae bacterium | reverse complement strand
AAAAGAGTTCTTCAAACGAATTGCTTAATTTTGCACTTGCCAGTTGACTCTACATGGGTAAAAGTATATACCTGGTGGTTGTCCGGCGTTATTATATTGACTAATTTTGCATGGGATTATTCAGAAATAATGGAATAACTGTATGAGAAATAGGATCATAAGTAGTAACGACATATATTTCAGCTGTCTATTTCCGGAGGATGAAGTGATAGAGGGACGTGTCCCGCGTGCGGTAATAATGCACGTTATTTCGGGAAGGATGGAGATTGATGACCATGAACAGCGAATCGAGGTCAGTGCCGGACAGACCGTGTTTGTAAGACGCGACCATCAGGTGCGTATCCATAAGACCGGCAGTGGCGGTGAGCCATACAGTGCTGTCAGCATAATCTTTGATCGCAGCTTTCTCCGTGATTATTTTAACACGAATGTCAGGCGGCAAGACCTGTCCGAACGGTATGCCCATTTATACAAGTCGGCTATTATCCTATCTGAAGATTCAGAGGTGAGATGCCTTTTGATTTCGCTACAAGGCTATATTGGAGCAGATGAACTACCTAACAAAACCGAGGCGGCAAGGATAAAAGCTGAGGTTATAGATGCATTGCTGCGGGAAAATCCGGAACTTTATCCGGTCCTGTTTGATTTCAATGAGCCGTGGAAAATTGACATTCTTGAATTCATGGAACGCAACTTCAAAACGGACTTCACTCTTGATGAACTCGCATCATATACAGGAAGAAGTAGGGCCGGCTTCAAACGGGATTTTGCCAAGATTAGTCCGCTTACCCCGCAGAAATGGCTTATCCGCCATAGGCTTGAAGCGGCCTTGAAGATGATAGTAAATGACAAAATGTCCGTGGGGGAAGCCTACCTCAAATCAGGATTCAAGAACCGAACCCATTTCATCAAGGTGTTTAAGGGACTATTTGGAGTAGCGCCATCAGAAGCCACGGAAGATACACTGTATCGAAATGTCTGAAAAGGACTTTGTCGTTCTAAGGCTCATTTTCCAGTATGCCTTAAGTTTTGAGCCTTAGAGCGACATTGCCTGACTTTCCCTGTTGTTATATTTGCAGTCGTAACTGAAAATCAAAAATAACAACAGAGATATGAAGACAAGAAAATTAGGCAATCTTGAAGTATCAGCCATAGGTATGGGCTGTATGGGCTTTACCCACGCCTACGGTGACGGCCCCGATGAAAAAACCGGTATAGCACTGGTGCATGAGGCGTTTGACCTTGGATGCAACTTCTTTGACACCGCCGAAATGTACTCCTATTTCAAGAACGAGGAGTTTGTCGGCAAGGCAATCAAGGAACTGCCACGCGACAAGGTGATAATTTCCGACAAATTCTGGCCCGAGTCGCTGCCGGGAATGGATGTACCTGAAGGAAAACTGACAGAGGCAGGTATCCGCCATTGCATTGAAGCGTCGCTCAAACGTCTTGGCACTTACTACATAGACCTCTACACTGAGCATCAGATGCAGGATGGTACAGAGGAGTTGGTGGCATATGTGATGGGCAAGCTCATTCAGGAAGGTAAGATACGAGGTTGGGGACAGTCGTCATCGAGTATGGAGCAAATACGCAAGGCTCATGCCGTGACTCCAATCACAGCCATTCAGAGCGAATACTCTATGATGGAGCGCAAATGGGAGAACAGTGTCATTCCTCTTTGCGGTGAATTGGGCATTGGCTTCGTTGCGTTCGCTCCAATGGCAAACGGATTCTTGAGCGGCAAATACAATCCCGGACAAAAGTTCGCTTCCAACGACATTCGCAACGTCATCACACGCTTCAACCCGGAAAACATGGAGAAGAACGAGCCGGTTGTAGAGCTGGTTGAACTCTTCGCAAAGGAGAAGGGATGCACTCCCGGCCAGATTAGTCTTGCTTGGGTTCTGAAAGGGGCGCCTTATATTGTACCTATCCCCGGTATGCGCCGTTCGGAAAGAATCAAAGAAAATCTCGGTGCGGCAGACGTAGTGCTTACTGATGAGGAATACCGTCAGCTCACGGGTGCTCTCAACAAAATGAAAATTTACGGCAACCGCTCCGGCAACGACATAAAGAAGCTTGGCACCGTGCCACAAAACGTTGACAGATAAAGTTATGGAAAAATATATTGAATTGAACAACGGCGTGAAGATGCCTATGGTGGGATTTGGTGTCTACCAAATTCCGGCAGCTCTGACCGAAAGATGTGTGCTTGATGCGCTCAGCGCCGGATATCGCCATATAGACACGGCACAATGCTATGGAAATGAACGTGCGGTAGGCATGGCTGTCAAAAAATCCGAGCTTGACAGGGAGGATATATTTCTCACTACCAAAATATGGGGAAGTAGTGGCTATCGCGACACGGAGCAGTCTATCAGCGAGTCATTGCGACTGCTTCAGACCGACTATATTGATTTGTTCTTGATTCATGAGCCTTCGGGCGACTTCGTGGAGATCTACCGCGCCATGGAGGATGCCTATAAGGGAGGTAAGCTTCATGCAATCGGGGTTGCCAACTTCCTTGAGGACAACTATCTCCGTCTGATAGCCAACTGCGAGATAATCCCTGCGGTTGACCAGTTGGAAACCCACGTATTCCGTCAGCAGAGAGATATGCAGTCGTTGCTTCGAGAGCATGGCACACTGCTTACATCATGGTCGCCTCTCGCTTGCGGACAGAACAATATATTCCGCAATCCGGTGCTGATGAAGATAGCAGAGGCGCATGGTAAGACCGTGGCGCAGGTCGCACTCCGCTGGCTTGTTCAGCGAGGCATCCCCGTTATCCCAAAATCAACCCACAGGGAGCGCATACGTGAGAATTTTGAAATTCTTGATTTTACACTGACAGATGCTGAAATGAGTGAAATAGTAACTCTTGACCGAGGCCGGAGTCTTTTCAACTGGTGGTAATAAATTTAAGATTATGAAGAAAATATCGCGTTGTAAACGCGAGTCCGAACAAGGACAATGGAAATACGGCGGACATTGCACGGAGAATGCTTGCCGGTTGAGATTATGAAACCCTGAATCTGATTGACTACAAGGTATATCCGCTTGGCCAGTATTATGATGATGACCAGTTTGACGAGGTTATGGAGCAGATAACATCCGCCGACAACACAATGGGTATATTCTGCCGCCTGTTTGGCTTAAACTATAAAGGAATGACAACACACTAATCAATAAACATTTTATGGGAAAGAAGACAATCATAGTGGTTGGCGCAGGCAAAGGACTCGGCAACCACATAGCCAAGAAATTTGGCAAAGAGGGATTCCGCGTTGTGCTTATGGCCCGCAATGAGCAATCTCTCTCCAAATACAAAACAGAATTTGAAGCCAACGGAATAGAGACGTACATCTATACGGTAGATGCTTCCAGGCCGGAAACACTTTCGGCAGCCATCAACAAAGTAAGGGAGTCACTTGGTACACCCGATGTCCTTGCCTACAATGTCGGTATTACCGCTCCCGACGATGCCGCTGCGCTTGACAGTGAAACCCTCATGCTACATTATCAGGTTGACGTGGCAAGTGCATATCAGTGTATCAAAGATGTGTGTACTGATGAGTTTGCCCAAAAGAAAGGGGCAATCCTTCTCACCGGCGGCGGTCTTGCACATTATCCATTGACCGGATTCATGCCGTTGTCGCTTGACAAGGCCGCACTGCGCACCATGACATACCTGCTTCACGATGAATTGAAGCCCAAGGGAATATATGTTGGCACCGTAACCGTCTGCGGCACTATCGGCATAGACTCATTCTTTGCTCCCACTCGGATTGCCGACAACTTCTGGAAACTATACGCTGACCGCACCGAAGTGGAGATTCTCCATGAATATCCGCAGCTGAAAGATTCCAACTTGTCTGCGGCAGAATATTGGAAAAAGGTTTACCAGCTCAAGGACTCTGAAAAATAACTCCGGGGAGATATGTGGCTACTTTTGTTATTTGCATTGCTGACTGGAACGGTCACTCCGATTCAGACGGCGGCTAATTCCAAGATGAGGAGCGTAGTCGGCCCGGCGTTTGTCGTGACGATGATTTCCTTTGTCATTTCGCTTATAGTGCTGTTGGCAGGGTCGGTAGCCGCAGGGTTGCCGATTCTGCCATCGGCGGGTCAGATTTCTGCAACGCCTTGGTGGGGATGGTGCGGAGGCATAATCGCCTTGGGTACCATTACAATAGTGATGTTCATGTTCAAGTCGCTTGGGCAGTTACAGACTACTATACTGCCCCTGCTCGGTCAGCTTGCATTCAGCCTCACCATTGACAACTTCGGGATGTTCGGCTCCACCCGGATTCCAATATCCATGACAAGAGTTATAGCCCTGTTGCTTGTTATTGCCGGAGTGTTTATGATAGTAGTCATTCCCAGACTGCGCAACAAGCAATCGGCCGATACGTCGGGAAAGAATACCGTACTGTGGCAGATTGCCGGAATAATCGCGGGTTGTCTGATGGCATCGATTGGAGCTATATATGGAAGACTTGGAGTAATTCTTGGCTCCCCGTTACAGGCATCGACCGATTCATTTTTCATTGCCGTAGTGGTGATTGTGCTTGTATGCCTTGTGAACGGCACAATCGGAAAGGCCTCAAACGTACTGCATCAGCCGCGCCCGTGGTGGATGTGGCTTGGCGGAATATGCGGAGCGGCGGCTGTATTCGGCAACGCATGGCTGATTCCAAAGATAGGCGCAGGTGCTTTCTTTATGGCTCTGCTACTCGGTCAGATGATACTTAGCCTCTGTATTGACGGTTTCGGCTGGCTCGGTGCAAAGAAGCGCCGGATCGCTGCAATAGAATATGCCGGAGTGGTTGTCATGATTATCGGCGTGGCGTTGCTAAGACTATAGAAAGCAATAGATGGATATGCCTTATTGGACTGTGCTTACGGCATGGGTGTTTCCTATCAGTTGGGATATCTGATATTTGTATAGCTGTCCGTTGATGAGTACTATGGTGGTGTTGTCACTGTCCTTGGTGAACATGAATATCTGCCGGAATGCTTCCTTCTCTTTTCGGTCGGGCAGGCCGTAGATTATGGTACGGTTTGAACCGTCATTTACTTTCATCAGTATCTGTAGGGAGGGGGTAGAGGTATACGTGCGTTCTACGGCTACCAACTTTTCTGAGGCGTTGGGGTTGGTGGTGGAGTAAACCTGTACATTCTCTATGCTGAAACGATATCTTGACACAGGAATATTGTTTATGCTGCCAAGGCTTTGAAGCATACTTTGCGATACGTACACAGAGGTTACTTCCGGGCTGTCGGAAAGTTTCTGTAGCATGTTGTCCACTTCTACGGTTGTATCGGCTGCGGCGGTGAATGCCGAGCAGAGTATCATGTACGCTGACATGATGGCAATGACTATTCTGTTCATATGTTATTTAATTTTTCTGTTACTTTATCCTTTGATTCGTTGAAGCTGTTGTCGGCGCTTTCCAATATAGCGCCGGCTGACCGCAGGCGCTCAGCTATGAGAGCCAAAGCATTGTTGGCCTGTATGACGGCTTGCTCTGATGCGAGGACATTGTCAGCTGTAGTGGTGTTGACTTGGCTCCGATTGGTGCTCGTAGCGGCCTTCACGGGAGTGGCGGGGAGTACTGCCGGGGTGTCGGCTGCCACGTGCGCAGCCGGTAGGTTCTGCGGATTGTAATCAGCAGTCTGTGTAGGGGTCGTATCGTTTACCTGAGCCAACATCTGAGTGTCGCGGTCCTTACTGCCGGGTAGCAGATATAGTGCGAGAGAGAAAAGGATTGCCATGACAGCAGCCGCTGATGCATAACGCAAGGCGGTGATGAGCGGGCGGCGGGTATGCTTCAAGGCGGTGTCGGCACTGTCAATAGCCGCCGATATGCGGTCAGCGAGTCCCGGGGGCGTGGTTATGTGACGCTCAGCCAGAGCCATGAACAGTTCACGGTCAGCAGCCAGTTCGGCAGGAATGTCATGTGCCTCCGTGAAGTATCGTTTCAAGGCATCGTACTCCTCCTGCGTGGTGGCGCCGGAGTAGAAGCGGCTGATAAGCTGATGGATGCTATGTGGAGTCATATATAATTCGGTTATATTTTTGAGAAAAGAGCTCGCAGTTTCTTGCGGCCACGTGACAGTATGGTTCTCACATTTGGTTCTGTAAGTCCGGTCATGGCGGCTATCTCACTGTTAGAGCAGCCGCCGAATGAGCTTAGCTTCAGAATCTCCCTTTGACTGTCGGGCAGAAGCTGTATGGCTTCATCCACTATGGCCAATGACTGACGGCGATGCATACTATCCTCCGGCGTATCGGTACTGGCTATATCGCTTACGGTGTCGATGCTTACCGCCACATGGCTGCGCTCAAGAAGGGTGATGCTGCGGTTTCGCACCATGGTAAGGCAGTAGGCGTGCAGGTCGGAAACGTCGGAAATCGAATCGCGCCGTGCCCATAGCCGCAGCATGCAGTCCTGTACGGCATCGGCAGCGCTGTCAGAGTCATGCAGCAGTGCGTAGGCCAGTCGGTACATGGAGTGATGCATCGGTAATATGTCAGCCTTGAACTGTTCGGTGGTCATTACAATAGTAAGACTCGGCAGACCGAAATTTGTGACAGCCGGACGCTATTTTTTTTCGCCGGGGCCATGCCAGCGTTCGTATTGCAGGGCGGCAGTACGGCTCTCAGCCGGGTTGGTGCCGGGGTTCCAGAAGCGTACATGGCCAAGCGAATCAGGCATGTATTGCTGTACTACGAAATTGCCGGGATAATCATGCGGATACAGGTAGTTATGTCCGTAGCCCATATCGGCCATCATTTTCGTAGGGGCATTGCGCAGGTGGAGCGGTACGGGGCGGTTGCCGGTTTCGCGCACTAATTTAAGGGCAGAGTCAATGGCCATGTAAGCCGAATTGCTTTTAGGCGACGTGGCGAGGTATATGGCACACTCGGCGAGCGGTATCCGGCCTTCGGGCCAGCCTATTTTATGTATGGTGTCGAACGTGGCATTGGCAAGCAGCAGGGCGTTAGGATTGGCCAACCCTACATCCTCGGCTGCGAATATGACCATGCGCCGGGCTATGAATTCGGGAGCCTCGCCGCCTTCTATCATGCGTGCCATCCAGTATATGGCCGCGTCAGGGTCGCTGCCGCGCATGCTTTTTATGAATGCCGATATTATGTCATAGTGCATCTCTCCGTTCTTGTCGTAAGCGGCGGGATTGCTCTGAAGGCTTGATGTTACGCGCTCATCGTCTATTACTATGGATTCACCTTGTGGAGTAGACTGTTCCAGGAGGTCGAGGATGTTTAGTAGCTTGCGGGCGTCGCCGCCGGAAAAGCGGAACAGCGCCGATGTCTGCTTTACCTCCACTCCGTGTGAGGCCAGTACGGAATCAGTGGCCACGGCGCGGTCCAGCAGCTGATGAAGGTCGGTATCCTCCATGGGCCGCAAGGTGTACACCTGTGCACGGCTAAGCAGCGGGCGTATCACTTCGAATGATGGATTTTCGGTAGTGGCGCCTATGAGGGTGACGGTGCCGTTTTCAACGGCGGCAAGCAGGCTGTCCTGCTGCGACTTGTTGAAACGGTGTATTTCATCGATAAACAGTATGGGGCGGTGTCCGGTAAACATGCTCTGTACGTCACGGCGGCAGCGCTCTATAACCTCGCGCACATCCTTTACGCCTGAATGTACGGCGCTGAGCGTGTAGAACGGAGCCTGAGTGGTATTGGCTATGATTTTGGCAAGGGTGGTCTTCCCCACGCCGGGCGGCCCCCAGAGTATGAACGAGGAGATATTGCCCGAGTCGATCATGCGGCGCAATATGGCGCCCGGACCCACAAGGTGCTTCTGGCCTATGTAGTCATCAATAGTGTGCGGACGCATCCGCTCAGCCAACGGTTGATTCATCATAATACAAAAGTAACAAAAAATGGGTTGAAATATTGTTAATTTGAAAAAATCCGAGGCCTGACGCCGTAGAATTATAGGATTTTTATATAACTTTACTGCGGAATATCCGCCTACGCCGTCCGCATATTATATTGTGTGGGAGGTGACGGGATGTACTCGGAACAATCCGGGTATAGATTTGTTAACAAGTAAAGGGCCCGGCGGAACAGCTATCCTGCAAACCTGGCCTTGGCCAAGTTTAAGTATATTAAAAGCTACGAATCATGAGCAACGACAACAACAGCAAGACACCTCAGACTATGCGGAACGTATTCGGCATAATCATGATCATTATCTATATAGGTATGGGTGTGCTATTCTTCTGCGATTATTTTCAGTTCAAGTGGCAGTGGCTCCGTTGGGTAGGTGGTGTTCTGTTCACTGTTTACGGCATATGGCGTGCTTACCGTCAGTTTGCCGGCATTGACCGTGATATATCTGACTGATCAGCCTCGTTACCATACATCTTGTACCCGTATTGAAAATGAAAATACATAAGAAGACTTTACCGCTCATGGCCGCCGGTATGCTGCTGGCGGCTGTGACCGTGTCATGTGACCGGCACAAAGCCGAAAGCACCTCCACATCCGGCATAGCCACCATAGCGTGCGATGCCACGTTTGAAAACATCCTTTCGCAGGAAATAGACGTGTTCGAGTACATATACCCTGAGGCAAGTATCATGCCTTACTATGTAGATGAGCATGCCGCCATTGACTCGCTGATGAATTTCAGCACCAAGATGGCTATAACCACCCGTCCGCTTACTGAAAAGGAGGTGGAGTACTTCAAGTCAAACAAAAAGAATGTGCGCCAGAGCCAGATAGCTGTTGACGCCATAGCGCTTATAGTGAATCCGGCCAATCCCACCGAGATGCTTTCAAAGAAAGAGATAGCGCAGATACTTACGGGTGAGCTCAGCGACTGGGACAAGGTGACTCCCGGCATTGACGGGCAGATAAAAGTGGTGTTTGACCATCAGGGTTCAAGCACAGTCCACTATATGCGCGACTCGCTCCTTAACGGCGCAGACTTCGGCGAGAATGTATTTGCCCAGAAGACGCCTCAGGCTGTATTCGATGCCGTGGCTGCCGACAAGAAGTCGATAGGCGTGATAGGTGTGAGCTGGATTACCGGCGACCTCAAAGGGCGTGAAATGACTCGCGAGGAGCTGGCCGCAGCCGTGGAACGCAATGACAGCACCGAAATCACTTTCAGCGATAAAATCAAGGTGCTTAAGGTGCATCGTGACGATGAGGTGACGGCCTTCAAGCCCTATCAGTACTACATCTACACGGGCGAATATCCGCTGTACAGGCAGATATATATGATTACTACGGCAGCCGGTGCCACCATATCAAGCGGTTTCTACTCGTTTGTCACCGGATTCCAGGGGCAGAAAATCATGCTCATGACCGGTATACTGCCTAAGGTGATACGCCCGCAGATGGTTAACATCAATTAACCACCGATGCTCTTAATCCTATGAATATAAAACGAATCAAACTTTAAAACTTAATAAACCAACCAATGAAAATCAAATTCTTATTCTCACTCGCACTTGGCGCGATGGCTCTTACAGCCTCAGCTCAGCAGGGAGGTTATCAGGATGGTGTGGACAACTATAATGCCGGCCGTATGGACGTGGCTAAGATAATCCTCACCAACACCATGAACGAGCCTCAGACGGATAAAGCCGTATCCTATTACTATCTGGGCTGCATAGCTCTCGATGAAAAGAATACAGCCGAGGCCAAGAAAAATTTTGAAGCAGGTGTTGCCGCCAATCCGCAGAACGGTTATAACTATATAGGTCTTGGTGAAATAGATCTTATGAGCGGAAACAAGAGCGCAGCCGAGAAGCAGTTCAAGGCCGGTTTGGATACGGACAAGAAGAACACGGCTCTGCTCGTAGCCGTAGCCCGTGCATACTGGAGTGTCGACCCCGTAAAGTATGCCAAGGATATAGACAAGAACATAGCCAAGGCTCTTAAGGAGTCAAAGAACTCCGAGGCTGCCGTATATGTGCTTTGGGGCGACATGAAGGCCAAAGAGAATCCCGGTGAAGCTGCCGGCCAGTATGAAATGGCTATCACTCAGGATGATGAAAAGGGTAAGGTAAACCGCGAGGCTTATGTGAAGTATGCCAACACTTACTTCAAGGTTAACCCCCAGTATGCCATAGAGAAGCTGGTGGAATTCAACGAAAAGGATCCCACATCGGCTCTGGCTCAGCGCGAACTTGCCGAGAAGTATTATGACAATGACCAGTTTGGCAGCGCCTGCATACAGTATGGCAAATACATGGAGAACCCCAACCACTTCCAGCGCGACGAGCAGCGCTATGCCGGTCTGCTCTTCTCAGCTAAGGAGTATGACAAGTCAAAGGAAGTGGCCCGCAAGGTGCTTCAGTCAGACCCTGACAACTTCTACATGTACCGCGTGCTCCTGCTCAATGACGCAGCTCTTGAAAACTGGGGCGATGCCGTACAGAGCGGTGACAAGCTCTTCAACCACGCCAAGGCCGGTGATGAGCTTATAGCCAACGACTATATCCTTTACGGTAAGGCTCTCAGCAATACCAACCAGCCCGAGAAGGCTGTAAGCGTGTTCGAAAAGGCCATACAGCTCAACCCTGACAAGCCCGAACTCCTTACCGAACTCAGCGCCGTTTATGACCGCGCCGGTGACCAGCAGAAGGCTGTTGACATCATGAAGCAGTACCTTGATATGGGCAACGGCTCTGTTACCGACCTCCTGAGCATGGCCCGCCGCTATCAGAGCCTTGCCACTACGTTAGGTTACGGCACTCCCGAATTTGACGCAGCTATAAATGAAGCTGTGAAGTATGCTGACATGGCTATAGAAAAGGGTGGTGACACCCTGACCTCAGGCAGCACCGCAAGCCTTTGGCGTGCAAAGGGTCAGATGCTGCTGGCCAAGGCTAACTCAGAGCCTGATGCAGCTACTGTAGAAGCTTACAACAAGGCTCTCGAGCTTCTCAACTCAGAGGAGAAGAACCTTGAGACCTACAAGCCCTACTACGGCGAAATTTACCGTGTGCTCGGTGCCTACTATATCCTGAACAAGGACAATGAGAAGGCTAAGGAATATTTCCAGAAGTATCTGGAGGTTTATCCTGATGACACTGCTATAGCCGATGTGGTAAGCAAGCTCTAATCAGGCGTTAATTAGTCACACCTTATATCTCAGCCTCGCGGATTGATTATCTGCGGGGCTGATTTCGTTGCATAAACCATAGTTTTGTGTGCAAATATTTTATGGTTAGGTGAGTAAACGTTTATTTTGCAGCCGATGATTTATGCCTTGATTATATTATCCATGCTAAGCGGATTTCTGGAGCTTATTCACAACCCTTGGATATACTGGACTCTTACATTAGCTTATATAGCTACCATAATCAGTATAGTAGGGGTGGTGCTGTCCGAGAACAGGAATCCGCTCAAGTCATTGGCGTGGGTTACGGTGCTTCTGATGTTTCCCATAGGCGGGCTGGTGCTTTACATATTTTTCGGGCGCAGCATCAAGAATCAGCGCATGATATCCAGGCGTAACAGGCGCAAGCTCATGCAGCGCGAGGAAGGGCGCTATGCACGTTCCAACGATGCCAAGCTGCCGCCGGAACACCGGCAGCTCGTAGAGCTCGGGCGCTCACTTACCGGATCGCCGTTTTATCCGGGCAATGACGTCACGGTGTATCATTTCGGGCGCGATAAATTCGCCGCACTGCTTGCCGACATAGAGAGTGCACGCAGCTACATACACCTGCAATACTATATAATAGAGGACGATACTATAGGTACGCGTGTGTGCGAGGCGCTGATGCGCAAGGCCCGTCAGGGAGTGAAGGTACGCGTGATATATGACCATATAGGCTCCATACATGTAAGCGGCAAGTTCTTCAAGCGTATGCGTGAGGCCGGAGTGGAGGTGTACCCATTCTTCCGTGTGGCTTTCCCACCGTTTGCCACACGTATCAACTGGCGCAATCACCGTAAGCTGTGTGTGATAGATGGCCGCGTAGGCTATATAGGAGGCATGAATGTGGCTGACCGTTATGTGGACGGCGGAAAGGACTTTGCCAAGTGGCGCGATACGCATCTGCGCATTACCGGCCCGGCCATAGGTGCGCTCCAATTTTCATTTGCCGTTGACTGGAATTTTATGGGGCAGCCGCTCATAGAAGTGGACAATAGTGCGCCGCTTACTGAGGCCGATGACAGTGCCGGTATGCAGATGCTCACGTGCGGGCCTACGAGCGAGTGGAGCAATATAGCCCTGCTTATGCTCAAGGCCATAGGCAATGCCAAGAAGCGCATATGCATACAGACGCCCTATTTCCTTCCTACCGAAAGCATGCTCAAGGTTCTTCAGACCGCCGCCTTGGCGCGGGTGGATGTGCGCGTAATGATGCCGCGTAAGAGCGATTCGCGCATACTTACCTATGCCAGTTACAGCTACATATTCGAGTGCCTGCGTGCCGGGATAAAGATATTCCTTTATGATGGAGGCATGCTTCACTCTAAGACGCTTATCATAGATGATGAGCTGAGTGCCGTAGGCTCGGCCAACATTGATTTCCGCAGCTTCGAACATAATTTTGAGGCCACAATGTTTATTTACTCGCGTAAGGTCAACAGCGAACTTATGCAGCGCTTTGAGGCCGATATGGAGGAGTCTACACGCATACAGCCTTCT
Organism: Muribaculaceae bacterium; assembly: GCA_023666885.1. Classification (GTDB taxonomy): domain Bacteria; phylum Bacteroidota; class Bacteroidia; order Bacteroidales; family Muribaculaceae; genus Paramuribaculum. The sequence continues at coordinate 280,691 of JAMPBB010000002.1, read as the reverse complement.
GCCTGGCGTCATAGACCCATGAAACAGAAGGCTGTAGAGTCAGTCGTGCGGTTGCTTAGTCCTGTGCTGTAAGCTTACGGGCCATGGCCTGTGCGGCACGGCGCCCGTCGCCCATGGCCAGAATTACGGTGGCACCTCCGCGCACTATGTCACCTCCGGCAAATACGCCGCTGATATTGGACTCCATAGTGCTGTCATCCACGCATACCGTGCCTCTGCGGCTTACTTCAAGCCCATTTATGGATGTGGGTATGATGGGGTTGGGCGATACGCCTACACTCACTATCACCAAGTCTACGGGTATCTCTTCAATAGCTCCCTCTACGGGCACCGGGGCGCGGCGCCCCGATGCGTCAGGCTCGCCAAGCTCCATACGCTGAACCAGCATGGCCCGTACGCGGCCGTTTTCATCCGCCAGATATTCTATGGGGTTATGCAGAGTGAGAAACTCCACTCCCTCCTCACGGGCATGCTTTATCTCTTCCTTTCGGGCAGGCATCTCCTCCTCGCTGCGCCGGTACACCACGAATGCCTTTTCAGCCCCCATGCGGCGCGCTGTGCGCACGGAGTCCATGGCCGTATTGCCGCCGCCTATTATGGCCACGCGTGTGCCGCGCATTACAGGAGTGTCATAGCCGGGGCGTCCGGCTCCCATAAGGTTTATACGGGTAAGGTATTCATTGCTTGACATTATGCCCGGCAGATTCTCGCCCGGTATGCCCATGAAGCGAGGCAGCCCGGCACCGGAGGCTATGAACAGACCCTTGAAGCCATTGTCCACCAGCCGGTCATAGCTTATGGTCTTGCCTATTATACAGTCAGGTATGAACTTCACACCCTGCTGCTTTAGCGCATTGATCTCTACATCTACTATAGCGTTGGGCAGGCGGAATTCAGGTATGCCGTATTTCAGCACGCCTCCTATCTCATGGAGGGCTTCGAATACGGTCACGTCAAAGCCGCGCTTTATCATATCGCCGGCAAATGAAAGCCCTGCGGGGCCGGATCCGGCCACGGCTATCTTTATGCCGTTAGGCTCAGGGCGTTCCGGTGCCGGTGCGGTGCCGCTTTCCCGCTCGGTATCGGCGGCAAAGCGCTCCAAATAGCCTATGGCCACGGGCTGCTTCTTCATCTTGTTATATATGCAGCGGCTCTCACACTGGCGCTCCTGCGGGCATACGCGTCCGCACACCGCCGGCAGTGCGCTCGTGCGCTTAAGCACGGCGGCTGCTTCCGGCAGGCAGTCACGCTCTATGTTCTTTATGAACCCCGGTATGTCTATGGATACCGGGCAGCCTGTAACGCACTGAGGGTCGGGGCAGTCAAGGCATCGCTTGGCTTCAATGAGGGCTTGCTCGTACGAGAGGCCTTGATTCACCTCCTCCGTGCAGGTAACGCGGTAGGCCGGATCAAGCTCCGGCATCTTGGCTCGGGGTATGGATGTGCGCTCGCGGGCGCTCATGGAGTTTCGCAGCTCTTCACGCCAGGCTGCCGAGCGTGTATCGTGGTGGTTCATGGTCATGGTCAGTTATTACGTAAGCGGAGCATCATTTCATCAAAGTCAACCTGATGTGCGTCAAACTCAGGGCCGTCGATGCACACGAAGCGTGTGCGTCCGCCCACGGTTACGCGGCATGCTCCGCACATGCCGGTGCCGTCTACCATAATGGTGTTGAGCGAGCACATGGTGGGAATATTGTAACGCGCTGTGAGCAGTGACACGAACTTCATCATCACTGCCGGGCCTATGGTCACTACCAGATCCACGTGCTCACGCTGTATCACACTCTCCACACCGTTGGTAACCAATCCCTTGGTGCCATACGAACCGTCATCGGTCATTATTATCACCTCATCACTGTAAGGTATTATCTCCTCCTCGAGGATTATGAGCTCACGTGTGCGGGCTGCAAGTACCGTTATCACCCTGTTGCCGGCCTCTTTCATGGCCTTGATTATGGGCAGCAGGGGAGCCACGCCTACTCCGCCGCCGCAGCACACCACGGTGCCGAAGCGTTCTATGTGGGTGGCCTGTCCTAAGGGACCCACCACATCGGTAAACTCCTGCCCGGGCTCGAGGGCGCATATCTTGGCCGTGGATATTCCCACATTCTGTACCACGAGAGTTATGGTGCCGGCTTTCACATCGGCATCGGCTATGGTGAGCGGTATGCGCTCCCCGCCCTTGCCTACACGCACTATCACGAAGTGGCCCGGACGGCGGGCGGCGGCTATGCAAGGCGCTTCCACCACTAATTTCACCACTTTTTCCGAGAAGTGCTCTTTGGATATGACTTTGAACATTATCGCTAATTTTACCGCAAAATTAATAAATTAATACTAACTTTGCTCAAAATATACCAATACATCATAGTCACATGAAAAAAATCTTATTCTCAGCCATGGCGGCCGCAGTGTGCGTGAGTGCGGCTGCCGAGGTAGTGAATCCTGACAGTACGGGGTTCAAATTCAAGGATGTAAAGTTGGTCAAGACCACTCCGGTCAAGGACCAGAACAAGTCGGGCACATGCTGGTGCTTCTCATCGCTTTCGTTTTTTGAGGATGAGCTGCTGCGCAAGACCGGCAAGGAGTATGACCTGTCAGAAATGTTTGTGGTGAACCACACTTATCGTGACAAGGCCGACAAATTTATACGTACCAATGGCAAGGTCAACTTCTCACAGGGCGGCAGCCCCATGGACGTGCCTTATGTATGGACACGCTACGGTATAGTGCCCGAAGAAGTGTATCGCGGACTTGAATACGGCGAGGACAAGCATGTGCATGGCGAAATGTCCGATGTGCTTACCGGTATGGTCAATGCCGTGAACCGCAAGCCCAACGGCCGCCTCTCTACGGCTTGGCGCAACAGCTTCGGCGGCGCGGTGGACGGTTATCTCGGCAAGCTGCCCGAAACCTTCACCTATGAGGGCAAGGAATACACTCCGCAGACGTTTGCCCAGTCGCTTCCCATAAATATGGACGACTATATAGCCATAACCTCCTTTACGCACCATCCCTTCTACACGCAGTTCCCTCTTGAACTGTCCGACAACTGGCTTTGGGCTTCGTACTACAATGTGCCTTTGGATGAAATGAAGGCCGTGGTGGACAACGCTCTTGACAAGGGCTACTCAGTGCTGTGGGCTGCCGACGTGAGCGAAGGCGGCTTCAAGTGGAACGAAGGCTATGCTCTTATGCCTAAGGGCAAGAACGAGGCTGATATGGAGGGCACCGAGCTGTCACGCTGGGTGAAGCTCTCTGACAAGGACCGTGAGAAGGCCAAGTATGACATCAAAGGTCCGGTAGAGGAGATAGTGGTGACTCAGGAGAGCCGTCAGGATATGTTTGACCGTCAGGAAACCACTGATGACCACGGTATGGTGATAGTGGGCCGCGCTGTGGATCAGAAAGGCAACAAATACTATAAGGTAAAGAACTCTTGGGACACTAATCAGGTGTATGACGGATTCTTCTATGTGTCTGAGCCTTATCTGCTGGCCAAGACTATGGATATATACGTCAATAAGGAAGCCGTGCCTGCCGCCATCAAGGGCAAGCTTGGCGTGAAGTAAGCGCGGGGCTATATAACCGCTATGAAACAGAAGTGGGCTGTGCCATTATGGTGCAGCCTACTTCCGTTTTTAAGTTATGGGATCTTCTTTATGGATATTGTTACTACCTCTCAGGATTGATTGGTGCTTCGGCACAGTGCCTGCAGCATAGCTTTTTCTTCTATCAGTTGTTCTATCTTGTGGTCCTTCTCACGCAGATAGTCTATCAGTTCTTTCAGGTTCGAATCCCGTGTCTCAGCATCGTTAATCTCATCATCTTTCTCTATCATATCTCCTTCACCGGTCAATAACCAGACCGGATTTAGCCAAACAAATGTTTGAACTATTTTCGAAAGAAAGTCAAAGCTCGGTTTGTTGCGCCGCATTACGCATACTGCTCTAACTGTTTGGTCGCCAATCCCTATTTTTCTGGCAAATGCGGCAGTTGTTAGGCCCTCATGTTCAATAATTTTTGCTATACGTTCGTTTATATCCATGAAAAAGTTGAAAAAAGTAATACAAATGTTTGGCAATGTCAAAAATATGTACGACATTTGTACCCAAAATATCGGATAATCACTACAAATATATGAAAAAGTTTGATTTTCGACTAACCTTCCGAAGCCAAAAGCTTACTAATATATATTATTAATTTAAACCAATTTTTTTATGAAAAGAACGTTCTTAAATGTAGCGCTTTTTTCATTGTTGGCAGTTTCAATGCCTGTGTCTTTTGTCAGCTGTAAGGACTACGATGATGACATCACAAGCATTAACAATACCAACGATGGACTAAGCAAACAAATCACTCAGCTCCAGCAGCAGCTCGAGGCCTGCCAGACAGTAGCCAACAATGCTGCAAGCAATGCGGCTGCCGCAATGAAGAAGGGTGATGATGCTATGGCACAGGCAGAGCTTGCCAAGCAGGCTGCCGCTCAGGCTAAGGCTGACGCTATCGCAGCAGTGATAGAGCAGCTCCAGCCTCTGATTAACACTAATGCTGAAGAGATTCAGAAGAATGCCGACGCTATTGCTGCTCTCCTTAGCCGCGTAGAGGCTATAGAGAAGGGTGGAGCCGCCACCGGTCTTGACGCTATCCAGAAGCAGGTTAACGACAATGAGAAGGCTATTCAGGCTATCAGCCTTCAGATGGATGCTCTTGCCAAATTCAAGTCAGCTCTTAACGGTGCTAACTTTGAAGGCATCTCAGGTCTGATAAGCAACATCGACGCTCTTAACGCCGCTTATGCCGAGCTTAAGAAGGACGCTGCCACTCAGAGCGATATCACTGCTATCAACACGCGTATCGACAATCTGGCTCAGCAGGTAATCACTGAGGTTAACAGCAATGTTTCTACCTACATCAGTGGCCGTCTGACTAGCGTTACCCTCATGCCCGACCTTTATGTAGGTGGTATACCCACTATTGAATTCGAGTCAGCTAAGTATGTAAAGGGTACATATCCTAACGGTAAGTTTGTTGCCGCATCGCCCTCTAAGGACGTGATAGTAAGCAACAACAGCACTTCAGCTGAATATCGCCTGAGCCCGAACATGGTAGGCGAAACCGATATTGACCTCAACGGTCTTGCTTTCGTAAGCCGCATAGCTGAAGCTCGTGCTGCCGGTGGCGAAAACGATGTAGTAAATGTAGCAAGCGCAAGCGTTGAAGCCGGTGTGCTTACCGTTAAGCTCGGCAAGTCAAACACTGAAAGCCTCAACCTTACCGGCAACAAGATCTACACCGTAGCCCTTAAGGTGCCTGTAGCTGCCAAGCATCTGTTCACAGCCCAGGGCGAAACCTCTGCCAATGTTTACTCAGAGTACACCCGCCTTGCTGAAACATACTTCACTCCCGAGCTCCGCTACGTGAAGGATGCATATCTCGGCACACTTGACCACCCGGTTGACTCTGTAACCGCTTACGGTTATGCCATGAATGCCGGTGTTGTTAAGCAGGTAGTTTACAACGAAACATACGATCTGTATGACCTCGTTGAAGGCTGCAAGCTGTTCAGCAACCCCACCACTCACAAGGCTATGACTCTTGAGCAGGTACGTGAATACGGCTTTGATATCAAGTTCCGCGTAGCAGCAGGTGCTTACGAAGTTGGTTCTGTAGACAAGACTAACCAGCAGAAGTTTGCTCGTGTAAGCGGTGACAATGGCAATACTCTTACTCCCGTACTTCCCACCGGTGCCGGCAACAATCAGGCTATCATAGGCAAGCAGCCCATTATCTGCGCTGTACTTGTTGACGTTACCAATAACAACGTTATCGACCAGAAGTACTTCAAGGTTCAGTACACAGCTGAGAAGATGGAAGATGTTAAGCTCACCATACCTACTCACGCTTCTGACCTCGTATGCGGTAACCAGGAATGGAACATCACCTGGAACCAGATGGTAGAATATGTACTGTCACAGGTAGGCGAGAACGGTATCTCTAAGGAAGACTTCATCAAGATATATGGTACAGGCACACCTGCTCCCACAGTAGTAGCCAGCGCCGGAACTCTTGACGTAACCCTTGAACCCGGTCTTGACGGAACAGGTGCTTCAGTACCCGTAATAGAATGGACTCTCACACCTGCTGAGGTAGGTAAGATAGTTCTAGCCGGTTCTAAGGACTTCACCGGTACTATCACCTTCACTGATCCTCAGGGTCTGCATCCCACCATCATAGTAACCCTTACATGGACCATCACAGCTAAGGATCCCAACACCGTTCTCGGCGCTACCGATCCTTTGAAGTGGAGCAATGAGCAGATGCTTATCTATCCTGTGCCCATGGCCATTCCTTATGATGGAACTCAGACTGCCGAATATAACACCAATATCCTTGAAGGCCGCCTCCAGCCTTATGTTAAGAGCATGATGGAATGCGGATACTGGGATGTAGACTTTGACGGTACATTCGGTGGTACTTCTCTGACATTCCAGAGCGGCTTCGGTCACTGGCTGATGAATCTGGCTAATCAGAATACTCTGAAGACCATCAGCTTCAAGATAGCCAACGATCCTGACGGTATAGCTCTCGTAGAAAGCGCCGCTACCGTTAAGCTGAAATGGCAGTCGAACCTCAACGGTCAGGCAGTCAACGCTTACACCTTCGGTAACTCAACTCTGAAGATAGTTAAGATACTTACTCTGAACTCTCTTGCTACCGGTTCATTCTCTGATGACTCTAAGGAATCACAGGCTATAGATCTGACCAAGGCTTACTCGCTCACCGATGCCTACGGACATCTCGTAGCTACAGAGGCCACCGCTACAGAGCCCTATGCTCCTGACTACTACGCGTTCTATGTAGTTCACACTCCGGTATTTGATGCTAATGGAATGTATGTGGCAGATGATGCAGCCGGCAACACCAACAAGCGCACTCTTGAGTCACTGAACATGACTGCTAACATCGATGCAACAACCAACAAGATCACCTTCCAGAACAATGGTGCTCCGTTGCAGGCCGATGCTTACCTGATAGTTCCCGTAACTGTTCAGCACAAGTGGGGCAAGCTCTCAGGCAAGATAGCAATACAGATTAAGAAGACACTGTAATTGATAACTCCAACTATTGAAAATTTAAGAGGCAACTTTTTTAAATTTTGATAGTCTATCCGAAGGGGCGAGTTTCGTGAGAAACTTGCCCCTTTACTGATAAAGTTTCGTAATCAGTAAGACAGGCCGTGCGTGGTTGTGACAACGGTGCTATGGCCGCGTAATTCTCATTTGACGGACGGGGCGGATTCGCGCATTATTCATGCAGCGGATCCGCCCTTTCTCACGTCCAAACATTTGTTTGCCCGTCAAACATTTGTATCACTCTTCCCGCTTACGTCAAGTTTGGAACTGAAATCATGTCAAACGTGGAAGTAAAAACATGTCAACTGCGGAAGTGAAATCATGTCAAACGTGGAAACGGAGTATGATTTGTCTTGGTACATAGTGATATAATTACTATCTTTGGTGCACAAAAACTGAGTAATGATATGGAAGGTTATCGTCCTCGCATACTTGATGACATACTGAGAGATGAACTTGAAGCCATGGGGGCTGTGCTGCTTGAAGGTCCCAAGGCTTGCGGAAAGACCACTACGGCTGAACAAGCCGCCGGGAGTGTAATATATATGGATGATCCGGTACGGCGGAGTCAGTACCTCCAGATGGTGGATACCGATATCAGTTATATTCTTGCCGGAGCTACGCCACGGTTGATAGATGAATGGCAGTTGGCCACAAAGATATGGGATGCCGTACGTTATGAGGTGGACCACCGTCATAAGGACGGCCAGTTTATCCTTACAGGTTCTGCCGTTCCTCCTAAGGAAGATAAGGAGCAGATGAAGCATAGCGGCACCGGGAGAATATCCTGGCTCAAAATGCGCCCCATGTCACTGTGGGAGTCGGGGAATTCAACCGGTGAGATACGGTTGTCCGGGCTTTTCGGTCAGTCAAATGACCGGCCTGTAAGGGGTGAGAACGCGTTGACGCTGGCTGATATAGCATTTCTGACATGTAGGGGAGGATGGCCTAAGGCATTGGATAAAGGTATGTCAAACTCGGCTCTGCGGCAGGCCATTAATTACTATGAGGCTATAGTGCGCACTGACATATCAAGAGTGGATGATGTGGAAAGGGATGAGCAGCGTACCCGCAGAATAATGAGATCGTATGCCCGACATCAGGGCACACAGGCAAGTGTGAAATCAATCCTTGATGATGTAGCTGAAAGTGACATAGTAGGATTGAGTGATAAGACCATCTACTCGTATATCAATGCTCTGAAAAGTATTTTCGTAATCGAAGATATGCCGGCATGGAATCCTAATCTGCGGAGTAAATCGGCAATACGTAGCTCAGATACGCGGTATTACATAGACCCGTCCATAGCATGTGCTGCACTTGGCCTTGGACCGGACGATTTGATAAATGACCTGAATACGTTCGGGTTTATGTTTGAATGTATGTGTGTGAGGGACCTTCGCGTATATGCACAGTCGATGGACGGCCTTGTGTATCATTTTAGGGACAGGGCAGGACTTGAATGTGATGCCGTGGTCCATCTGCGTAACGGCAGATACGGACTGATTGAAATAAAACTTGGCGGAGAGAAGCTTGTAAATGAGGGCGCCAAAAATCTGATAGCGCTAAAGGACCGTATTGATACCACCAAAATGAAAGCACCCTCGTTCATGATGGTACTTACAGCCGTAGGTGACTATGCGCATATGAGGACTGACGGTGTGATGGTGGTACCTATCGGCTGCTTGCGCAACTAAAAAGGCGGGCTGCTGTGGAGCGAGCCCGCCGGGTGTCAAAAAATATGTGTATGGTCCGTATGCCGGATTATTTTGCTGATGCAAAGAGGTGGCCCTGTGAGGCTATCTGCTGATAAGCGAACACGCCCTGTTCAGAAAGCTCTATGACGGTGGTTGAACCGTCGGCGGTGGGGAGAGCCACGTGAGTATCATCAATGAAAGTGAGGAGCTTGTAGCTCTCATCGTTTACGTTTACGCTCCAGCTGTTGTCAGCTTCATCAAAGTCAAGGCGCACTACGCTGCCATCGGTCTGACTGGTGATGGTGTAGCCTTTGCCGTCGCAGTTTACGAGATAACGGCCGTTCTCGCCATCTATCACCTTGGTGCCTTTGGCCATGGGGTTTGAACCGCTCCAGAATTCTATGCCGTTTATCACCAGTATGTCGGCCAGCCCGGCTACTTCATATACCGGCAGAATCCAGAATGCAAAGAATACCAGTTCGTTGACAAACTTGTTGCCTACCTGCTGGTTCCATGACAGGAGCTTGTTAGTGAGTGAGAAACTGCCTATGCATGAAGTGGAGAGCATTGAAACGGCTAAGGTGAGTATTACACCTACGGTAAGATACTTCTTTTTCATTTAATGTTGGTTTGGTTATGTTTGGATGAATGTTGTTATGATTGTAAACGCAGTCAGAGGCAAGGATGTTCGGGCGTTCAGCGTGGAATTTTTGACTTGGCACGGGAGTAGAAGTCGTACACGCGGCGCACATAATCATATGTCTGCCTGCCCCGGAAGTAGCCGTAGCGGCACACAGGATCGTTGTAGTACTCAGGTTTTGACTTCATTAACAGGGCTTCGGCCACACTGCCGTCCCATTTCTGCGGGTTCATGCCGTATTTAGCGGCCAGAGCTATGGCGTCAAGTATGTGTGCCGCACCGGAATTGTAAGCGGCTATCACAAACTTTTTGCGCTCCTCGGAGTCCTTTACCTTGGGGGCGAATGTACGCTCGAGTGAGGCTATGACCTTTACGGCGGTAGCTATGTTCAGATTATTGTTTGTGATACGGTCCTGACTCAGGCCGTTGGCCCGGGCGGTGGAGGGCATGAGTTGCATCACGCCTCGGGCTCCGGCCCACGACACCTGAGTGGAGTCAAAATGGCTTTCGGTGTATCCCTGTGCTGCGAGCAGACGCCAGTCCCATCCTATGGTGGCGGCGTGGCGGCGGAACAGGGCATCGAACGGCGATATGCGGCCGTGGCTGAAATCTACGGTCAGGGCCGGCGCCGGTTCGCTCTTGGAGTATTCGAAGTAGCGCTTCAGCAGTTCGGCCTGTTCGCGGCGTGGATTTTCCTGTCGGGTCCATGCATTGATGGAGTCGGCAAGCCATTCACGCCCCGGAGCCACGCCCCAGGCTGAACGCTGGGGAAAGCTGACCTCAAGCGTGATGTCAAGGTCGTTATAGTATGTTTTGTTTATACGGGCTATGTCACTGTCCACTATTGTGAGCGGAATCTCGCCACGGCTTACCATGGCTATGAGGTCCTCGGTTATGAGGGTGTCACGGTCAATAGGCTTTATGGTTATGCCGCCGCCAAGCTCTTCGTTGAGGTTTATGAGCCGGTGGTGATACCTGCTGTCCTTCTCCACATACACCTCGCGGCCCACGAGCTGTGTCACATCGCGTATAGGCTCCTCGCCGTTCTTTTTGGGCTGTACCAGCACCTGATGCGTTATGGTCTCCACGCCGCATGGCACCACGCGGTTACGGTACTCGGCAGTGACGGGCACCTCGTAGGCTATCAGGTCAATGGCTCCGGAATCGAGCTGCTCCACGGCCGATGCCAGATTCGGTATCACGTGCAGGTCAAGCACCATGCCCTTCTCGGCAGTAAGGTGGCTTACAAGGTCATAGTCATAGCCCATGAGCGTTTCGCGGTATATGAAATATGACGTAGGGCTGTACAGGGTGCCCACGCGCAGGGTGTCGGGCAGCGGATGGCGCATAGTGTCAGCGGCTATAGAATCGGCCGATGCGGCGGAGGCCGCGCCTGAACCGGAGCATGCGCAGTGTATGGCGGCCAGCAGTAATATGGCCGATATCAGTATGGCTCTATCAGTACTCAAAGGTACCTTTTTCGCTTATGATGGTAAGCTTATTGGACGGGGCTTCCTCCACGCGCCCTATTATACGGGCTTCTATGCCGAAGCTTTCGGCAATCTCTATGACGCGGTGCGCATCTTCGGCGCTGAGGTAAACCTCCAGACGGTGACCCATGTTGAATACCTTGTACATCTCGGCCCAGTCAGTGCCTGACTCACGCTGAATAAGCTCGAACAGGGGTGGAATGGGGAACATGTGGTCCTTTATCACATGCTTGCCTTCCACAAAGTGCATTACCTTGGTCTGCGCACCGCCTGAGCAGTGTACCATTCCGTGGATGGACTGTCGCATGGTATCAAGCAGTTTCTTCACCACCGGGGCGTAGGTGCGGGTGGGCGAAAGCACGAGGCGGCCGGCATCGAGCGGCGTTCCCGGCACGGCATCGGTGAGCTTCATGCCGCCGGAGTATACGAGCTCGGATGGCACTGCCCGGTCATAGCTCTCCGGGTACTTCTCGGCAAGATACTTGGCGAACACATCATGGCGTGCAGATGTGAGTCCGTTGCTGCCCATGCCGCCGTTGTATTCACTTTCGTAGGAGGCTTGTCCGTATGATGAAAGCCCCACTATGACATCGCCGGCGGCTATATTGGCATTGTTTATCACATCAGAGCGCTTCATGCGGCAGGTGACGGTGCTGTCTACTATTATGGTGCGGACAAGGTCGCCTACATCGGCCGTTTCGCCGCCGGTGCTTATGGCGTTTACCCCGAGTGAGCGTAGCCGGGCAAGCAGCTCCTCAGTGCCGTTGATTATGGCGGCAATCACTTCGCCCGGAATGAGCATCTTGTTGCGGCCTATGGTGGAGCTGACCAAAATGTTGTCAGTGGCGCCCACGCACAGCAGGTCATCGATGTTCATAATGAGGGCGTCCTGTGCAATGCCTTTCCATACGCTCAGATCGCCGGTCTCTTTCCAGTACATGTAAGCGAGCGATGACTTGGTGCCGGCTCCGTCAGCGTGCATTATGTTGCAATACTCCGGATCGCCGCCGAGTATGTCGGGTATTATCTTGCAGAAAGCTTTGGGGAAAATTCCTTTGTCGACATTTTTGATGGCTGCGTGCACGTCCTCTTTTGAGGCTGACACGCCGCGAAGGTTATAGCGTACGTCGCTCATATGTGATCGGTTATAATAGATTTATTAGAATAGTCCTGATAATATAAGCATAAGCCACACGGAGGGGGCTACGAGCAGCAGGGAGTCAATGCGGTCAAGTATGCCGCCGTGGCCCGGCAGCAGGTGTCCGCTGTCCTTTATGTTGGCTGCGCGCTTCAGCATCGACTCGGCAAGGTCGCCCCATGTGGCCGCTATGCTGATTACTGCACCCATTATGCACAGCTGTATTATGCTCAGATCGGTGCTGTAGGCACCGAAGCAGAATTTAATCACGAATGCCGAGGCCACACTGAAAGCCATTCCGCCGAAAAATCCCTCCCATGATTTCTTGGGCGACAGGCGTACGAACAGACGGGTGCGCCCTATGAGTGAGCCCACGCAGAATGCACCGGTGTCATTGAGCCATATCATTATGAACATGGCCAGGACTATGGCCGGCGAATAATACAGGTATAGCATTGAGGCCACGGCCAGTGGAGCGGCCACGTAAAGCATGGCCATGAATGATGCGCCCAGACGCCCGGCAGGGGAGTGGTCATGGGTGTACAGCTGAAGTACCATGCGTACTATGTAGAGTGCCAGCACTATGGCGGTGCACACTGACAGGCCGCCATATATGTACCACAGCGGCAGCGATGACACGAGTATGGCTCCGAGTATGTCAATGCAATAGGTGAGGTCAAGCCCTGCGCCTGAATCGGTCATGCGGAAAAATTCCACTACGCCGGCCACTGCAAATACGGAACAGAGCACCGGGAATCCCCATGTGCCTCCAAACATTATGAGGCATACTATCAATGCCACGTAGACGGCTCCGGTGAGGGAGCGCTGAAGCAGATTTTTCATAATGTACAAAGATAGTATAATTTTTTCGGTGGGGCTGTGCAGCCGTAAGGATTTTTTGGCAAAAAGAAGTCCCGATGCCGTTGCCGGGCATCGGGACGATATGTAAGGGTGTGGAACCTTTCGTGATTATTCGGCTACTACCTCAAATGGTATCTCTATGGATACTTCCTTATGGGGCTTAACGGTAGCGGTGTAGCTGCCGAGCGTCTTAACGGGCTGCTTGATGACAATGATCTTACGGTCAATGTTGTGGCCGAGCTTTTCAAAGGCTTCAGCTATCTGTATATTGTTGACAGAACCGAAGATGGTGCCGTTGGCGGCAGCCTTGGCGCCTATGGTCAGTGCTACTCCTTCCAGGGTGGCAACGAGGGCTTCGGCATCAGCCTTCATCTTGGCGAGCTTGTGGGCGCGCTGACGCTGGTTTTCAGCAAGCATTTTGAGAGCCGAAGGAGTGGCTATCACAGCTTTGCCGTAGGGTATGAGGTAATTACGACCGTAGCCGGACTTTACATCTACGATATCGTCCTTATATCCGAGGTTAGCGATATCTTCCTTAAGTATAATCTTCATAATTGATAGCGGTTGGATAAGTTAGGATGATATTTACTTCATCAGGTCGGTTACATAAGGCAGAAGAGCCAGATGGCGGGCGCGCTTAACGGCCTGAGCCACACGACGCTGGAACTTCAGTGAAGTTCCGGTGATGCGGCGAGGCAGAATCTTACCCTGCTCGTTGAGGAACTTCTTGAGGAATTCGGGATCCTTGTAATCGATATACTTGATACCGCTACGCTTGAAACGGCAGTATTTTTTCTTCTTTACGTCTACCGACAGGGGGGTGAGATAGCGTATTTCTGATTGAGCCTGTGCCATGGTTTAGTTCTCCTTTGCTTCTACTTCAACTTCAGTTTTTTCAGTCACGGTCTTGCCGGCCTTGAGGCTGCGACGCTTGGCGGCGTATTCGGCAGCGTACTTGTCAAGGCGGAATGTGAGGAAGCGGAGCACGCGCTCATCGCGGCGGAAAGCTGTCTCAAGCTTCTTTACAATGGTGGGCTCGGCATCGAATTCAACCAGGTTGTAGAATCCTGTCGATTTTTTCTGGATGGGATAAGCGAGCTTGCGCAGACCCCACATTTCTTCGTTCACGATGGTGGCACCGTTGTCGGTGAGTACCTTTGTGAACTTTTCTACCGCTTCCTTCATCTGAACATCAGACAAAACGGGAGTTAAAATGAAAACGGTTTCGTACTTCATGTTACGGTTATTGGTTAATTTATAGTTAGTTATAGCTTTGAAGCGAATCCTGCTCCAAAACGGCAGCAAAGGTAATGATTATTTCTGTAATACGCAAGTGAATGTCAATTTATTACCAATGCCGGCCACGGCTCTTTCATTTAAAAATTGTTGGATTTTTCAAACTCGCTGGCATACAC
>JAMPBB010000002.1:233447-266211 GCA_023666885.1 Muribaculaceae bacterium | reverse complement strand
GAGGAGGTTACCGCAACTATGGGTGTATAGGGGTCAATAGGGATGATTCTTTATTTAAAATATTGTCGGTAATAGTATTTTCAAAATCGTCAGGTATGGACCAGTCTTTTGGGAACAGATCCACAAGGTATCCTTCCGTGTCTACAAGTACCGTTGTACCCAACCGGCCCAGCGGTAGGATAAACGATAGTCCGTCGCCACCTTCCTTATCTATAAGGTAGGTGGTATAATCCTTATATTTGTAATTGCCATAGCGGGTAATCATTGACTCTTGGCTTTCGAAAACAGGGATATTGTATGCAATGGATCCAAAGACTCCGGGATAGGATAGCTGTTGGTTAAGGACATACTCAGACGGTGAACTTACGCCAATCCATGTCAGGTCATTTTTTCCTACTATATCATAGAATTTGATAGTGGAATCATCCCATAGGCTTGTGCAGTCCACATTGTCAATCCTTATGTTACGCTTATAATTTGAAAACCGTTGTTTCCCACTAAAGAAGGGTGACTGCGTGAGTACATTGATACCCCTTGTCTGCCATTCTCCGAGCTGTTGCAGATTGTCGGACAGTATGCCGTATAGTCCGTTTCCCAATATGGAAAAAGAGCGTGGTGTCCGTATTAGCACTTCTAAATCATCGCTGTTTACGGCTCCAATGAGGTTGTTATTGCTCAGATCAATGCCTGTAAGGTATTTGCCGTGTACTGATAGCCCGTACCATTGGCTCATGTCTTCATTGGTAAGCCAGTTGGTATTGTTGCGCCAATTCTTGCCATTGGTGGAATTGTATAGGCCTGCCACGGCTTTTCTTTGCTGTTCGTATGTGGGCAACCCCTTTCTGGGCTGGGCAATGAACAGTTTGTATAATTGCGACCCCATTTGTATGGTTGCTCTAAATTCACGTTCACGTTCATAGGGATTTTCAGCAACTATAACGTCAAATGTGCCGTTTTCTTCATCAAACTCAATGTTGATGTCCTGCGGGCGGAACATTGAGTAGTCAAAATTTCCATATTCCGAATCATCCAGCACTTCAATGGTCCATGCTTCTTTCTCCGTGCATTTGGCTGACGTTCCTTTTTTGAAATTATATGTCAGGACGTCGCCCTGCGGCTGAACCCACTGCCGCCACTCCTCATCGGTTCTATGATTGAGGAAGCGCATATCCGGGCTTTGCATTTCATCAGTGAAGAATGCTGATGCATCCTGGATTATACTTAGGGTTTTGGTTGCACTATAGCCGTCCAACCCGAAAACTATTTCAGCTTCTCGGGTCAGTCCACTCTCGTTTGCTTTGACTGAAAGCTTGTTATTGCCGCTGTCAAAGCTTATCCAATCGGGAAGTTCACTTATAAGATTTATAGGTTTTTCATAGTGATTGTTGAAAAAATATATTCCTATTTCTGGATGTGACTGCGAATCTATTGACAGCTCCATATTGTCAGCGCTGTATCTATCATCCAAAACCTTCATTACGAAGTCAGGGCGGGTCAATAAAATGCTGCCGAGCCGGTCCACCTCTATTTTTAAATCGCCTGACTTCATGTAATACTTGCCTTCGGAGAGCTCGAACTCAATAGTGAACCCGTCCTTAAGCTGCAATGTATGGGTAGTTTCAATTTGGTTAACAGTCCCGGGTCTTAGAACACTAATATCCACCAACTCCGGCACTTCAGCGCGTACCACCACGGAAACTACTGTAGCAATAAGTACGACGATTATATGTTTTAATCCTTTCATTTCTTTATAAATTTGATAGCCTGATTATTTACCTTAATGATATATACTCCTGCCGATATGGCGCTTAAATCAAAGTCTTTTACCGAATTGGGTGCTACTATCCGGTTAATGATGGCTGCACCTTTTATGTTGATGATTTGTACGTTAGCGGTTGTTTCGTCGGTGCTGACCGTAACTTTGTTTTCATCATATATGATCTGCGGATATTTTATAACTTCGGGTGATGAAACGCCGGCCATTTCATCTTCATCCTGATATTCAAATCTGCCGTATATCTCGGTACTGTGCTCTATCTGGTAGGTGGTATTATCGTATTCTATCCAGTTTTCATGTGCCGAGAAGTGCCATTTAGGATTTTTACTAAGATAAAAGTACAGTCTGGTTGACGGTGAGGTGCTCACAACCAATACATTTTTATTCTGAGTAGTTTCTTGGGCATATATATGCCCTAATGGAATAGCCATGAAAAGAAGGACTATTCCTATTGCTTTTCCGAATCGCATTGCAAGTATTTAATAATGGGTAAATTAGATGCAAATATACTCAAATAGAAGAAGTTGTTTAAATACCCCCCCCCCAATTAACACTTATTAATGCCACTTTAACTAATCGTAACAAAAATGATTGTCATCACTGCGTAGTGCTGCGTGTATGCATGCTTGCCATGAAATATAGTTTGTTATTTGGATAGTTATTGCTATATTTGCATATTAATATCCACATTTTAAACTATGATTGGGGCATATGTATCAAACTATGACATACTGAAGCTTCTTGCCCGTAGGGTTAAGGAGTACAGGCTTGCTGCGCGTATGAGCCAGCGAGAGTTGGCTCAGATGTCAGGGGTGGGCTACACCACTATCAGTCATTTTGAGCAGGGTAAGCACACTAACATGTCGCTCGGCAATTTTATATCGTTGCTCAGATGTGTGGGAATGGAAACAAGAATGCTTGAGCTATTGCCGGAACTGCCCGTGCCGCCCATGGCATTACGTGAAATGAATAAATTGATACCCAAAAGAGTAAGAAGAAAGGAGCCAAGATGATAGATAATATTAATGTAATTCTGTGGGATAGAAAGGTAGGATCACTTGTTACTTCAAAGACAGGATACAGGACTCAGGTTTGTTTTTATTTTTCACCTGATTATGTTAAAAGTGGCTTAGACTTTTCGCCACTAAGGGCGTCGTTGTCAGGAGTTGCAGCTCAGAAAGGGCTGCCGATTTATCCTGAGGAAGGGAAGGAATTCGGGGGGCTCCCATCGTTTATAGCTGATTCAATGCCTGATCATTGGGGTAATGTAGTTTTTGCAGAGTGGGCGAAAGCTAACAATATTCATGCCAAGGATCTGTCAGCACTTGATCGGTTGGCTTACATAGGACGCCGAGGGATGGGAGCGCTTGAATTTGTTCCACCTATATCATGTGATATGGAAAAGTCATTTAAAGTAGAGATTGCCGAACTGTCACGGTTAGTGCGTATGGCCATTGATGAGGCAAAATCTTTCCATGCTGTGATGAGTCCGGATTTCATAATTGAGAGTTTGTTTAGAGTTGGTACATCGGCGGGAGGACGAAGACCCAAAGCAGTGATAAATGTTAATCCCGAAACCGGGGAATGCTATTCAGGACAAGTACCGACAAAGATACCCGGATTCGTGCCCATGATAATAAAATTTGATGAGCATATGGATACCCCTACCACAAGGATTGAATACAGCTATTACCTTATGGGAGTGGCTGCCGGACTAAGGGTTATGCCTTCACGGCTTGTTGAAGGGGACACAGAGGCACATTTCATGACTGAACGTTTTGATCGAAAAGGAAATGAAAAAATCCATATCCAGACTCTTGCTGCCATGGCACCGTTATCATCATCGTATGAGGATCTATTTGATACGGCTCAGAAGTTAAGTATTGTACCTGATGAGATGAATCAGCTATTTTTGCAGATGGTTTTGAATGTTATAAGCGGTAATGTTGATGATCATAACAAGAATTTCAGTTTCATGATGGACCGGGATGGCAAGTGGCATATTTCACCGGCTTATGATTATACATTTGCTGTAGATGTTCATGCGCCGTTCTATGTTAACAGGCATAGTATGACCATTAACGAAAAGAATCATAATATAACAGGATCCGACTTGCAGTCAATAGCGGAAAGGTATGATATAAAGGGTGCCTCCGGAATAATTGACAAAGCGGTAAAATCAGTTGGCAACTATCGGGAATATGCCTTGCAGGCCGGAGTGACTGAACCGTGGATAGGTATGATTGAAAATGAAGTGAAAAACCGTATTAAACAAGCACTAAATCCTTAGCGATAAGGTTAAAATACAGAAGAGGCTGTTCCGGAACGGAGCAGCCTCTTTCGTTATGGGCCACATCAAAGGATGCGATGAAACTCCGAATGACAGGATTTGAGCGCTCGCCCCCCTTTGTAATCCGCCTGGGCTAATTAAGCCTCCCCCTTGCGAGGGGATGGGGCCCGCCATTGGACGGCTAAGCTTGTCTCGGTATTTCATTTGTAATTGATGAGTTTCCCAATCTACTTTGATGTGGTATGCTGTAAGCTCTCTTGCTTCATCTTTACAACGCAAAGATAAGCACCCGGGTTCAATATTGCAAATTTTTCTTTTGGTGTGTGCAACTAATCCGTATGTGGCTGCGTCTAATGAATGAAAACAAAAAGTAATCAGTACAGGATGATAATTCACCTTCATGACATAAACAAGACTTATCCGGGCGCTGTGCCTCTGCATGTGCTCAAGGATATAAATATGGACATAGAGCGCGGCGAGTTCGTGTCAATAATGGGTGCGTCAGGTTCCGGCAAGTCCACGCTGCTTAATATTCTGGGTATACTTGACACGTATGATACCGGCGAATATCTGCTTGACGGGGTGCTCATACGTGATCTGAGCGAGAACCGCGCCTCGGAGCTGCGTAACCGCATGATAGGTTTCGTGTTTCAGTCATTTAATCTGATCAATTATAAGAACGCGCTTGAAAATGTGGCACTCCCGCTGTTCTATCAGGGTGTGTCGCGCCGCAAGCGCAATACCCGCGCCATGGAGCTGCTGGACCGTATGGGGCTGGCTGACCGTGCGCATCACCTGCCGGGAGAGCTGTCGGGCGGACAGAAGCAGCGTGTGGCCATAGCGCGTGCGCTTATCACCAATCCGTCCATCATTCTGGCCGATGAGCCTACCGGTGCGCTCGACTCGCATACATCACGTGAGGTCATGGAGGTGTTCCGTCAGGTGAATGACGGGGGGATGACTGTGGTGGTGGTGACTCACGATCCGGGCGTGGGAGCTCAGA
Source organism: Muribaculaceae bacterium (assembly GCA_023666885.1). Classification (GTDB taxonomy): domain Bacteria; phylum Bacteroidota; class Bacteroidia; order Bacteroidales; family Muribaculaceae; genus Paramuribaculum. Next base: position 261,141 of record JAMPBB010000002.1, on the reverse strand, counting down.
CTGATAGGATAATACGCATATCGGACGGACGCATAGTGGCAGAAGGCAATGTTTGATTTGGTAAGCGAAATAGCGCAGACTCTGCGGAACAATAAGCTGCGTACGGCCCTGACCGGATTTGCGGTGGCCTGGGGCATATTCCTGCTGATAGTGCTGTTAGGAATGTCAAAGGGTGTAGTAAACTCATTTGAGGCCGGCCAGACACCTGAAGCCACAAGCTCTATGACGGTGTGGGGCGGCTGGACCACCAAGCCGTTTCAGGGCTATAAGGAAGGACGCAGTATAAAATTAGAGAATGCTGACATTGAAGCTATATCCGCACGCAACAGACAGCAGGTGCGTTCCGTAGGTGCACGCAAAAGCATTGATACGGCTACAGTGGCCACACAGCTTGACTATATTACGGGAGGACTCTCAGGTGTGTATCCCGCCGAAGGGAAGACGCACCGCTTCGAGAGCATGCAAGGCAGGTTTATAAACGAAGCTGACATGGCGCAGGCCCGTAAGGTGGTAGTGATGGAAGAGGCTAACGCTGTGCAGCTCTTCGGCTCGGCTGATAAGGCTGTAGGTGCGCGAGTCAAGTCTATGGGGCTGTCATGGCTCATAGTGGGCGTGTATAAGCATCCGTGGGAAAACGCTACGTATATACCGTTTACCACCGCTCTTCAGCTGTCAGGTAATGACGGAGTGGTCAACGAGCTTACCGTCATGGCCCGCGACCTTAAGACGGAGGCTGACGGCTCCGCTCTTGAAAACAGTGTGAGGGAAAGCCTTTCACGGACGCATCATTTCGATAAGGCTGATGAGGGTGCCGTGCATATATGGAACCGCTTCAACAATTATCTTGCCAATCAGGGTGCCATGGGCATACTTGACACATCAGTATGGGTGCTCGGTGTGCTGACGCTGCTGTCCGGTATAGTGGGGGTGAGCAATATAATGTTTGTGTCCGTACGTGAGCGCACCCATGAAATAGGCATACGCCGCGCCATAGGGGCCAAGCCTCGCAGCATAATGATGCAGGTAGTGGCTGAAAGTGTGGCCATAACCACTCTGTTCGGTTATATAGGTGTGGTGGCCGGGATGGGTGTTACGGAGCTGTTAGGACACCTGTTCAGCGGAGCCAACGGACTGAAGGATCCGGGCGTGGATCTGTCCGTGGCGCTTGAGGTGACCATAGTGCTGATAATATCCGGAGCTCTGGCAGGGCTGTTTCCGGCGGTCAAGGCTACGAAGGTGAGGCCGGTGGAAGCACTGCGATATGAATGATGAACTGTGTAAGAGATTATGAAGAATCCGGTTTTTGACATAGACAACTGGCGCGAGATAGGCTCTACCCTGTCACGCAACAAGACGCGCACTCTGCTTACCGCCTTCGGTATATTCTGGGGCACTTTCATGCTGGCCATTCTGTGGGGTGGGGCAGCCGGAGCCGAGGGTATGCTTATGCGTAATTTCAGCGGATTTGCCACCAATATGGGATTTATGCTCAGCGGACGTACCACCATATCATACCGTGGATTCAATAAGGGATATGCATGGCAGCTTAAAGATGCCGATGTAAGTGCATTCCGCCGCTATATACCTATACTTGACTCATCCTCAAGCGTGGCCAGTGTCATGGTCACCGCATCATATGGATCGAAATCATCATCCACTGTGGTCAACGGAGTGGAAGGCGGCTATGCCGGCATACAGCTGCCGGTTATGTACGAGGGCCGTTTTATAAATGAAAGTGATGTGGCCCACCGCCGTAAGGTGGCGGTAATAGGCCGTAATTTGGCGCGTGAGCTTTTCGGCGATGCGAGTCCATTGGGCAAGTTCCTGTCGCTTGGCGGACTTTATTATCAGGTGGTAGGCGTGGCCGGACAGACCTCAGAAATGTCACTGAGCGGTGCGCGTCTGGATGACTCCGTCACTATGCCGTTTACCACACTGCGCAGCACCTTCAGTAAGGGCGATGATGTGGGATTCTTCGTGTTCACCGCCAAGAAAGGCTACACGCCCACTGATATGCGGCAGGATATGGAGCGTATACTGCGGGTACACCATCCTATTCATCCTGATGATCATAACGCCATGTATTTCAAGGATCTCGGCGAAGAGTTCAGCAAGGTTGAAACTCTCTTTACCGGATTCAGCCTCATAGCCCTCTTTGTAGGGGCCGGGACACTGCTGGCCGGTATAATAGGCGTGGGCAATATCATGTGGATTATAGTAAAGGAACGTACACAGGAGATAGGCGTGCGCCGTGCCATAGGCGCCAAGCCGCGCGATATAATAGTGCAGGTGCTGTCAGAGGGTATGGTGCTTACAGCCGTAGCTGGATTGGCCGGTCTGTGTCTGGCTACAATAGTGCTCGGCGTGGCCGATCATTTGACTTACAGCCCGGCAGTGGGCCATGCCGGATTCGAGCTCCACTTCAGTCATGCGGTGTTCATCATGGTGGCTTTCATGGTGCTCGGTACGGCGGCCGGATTCATTCCCGCAGTCAAGGCCATGCGCATAAAGCCCATAGAGGCTCTTAATTCAAAATAAAATGAAGTAACAGTATATATGAAAAAGTTTTTCAAAATTCTGCTTTGGGTTATCGTAGCCCTGATATTTATAGGTACGTTCTGGTTCCTGTATAAAAACTCACAGGCCAAGGACACGGTGTATGAGATAGTGGAGCCTATGACCACGGACATAGAGCGCACCACAGTGCTGACTGGTAAGATAGAGCCGCGCGATGAAATAGCCATAAAGCCGCAGATATCCGGCATAATCTCCGAGATAAATGTGGAGCCGGGGCAGATAGTGCAGGCCGGTGATGTGATAGCCAAAATAAAGGTGATTCCGGAGGCTTCGCAGCTGTCATCGGCTGAGAACAGAGTGAATGTGGCACGCATCAATCTGGAGGAAGCCAAGCAGAAACACGAGCGTAATACCACGCTATATGACAAAAAGGTTATAAGCCGTGAGGAGTATGAGGGTACTCTGGCTGCATATAACCGTGCCCGTGAGGAGTTGGCATCGGCTCAGGACGCAGTGAATATAGTGCGTCAGGGCGTGTCATCGTACAATGCCTCGGAAAGCAATACCATGGTGCGCGCTACCATAACCGGCCTGGTGCTTGACGTGCCTGTAAAGGTGGGCTCATCCGTGATACAGTCTAATACATTCAATGACGGGACAACCATAGCTACTGTGGCTGATATGAACAATCTGATATTCAAAGGCTCAGTGGATGAAACGGAAGTGGGCAACCTTACCGTGGGTATGCCTATGAGCATAGAGATAGGTGCGCTGGCCAATGTGCATCCCTCTGCCACTATAGAGTATATATCGCCTAAGGGCACGGAGAGCAATGGCGCCAATACATTCGAGATAAAGGCGGCGCTGGACATTGACCGCGATGTACAGCTGCGCGCAGGATACAGCGCCAATGCCACAGTGACCCTGAACGGAGCCAAAAGCGTCCTGACCATACCTGAGGCCGTAGTGGAATTTTCGGGCGACAGTACATTCGTGTACTGCCTTACTGACAGTGTACCCGTGCAGAAATTTACCCGCCGGGCCATTGTTACCGGAATAAGTGACGGCATTAACATTGAGGTGAAGAGCGGTATAGATGCCAAGGCGCGTCTGCGTGCCGGTGAGAAGAAACAGCAAGAGAACTAATCCCCCAGTAACTATTATGAACCGTATGTATATATTGGCAGCCGCTATGTGTGTTGCCTCCCTTGACTGTGTGGCTCAGGGCACGCCTTGGAGTCTGGACAGCTGCATATCATATGCCATAGAACATAATATAGACGTGTGCTCACGTGCAGTGGATCGCTATCAGGGTGAGCTGGCCGTGACCGAAGCCAAAGATGCTTTCCTGCCCCAAGTGTCGGCGGGTGCGTCACAGTCGTTCAACTTCGGACGTGGCCTTACCTCGGAAAATACCTACGTGAGCCGTAACACCTCCAGCACGGGGTGGAACGTCAACTTGTCGCTCCCCCTGTTTCAAGGGCTTTCAGCCGTGCGCAGGCTTGATTATCAGAAAGCAAATCTGCGTACGCTGCTTGAATCCGAAGAAGCGGCCAAGGACAATGTGGAGCTGAACGTCATTACACAATATCTTCAAGTGCTGTATGCCGGCGAGCTTTATGCCGTGGCTACGGAACAGGTGCGTATATCAAGGATAGAGCTTGAGCGCCAACGCGAGCTTTTCGCGGCAGGGAAGATACCTGAACTTGACATATCGCAGGCTGAAAGCCGGTTGGCACAGGATGAGCTCTCGGAAGTGAACGCGCGCAATGACCGCACGCTTGCGCTCATTGACCTTGCCCAACTGCTGAATCTGAAAGATGTGGACGGATTTGACATAGAGCCGCTTCCCGATACCCGGATGCCGCTGCTCTCGGCCGATGATGTGTATGCCAATGCCATGAGCCGTAATCATGACATACGCGCCCGGCGGCTGGCTGTGGCTGCGTCAGAGCAGAATGAGAAGGTTGCGGCTACAGGATATTTGCCGCGTCTGTCCTTCAATGCCGGACTCGGGAGCAGCTATTACCGCATAAACGGAGTGGATAATCCGTCGTTCGGGCGGCAGATGCGTGACAATTTCAATAAGTCGCTCGGATTTACCCTGAGCATACCTATATTCGATGCTTTCTCAACACGTAACTCCGTGAGGCGTGCGCGTGTGCAGACACTCAGTGCCCGACTCCAGCTCGAGGATGCCTCACAGCGTATGTTCAAGATTATTCAGCAGGCATATTATCAGGCTGTGGCGGCAGAGAAAAAGCGTGCGGCAGGGCTTGTGGCTCTTGACGCCACCCGCGCCGCTATGCTTGCCATGCAGGAGAAGTATAATTATGGACGGGCCAATGCCACAGAGTATGAACAGACCAAGACGGCCTATGTGAAGGCTGCCGCCGAGGCCATTCAGGCCAAGTATGAAACGCTGCTCCGAATACGGATACTGAATTTCTATAACCGCTGACGGTATGTGATGGTGCGCCGCTCAGGTATGGTTTCGCTGCTCAGCTGACGCTGATCCTCGGTGAGTGTCTCTATCCGTATCACGTTACGTGCCGTCCAGTTGCCGAATCGGTCAGTGTCAGTGATCTGATAGCTGTAGCGCACTATTATGTCAGGCATATTATTGTACACCACGGAGCCGGTGATATGCCCGCTGTCGGGCGAATAGGTGTGTTTCAGAAACGTCCGGTCAAGTCGGCGATATTCATCCTCATCGGAGCCGAACCGTGAGGGACCTACAAATACAGGCTTGCCGGCGCCCCATGCATAAGCCTTGTCGCCTAACACGCGGATATGTCCATTGGCGTCACGCATCAGCGTATCAGGGCTGAGCCTCCCGGTGGAGTCAAAGTCAAGTATCGTGCCCGGACGCGGCGAGCCTACCCACTCACAGCTTTTCATATATTCCACATGCTCTACCGTACCGTGCAGCCCGAAGAATGTAAGGTCGGCGCTATGGGTGTGGCGCTGTATGGAGTCGATACGCCGCTCGCGGGATATGCTGTCGGCTCGCCGTGCTGCATTTTGTGCCCGGACTATGGAGTCAGCACGCAGTGAGTCAATCCGGGCTGCTTCGGCATCGGAATTGGAAGAGCCGCATGACGGAGCTGAGGCACATAACGCGCCTGACAGAGCTAAGATATATAGAAGGCGTTTCATCAGCAAGGGCGTGGAGTGGGGAGTAATGTGGTGATAAGGTGCCATGAACGGCGCAGGATGCGCTGCCATATAGGCTTGGCTGCCTTGTGTGACAATGTTATATTGCGTTGGAGCAGCCGGGTTTCAATATCGTGGGTGGTAATGTGAGGTATAAGCTCGCGGAGCTGTTGTGTAATCCTTTCGGCTTCCTTTTCATCATGCGCTTTGCGTGCAAGATCAAGCAGTGCTGTCAATATGTCAGCCGAGGCATCGCGTAGTCCCGGATATGCCTGATGCTCCGGACCGAAATGCTTCATAAGCCGGCTGCGCACATCAAGCGCCATGGAGAGGCGATGGCGTTCACCGTTGAGGCTCCATTCGCCCGATGCGCTCTGACGGTACAGTCCCATGGGCCTACGGAAATAATGTATGGTGCCTTTGGCGGCGTAGAGCATATGGTAGGCATAGTCAGGCAGCCCGGCCTCAGCTATCCACCCGGGGATTTCTTCAGGAGGTACCAGAGTGCGGCGGTACATTACAGACAGGTTTGTTATATAGTTGCTGCGGCTCAGGTGTGTTATGTCAGTATCGGTGGCCTGTGAGCCGTTGCTGAGTGTCTTTCGTCCCGAAGGGTCATACAGGTTTATGACACGGTGAAATGTTATGGCACACTCCGGATGCTCCTCCATATAGCGTACTTGCCGGGCAAGCTTTGTGGGATCGGTCCAGTAGTCATCGGCATCGCACATGCACATATAGCGTCCGCGTGCGCGGCGTACGGCGCTCAGATAATTGGCCCGGAAACCTACATTTTCCTTATGGTTTATTACCACTACATTGTCAGGGTAGCGGCGCTGCCATGCCAGGACGTGGGTAAGGGTGTCGTCAGTGGATGCATCGTTGGCTACTATAAGCTCTATAGGGAATGTGGTGCGCTGGTGTAGCACTCCGGATATGGCACTGTCAATGCAGTGCTGCTGATTGTATGTAATCATCACCACGCTTACCATGGGTGGTGTAGTGCTGCTTTGTGTCATGCCTCGGGGGATGGTTATAAAAACAATCCTCCGCTGCCGCATGGGGCGGCAGCTTCGGATTGAGTGGAATAGGGGTATGTGTGAGAGATTCCGCTTATTCGGCCTTCTTGGCTGCCTTTTTGGGCGCAGCTTTTTTGGTGGCTTTCTTAGCGGGTTTCTCTTCGGTTTTCTCAGCTTTTTCAGCGGGAGCCTCGGCCTTGGCACGGAGCAGATGCTCTTCATTGTAGTGCTCAAGGTTCTGGCGCATAGAGGTCACTTCCTTGTTGAGTGTTTCTATTTCACGGGCCTGATTACGTATGGTGGTAAGCAGTGAGTTGAGCTCTTCGTTTTCAATGGAGAGCGGGTACTGCTCCTCAACGCGTACTATGAAGTCGGACAGTACGTTCATGTAGTTCGTAAAGGCCTGGAACGGGGTTTCGTAGGGGCTGAAGTGTGAGTGTACGGCGCCGTCGCCCATGTTCTTGGTGGACATGTAGTACAGATGATCTGATGCCTGAAGGTAATACCAGTCCTGTTTCAAGCGGCGGTCATCGCACAGACGTACGCGCTCGGCTACGGAATAGAGCTTGTTGAATGCCTCGTTCTGGAGCTTGTTGCCGAGCCATGCTGAGGTGTCACGTGCTTCATCGGCCCAGCTTATGGGGTGCATTACTGAGAGCTCGCCTACGGGCTTGAGTTTGGCTATAGCCTCTGACGGAGTCCAGAAGTTTATGCCGCGTTCCTTGGCAAAGTAAGGAAGAGCTTCAAGGAACTGGAATATTCCGGTTTCACGGGGCTGGAGCTCGCCGAATGTCTCAAGGTTCATGAACAGGTTTATTATCTGCTCTTCCTGAGGCGTGGAGGCAATCCAGTCAATGTACTTGTCGGCGGTGAGAGGATAAGCGTCCCATTCAGTGTTTGAGAAGCGGAATGCTATGTCATCGCTCAGCTTGGAGTTCTTGAGCAGAATCTTCAGCTTCGGAGCGGTGGCGGCTGAGTAAACATAGTTGGGGCTCTTCCATCCGAGGATATGCTTGGCGCCTTCGGTTATTACACCCTTGTATCCCATGGCCAGTATCTGGGGTGCCATTTCATCGCAGTAGATAAGCTCGGTATTGCGGAGCACGGTGGGCTTCACGCCGAAGAGGTCATAAAGCTTTTCATCATGCACACGTACCTGATTGGCAAACTCTTCAGGGTCGGCGAGCGATGAAAGTGAGTGGGCGTAGGTTTCAGCCAGGAATTCCACGCGTCCGGTAGCGGCAAGTTTCTTCAGAAGGTCAATGAACTCAGGTACATACTGCTCGAACTGCTCGAGGGCTGTGCCGGTCACTGACAGTGCGCAGCGGAAGTTGGGATCCTTCTCAAGCATGGCCAGAAGGGTCTGGGCAGCGGGTATGTAGCTGTGATGAGCTATGCGGGTCACTATGTCATCGTTGGCAAAGTCATCATAGTAATAGTGGTCATTGCCTATGTCAAAGAAACGGTATCTTTTAAGACGGAAGGGCTGATGTATCTGAAAATAAAAACAGATTGCTTTCATGTGTTATATTGTTGTGCCCCCACGCAGGGTGGGATGCGGGTGGTTACTGATGTTGGTTTTCGATTACTTTTTTGTATATGTCTATTACTTTGGCTCCGGCCTTGTCCCATGTTATGCGGTTCACTTCATCAAGTCCGTCCTGGCGAAGCTGTTCGTACATGGCGGGATATGATGTTATGGAGTGAATGGCATCGGCCATGGCGTCTATATCCCAGTAGTCAGTCTTTATGACGTTGTCCAGGATTTCGGCACATCCGCTTTGCTTGGATATTATGGATGGGCACCCCATCTGCATGGCCTCAAGGGGCGATATGCCGAAGGGCTCGGATACGGAGGGCATTACGTATACGTCACTTGCCTTGAGCATTTCATATACCTGCTTGCCTTTCTGGAATCCGGGGAAGTGGAAGCGGTCAGCTATTCCGCGCTCGGCGGCAAGCTGTATCATCTTGTCCATCATGTCACCGCTGCCGGCCATCACAAAGCGGACATTGTGAGAGTTCTTGAGCACCTTTGCAGCGGCCTCCACGAAGTATTCAGGGCCTTTCTGCATGGTGATACGGCCAAGGAATGTAACCACCTTGTCCTTTTTCGGGGGAACCTGTACGTTGAGAAGCTCATCGGACAGGGGGGTGACGGCGTTATGCACGGTGGTGACCTTGGCCGGGTCTATGCCGTACTTGTTTATAACGGTGTCACGTGTGAGGTTGCTGACGGTCATTATGTGGTCAGCATGCTCCATACCGTCCTTTTCTATGGCAAACACGGTGGGGTTGACATTGCCGCGTGAGCGGTCGAAGTCAGTAGCGTGCACGTGTATTACCAATGGCTTGCCGGTTACTTGCTTGGCATGTATTCCGGCCGGGTATGTAAGCCAGTCATGGGAGTGGATTATATCAAAGTCAAGCGTGCGGGCTATTACTCCGGCACATATGGAGTAATTGTTGATCTCTTCAAGCAGATTGTCAGGATAGCGGCCTGAGAATTCTATGCATCCGAGGTCGTTGAGGCGCATGTAGTTGAAGTCAGCGTAGATATGGTCGCGCAGGCGGAAGTACAGGTCAGGGTCCATTACCTTGCCTATGCGCTGCTCTACGTATTCACGGCTTACGTCGCGCCATGCCACCGGAACCTGTGAGGTGCCTATTATGTGGGCGAATGAGCGGTCCTCATCGCCGTGCGGGCGTGGTATGACAAATGTTATGTCCATGTCGCCACACTCCCACATGCCTTTAGTGAGGCCGTAGCTTGCGGTGCCAAGACCGCCGAGGATATGAGGTGGGAACTCCCACCCGAACATTAATGCTTTCATGGAGTGCGGAGGTATTTAGATGTTGAATTTTTTCAAAGTGGTAAGTGTTCGCAGAATTTCGGCTACGTTGGTGGCGTGGCTTATGGCGCCGCGTCCGCTGAAGGGCGGATTACCGTCATATAGCTGTGACAGTGAGCCTATGCAGCCCTGTGTCATCTCATCCTCATAGCCTATGAGCATGCGGTCAAGATAGCTTACGCCGCTGTGGCCGAACACACGCAGATAAGCATCGGCGTAGAATCCGAAGAGCCATGGGCGGGCCGGGCCGTTATGGAGAGCCATTTCACGCTCCTCGGGCGATCCGAGATATGCCGGGCGGTAACCGTAGCTCTTAGGCGAGAGTGTGCGTAGCCCCTTAGGCGTGAGGAGCTCACGGGTTATGACATCGAGCACGCCCTTGCGCTGACGGCGATCAAGCGGAGAGTAGTCAAGACCTATGGCTATAGCCATGTTAGGACGTACTGACGGATCGGCAAATGTGCCGTTGACGGTGTCATACAGATACCCGTAGTCATTGAGGAACATGCTCACGAATGCAGGTTTGATGCGCTCGGCTATCTCGGTCCAGCGGTCGGCATCGGCTGCATAATCGCCATAGTCCTCGGCCATCTTTGATGCAAATACGAGAGCGTTGTACCAAAGGGCGTTGAATTCCACCAGATGCCCCGTACGTACTATGAGCGGACGGCCGTCCTTGGAGGCGTTCATCCACGATACCGGTACCTGAGTGCCGTCGGTGGTCACCATGCCGTCAGGCTGTATGTACAGGTTGGGGGCTTTATCGGAGGCTATATAGTCAATGATTTCCTTGACCATGGGCATATAGCGTTCGCGGGCAGCGTCCATGCCGTAAGCCTTGGCGTACTGCTGTACGGCCCACATTACCCATAGAGGAATGTCAGGGAGGTCTATGCCCTGTATGCGTGCTGAGAGCTCGCCTGTGGTCATATAGTGGTCAAGGGCGCGCCATGCTGTGGCCATTATCTTCTCGAAGTCCTCGCGGTGGCCTATGGCGATAGTGGCACCCGGAAGAGCCATGAATGTGTTTCGTGCCAGAATTTTGCCCCAAGGATAGCCTGATATGAGGTACATGTCGTCGCCTTCCTTCTGATAGCACTGCTTTATGGCGTTCTTAAGGCAGTTGAAGAACGATGTGCGGCATGTGCGTGCCGATATTTCGCTCTGATACATCTTGGCCAGCGAACGTGGAGCGGCCTCGGTGGTTCCGGCTGAGAATATAATGCTCTCGCCCTTCTTTATGGGAAGCTCGAAGTATCCGGGCACCCACAGGTCCTCGCAGTAGGGTACTCCGCGCTCAAGGTCCTTGAGGTATTCGAATCCGTTGTACCAATGCGGGTCGTACACCCATGTGGGCTTGTGATTGAACTGCATGTACAGGTTGGGGTATCCGGGGTACAGGCAGCAGCTTATTCCGTTGGGCACTTCGGGGCAGTCGGTGCGTATGGCATCGTTGGCCACGCAAAGGGCGTTGGCCTCGCGGAATGCGAGCACCGGACGGAAGCGGAGCGTTGTGGGAGAGTGGGCTTCTACGAGGGTGTAGCGGATAAGGATACGGTTTTCGTTGGAGATAAATATCTTCTCCTTGGTAAGGATGACACCACCTACGCGGTATGTGGTGCGGGGCACGCTCTCGCAGTCAAACTCGCGGATGTACTTGTGTCCGTTGGGGGAGTAGACGCCGCCCTGATAGCGGTGCAGACCCAGATTGAACTGGGCGCCGTGCTGTATCACTGACAGGTCAAGGGATGAAAGAAGCACGTGTGAGGTGTTGTTCATCTCAGGCATGGGTATTACCAACAGGCCGTGCTGCTTTCGGGTATTGCAGTCTACGACCGTAGTGCAGTGATAAGCACCTGCCTGATTGGTTCGGAGCATTTCTTTGGGAAGTGACTGCTCCAAGTTAATCATGAGGTTTTTATCAAATTTAAGATAACTCATATAATGAAGTGAGATTTGGTTATTTCGGTTATTGCTAAGTGTATGTACATGCGAATATACTGCAAATTAATTCAATATGCAAATAATAGACTAAAAAACGACAAAAATGCGCTAAATGCGGCTAAAGTACTAACGAAAAGGATATAAAAGCGATACGTTTGCTGACGTGCAACTATGTTATTAAACATGTTTGGCCTCAGCCCCGGCGCCTATGCGGCGGAACTGCCACCATATCATGCAGGCGGTCACTATAGTGGCCAGTATGTCACTGAAAGGAAACGATGTCCATACGCCGTCAAGCCCCATGGTGCGTGGTAGTGTAAGCAGGAGCGGAATGAGGAATATGACCTGGCGGGTGAGGCTGAGGAATATTGACTTTCCGGCTTTGCCTATGGACTGGAAAAAGTTTGTGGCCACCACTTGGAACCCTACCGCCCAAAATGCCCACAGGGCATGGGTGAAGGCATTGGATGTGACCGATATCAGGCCGGCATCTACAGTGAATGCCCGGGCTATGAGCGAGGGGAATGCAAGGCCGAATGCCGAGCCTGCCGTCACAACGCACGTGCTCCACAGCACGGCAAGCCAGAATGTGCGCTTAAGGCGGTGGGTGAGCCCTGCACCATAGTTGTAACCCACTATGGGCTGCATGCCTTGGCATATGCCCACTACTACCATTACCAGCAGCGATGTGAATGTAGTGAATATTCCGGCAGCGGCTACGGCACTATCGCTGCCGTGGTAGTACAGAGTCTTGTTTATTATTACGTTTATGGCGCTTCCGGCCAGATTGACAAGCGAGGGGGCTGCGCCTATGGCCACAATGGACAGAACTGTAGCCCACTGCAGCCGGTATATTCCCTTAGTGAAGTGGAGCGTACTGCCACGGCGGAAAAAGTGGGACATGACTATTACGGCAAACAGGCTCATGGCCAGATCTGTGGCTATGGCTGCCCCACGAATGCCCCATCCGAAAACGAATATGAACAGCGGTGCAAGAATAAGGTTGGCCCCGGCTCCGGCAAACATGCTGTACATGGCCTTGACCGGGTAGCCTGAAGCACGCATTATATTGTTGAAGCTGAAGGCTATATTCATTATGAACATACCCGGCAGGATACATATCATGAAGTCATGAGCATAGGGGAGCGATACGTCGCTGGCTCCGAATGCGCGCAATATGGGGTCAAGCCATATGGCGAAGCATGATATGTATATGGCTGCAATGATAACGATGAGCGTGAGCGAATTGCCAAGCACACGCGAGGCGCCGTGATGATTTCTGGCTCCGAGCAGTATGGATACGCGGGCGGCGGCACCGGCTCCCACGAGTACGCCGAGCGCTGAGGCCACGTTCATTACCGGGAATGTGATGGCGAGCCCGGCTATGGCATCGGTGCCCACTCCCTGACCTATGAATATGCGGTCAATGACGTTGTAAAGTGACATTACGAGCATCCCCGTTACGGCGGGCAGGCTGTAGTCCCAAAGCAGGCGGCTAATCTTGCCGTGTGCCAACAGATCCAGATTTCCTTGAACTTTTGCCATACGGGCACAAAGTTACAAAAATATGTGCAGAGGTGGGTAGATTATTTGTACTTGCCGGAGCGGATTCGGTAAAGTGTCTCCTTGGTCACTCCGAGGAAGGAGGCCACTTGCGTTATGGTGGCGCGTTCAAGCAGGCGCGGATATTTTTTGAGTACCCAGCGGTACCGTCCGGCAGCATCGGCAGTCTGGAGCACCATTATTCGCTCTTCAAGCTCTCGTGAGTGTTCCAGCATGGCTGTGAGTGTGAACAGGTATATCTCTTCGGTGTCAGTGTTTGATTCCTCAAATACGCGGTGTGTGGATGAGTGGGAAAGGAACACTACATCAGTAGGCTCGAGAAATTCTATGGTCATGTTGCCGTCAGGCACGTTGAGCAGACGGTGGGCTATGGTGATAAACTGATCCGTGAATGCAAACGAATAGGTGTGCTCCTTTCCGGCAAATATATAGTATACGCGGGCCGACCCCTGTTTTATGTACAAGGCATGGTTACGCATCTCGGAGAGCGCCGTTATGGTTTCGCCTCGGCGGAAATGGCGCTCGCGCATAAGGTCATGCAGCGATGCTTCAAGCTCGGGAGTGAGCGGGATGTGAGCCTTGATGTGTGCTATTGGGTCATTCTGCCGGTGAGTCATAGGCTATCAGTGTGTCAACGGTGCATGTTATACGGTAAGGGGTGGCGCTTGCGCGGCGCGGACGGGGCGACAGGTGGTAGTAGAATGTGAGCTGACGGTCCCACGACGGCCAGTAGAGCTGCCGAGTGGCATCGGGCGGTATGGAGCATGGAAGCTCTACGGTCCGGGCGTGCAGCTCGCGCCCCTGCATGTCAGTGTAGTGTATGCCTATAGTTACGGATATTATGGTACGCGATGCCGTGTTGGTGAACAGAGCCGATTCACGCGATGAACGCAGCGGTTTGTCATAGCCGCTCACCTTGATCCATCCTTGTGGATGTACTATAGTGTCTGCTCCCGCTATGGCAGGTTTGGACGCCGGCGCCGATGTGTGAAGCGCGCGGCGTGTGGTGCGCCGCCTCGAGTCGGTCCATGCCGGCAATGCCATTGCGGCGGCTACTGCTATAATGAGGAGGCGCATCATCATAGATATATAGGTTCAAGCGGCAGAGCCGGTGCCGGGTATATGCGCACGCATCCGGGAGTGGAGCGTGCGGAGTCATCATTACGTCTTACTGAGTATCGCCACAAAAAGGGCACGAAGTGCCATAGATTGATTGATATGGAGCTCCGGTGACGGTAGAAGCGTATGTATCCGGCTGCCTCATCAAGCTCAAGCGTGAATTTGCGCTGATTAAAGAGCCGGGAGCCTTCCGAACGGGTGTATATGCGGGCTTCGTAGCGCCCTTGGGCGGCTTCGGCTGTTATAGTGCCGAGTTCGGTGCCCGGACGCAAAGCCCGTGACGGGGAATCGATTAAAATTATGGAGTATGTACGGTGCTTTCCGGCATCGCCCGGATGATCCGCGCCGCCGGTCGATGATATGGCCACCGTGGCACCGTCCGATGTGAACTGCCATATCCCCTCTATGCGTTCTGCCCCACGGCGGTCAAGTTCGCGGCGGAATGACTCGGTGTCAAATGCCATGACGTGGCTGCCATGTAATATCAGAAGCAGTGATAGCGTGAGGAGAGTGCGCATTGTCAGTTATAGGGTGTAGGCCGTTTATACCGTGCTGAAAGTGTAGTTAAAGCCGAAGCTGAGTATCTCCTTAAGCTGGAATTTATGCCACCGGGAGTCGGGCTCGCGCGGAGTGGAGGTGTCATAGCGCATGTGCAGATATAGCTGTGTGGAGAAGTATCGGTTTATGGCAAAGTTTATAGTGTGCTCCCAGTCACCCTGAATGTAGGAATAATCCGTGAACGCGAATATGTGGGAGGAGTATGTGATGTTCCATGCCATTTTCCATGAATACTTGCAGTCAATGGTAGAACCGAAGTCGCTTACTGACTTGCGGCCTTCGGTAATGCCGTAGGCGGTTTCATCCAGACGCCGGTTGATGCACGTCTTCATGTTCCATGCCAAGGGTGCTATGGACAGGTCAAATGTGAATGTCTTGGGCTTGTTAGTGGTATTGTATGTCATACCAAGACCTACGTTGAGATCGCCCGGCGACAGGAGTGCTGACTTAAGCGTCTGCGAATTGGACGGATAGTGATTGAATATCTGCGTCTTGAAGTTGACGTTGACCGAATAGTACCATTTTTTATACGCTTTAAGTCCGGCGGTAAGATTGAACTGGAACAGATCCTCGCTTATGTTGTAGGCGCGTATGGTATCATCGGGTGTGCTGTTCAGGCCTATTTTGTATTGGGCCGTGGCCTCAAATATATAGTTGGGGTGGAACTTGGGGTTGAGCTTCACGTTGTATAGCAGCTGGCCTATCATATTGAGGTTGTTGTTGCCTCCCTGATACCAGTTGGGCGATATGTATGCCTGAGAGAACTGGAGCGAGGCGTTGAATTTGTGCAGCCAGTTCTTGCGTATGGTTTCCGGCCCTTGAGGCTTTTCGGTGACTTGGGCTTCCTGGAATTCAACACGCAGCGATGACGGATTTATGAATGCCTTGTAAAGCTTCGGGGCTTCAGGGAGCCACGCGGCATTGTACTTTATGTCCTCGGGATACCGGAACATGTAGTCCTGAATGGCATGGCTGAGTATGTTTTCAGATGAGTTTAGGTCATCAAGCCATGTGTATATGTCGGCAAATGCGGCATCATGCTCGGCCGGCTCAAGGCTCACCGGAGGCAGAAAATGATACTTCTCGAATATTATGGGGGCAGTGAGCCGGAGCGTGTTGAGTGTGTACTCGCGTGACGGCGTGCTTATTATGGAGTCAAAGTCAGGGCGGTCTATCAGCAGACCGTCAGGGACGTTGGGCCAAGCTATGGTGTCAACGTCAGGAGCCGGTACTGTGAGCTTCATGAGCTGCGGTATGTGATTCTGTGCTAATGCAGTGCCGCAGGAGTATATTGTAATGATAATAAATAGCAGAAAACGAGGCATACTTTTGGTTAATTTCAGTCCGTGAGAATGTCAGAAAAACTTTTTTGCAAAAATAGCATAAAAACATTCTATATGCAAGCGCTTTTCTACCGGGCTGATTACTTCCCTACTCCAAATTTCCCTATTCCTGACCGCATGTATAGCCCAAACACCGGCGCTGACTGCCTTGGAGGCAATTTGCAGCGCCATTATTCAAGCCGCCCAAGGGCACGGAGATATTCGGTCTCTGAAATCTTGTATTGGGCTTGTGCCTCGATGAGGTTACTTTCAGCCTGCTGCCATTGCGACTGGGCGTCAAGAAGGTCAGTCAACGGAGAAAGTGACAGCGCGAAGCGGTCATTCATTATGCGCAGGTTCTCATCAGCCTGTCGGAGCCCCACTTGTGCTGTTTCAATAAGTGAATAGGCATCCGAGAGGTTTCGGGTGGCCTGTTCCACTTCAAGGTCCATCAACCGTGAGTTCTTCTGAAGGTCAAGGGTGGCATTCTCTACATCCAAGCGGGCTTTCTTCACTTTATTGCTACGCTCACCCCAGCTGAATATAGGTATGTTGACGGACAGCATGAACATACCCATCCCGTCACGGAAACTCTGTGTGAACGGCTGATAGTTGCCATTGCCCATATCGGTCATTCCTTTCATCTTCAGATTGCCATAGTACGTATATCCGGCCGACAGGCCAATGGTGGGCAGCATCTCGGCCCGAGCCATGGTCACCTGATGACGACCGGCCTCTATCCTGCTTGTTGAGCAGCTGAATTTCCGGGCGCAGTTCCCGGTTATATGCCATGAACGATGGCCTTTCTACCCTGATGACAGTATCTGTGGGTACAATCTCGGTAGAATTATCCACGCCAAGCAGTCGGCAAAGCGCAAGTCGGCACAGATCCATGCCGTTGTTGGCCTTTTGCCACTGATACTGTATGTCGCTGCGCCTTGATGAGATTCTCAGGAGGTCATTGTCAGTGACCATGCCACAGTCCACGGCGAGCCGGGTCTGCGCATATAGGGTGTCCATCTGCACGATGTAGCTTTCAAGCATCCTTACCTTGCTTGACACTGCTATGTAGGTCCAATACGCCTTGTCAGCCTCCGCTATAATGTCCATTCGGGTCATACGCTGCTGGATGGCAGCCGTTTCCCGACCGATCTTGGCAAGTTTCTTACCGGTGGTGAGCCTTCCGCCCGTGTATATGGGCTGAGTAAGGGTTATCCCGGCCATGTACATGCCTCGGATTCTCATCTCCATTCCCATCATGTCTATGTCCGGTACTACATATGCACCCGTGGCTGAACCGTCTATTTTGGGTAGGAAGGCTGCCCGTGCAATCTTTGTATCAAGATCAGCCTTCTGCAGTCCGAGTTCACTCTGCTTCATGTCTTCGCTGGCAGCCAATGCCATTGACCGGCATTCTTGCGCTGACAGGCTAAGGGGCTGTTGGGCAAAAGTAGCCAGACAGCTTGCCATGCACATACATCCGGCTATAATATATCTGAGTGTCATTGTATAGTTTTTGGTTTACGAATTTTGAAGAATACACAGTAGAAAAGCGGGAGCAGCATCAGTGTGATGATAGTACCTATTGTCAACCCGCCCATTATTACAATAGCCATGGATGAGTACATAGGGTCAGCCACAAGAGGTATCATACCCACAATGGTGGTGAGTGATGCCATCAACACAGGACGTACACGTGATATAGTGGCATCAATGACCGCCTTATATGGCTCTACACCCTCGCTCTGCAATCGGTTTATCTCATCTACAAGCACAATGCCGTTTTTGGTCATCATACCGAAGAGGCCCATTAGCCCTATTATGGCCATAAAGGTCATGGCCTCTCCGCTGATAAGGAGTGACGGTGCAATACCGCATATCACGAAGGGCAGGCATACAAGTATCAATCCCACCTTTTTCCAGCTGCCGAACAAGAACAGCAGTATTATCAGTATGATGAATATGGTCAGAGGCACGAATTTCATCAGATTGCCTATAGCTTCACCGGAGGTTTCGCCTTCGCCTACCCAGCGCATACTGTAGCCGGGAGGCAGCGGTATGGACTCTATCTCATCCTGAATGTCGGCCAATACCTTTGCCGGGGTGGCATCATCACGGTCGGGATCCGGGTCACATTCAGCTTCTATCACACGCTGTCCGTTAAGGCGCAGAACCACATCCTCGTCCCATTTCATCTCCACACCGTTGGTCACAGAACTCAACGGTACGGAACTGAACATCTTGTCTTGCAGACGGCTCATGGCTTCACCTCCCTGCAATGCGGAGTTGAGGTCATCGTTGGACAGATGCACATTCATCATGCTCCACACAGGCGCGCTCCCTAAATCAGCTATGCGGCTACCGTCGGCGTTCCTGACAAGCATATTGAGAGTCACCATGCGGTCATTGTCAGTCAGCACGCCCACTGGCATCCCGTCAGTGGCAGCGAGTATGGCGTTCGCCACATCTCCACGGCTTACCCCGGCTCGCACGGCATCCTGCTGGACATAGTCGGCAATAAATGTTTTTCCGCGCGGCTTCCAGTTGTTCTGCACTGAATACGGGTCAACGTATGGTGACTTCCGCATGATAGCTTCCGCTTTCTCGCTGAGCTCGCGCAGTACAGCAGGGTCGGGCCCCGCAAACTCCACCTCTACAGTGTGGGAGGTGGATATGGAGAAATTGTATTTACGTATCCTTATGTAGGCATCAGGATATAGCTCGCGGAGCTGATTTCGTATTATAGGTATCTCTTTAACCACAGTCTTGTAGTCCGGGCAGTTCACTATGAGTTCGCCATAGCAGTCGCCTCCCGATGTCATAGGTCTTACAAGGCAGTAATGAGAAGGGGCGCTGCCCATACTGATGGCTACACGCTCAATGCCTTCTCTCGTGGAAAGCGAGTCGCTCATGGCTATTAGCTCATTGCGCACTACATCCGGATTGGTAGAGGCCGGGAAGAACCACCACAAACTGATTATAGTCAAAGTCAGGGAAAAAGAGATTCTTTACCTTTGTCATGCCAAATGCTGACGCGGCAAGCAGAGCTACCGCTACCGTCATTGTTGCCCAGCGGTGCGCTATCAGCTTTTCAATAGTACGGCGTACAAAACGGTGAGCCACGGAGTCGGCAGCCTTCTCTGTCCCTGTCTCGTTATGCTTCTCTTTCTTTGGAAGCCATTCCTTGGCACAGACCGGCACTTGTACCAGGGCAAGAAACCAGCTTGCCAAGAGGCTCACGCATAACACAAGAAACAGGTCGCCTGCATATTCGCCTGCCGTATCCGGCGAAAGATACACACAGAGGAATGTAGAAGCGGCTATCACTGTAGCGCCCAAAAGAGGTAACGCGGTGTTCTTCCCTATCCTATACAGATACTCTTCTTCTCTAAGCCCTCGTTTCTTATCCACGAGGATACCGTCCATTATGACTACGGCGTTATCCACAAGCATACCCATAGCCACAATGAACGCCCCCAGCGATATCCGCTGAAGCGTGGTGCCGCATACAAGCAGTATGGGGAACGATATTGCCACCGTCAGCACAAGCCCAAAGCCTATGATCAGTCCGCTGCGGAATCCCATGGTGAATATCAGCACAAGGATTACAATCAATACTGATTCAAGCAGATTGACCATAAATGATGATATGGCGCTGCTCACCTTTTCCGGCTGGAAAAACAGTTTTTCCGTTTCCAGGCCGGCCGGTATCGAAGGCATTATCTCGGCTAGTTTCTCATCAACAGCCTTTCCCACATCGGGGACTATGGCGTCAGTTTCCATTGCCACGCTTATAGCCAGTGCCGGTTTGCCGTTTATGAAAAATCCGTTGGTCTGCGGTTCGGCATACGTGCGTTCCACTGTGGCTATGTCGCCGAGGCGCATCTTCTTTCCGTCCATGGTCTGAATAAGAAGCTCGCGAATGTCGTTCTCATCCTTTATGGCGTCATTGACATATACCGAGTAGCGGTCGGCTCCGGCGCTGTACTTGCCGGCGTTGACGGTTTTTCCCGCAGCCTGCAGGGCTGACATTATCTGCGTAGGGATTATGCCGTTCTTGGCAAGACGCTCGGTGGAGATGGTTATGTTTATAACCTCATCACGGTTGCCGTATATGTTTATGCGTTTCACCCCGTTTACACCAAGCAGCTCCCGGCGGATAAACTGAGCGTATTTATCCATCTCCGGATATGTATAGCCATCGGAACTGAGCGCATAGACAATACCGTATACGTCCATCATGTCATCAATCACCATGGGGGAGTAGCAGTCCTGCGGGAGTTTTACGGCAAGGTCATTCACCTTACGCCGCAAGAGGTCGAAATGCTGCTCGAGATCCTTGTTCTGAACCGTCATCTTGAATTCAACGGTAAACATTCCTGCCCCGTTCTGGCATTCGGTCTTTATCTTCTTCACCCCGGGCAATGCACGCAGTTCATCCTCCACCACTTGAGCCACTTTCAGCTCTACCTCATGAGCCGAAGCCCCGGGATATGGCACAACTACCATAGCCTGTTTTATCGATACAGCCGGATCCTCAAGCTTGGGCATCTGAATGAATGACAACACTCCGGCTATCATTATGATAGCCATCAGCGACCAAAACAGAACCGGCCGCTTGACAAAAAATTCGGTTATCCTCATTACATCAGCCCTCCCACATTGGTTTCACTTGAAGGCTCTATCACCTTGACCTTTTCCCCTTCATGTAGAGAATTTACTCCGGCATCTATAATCTGCTCACTCCCGTTCAGCCCTGAAGCAATTATTGCCATACCGTTCTTGTCCACTCCTGAAAATGTGACATCCCGGAGGGTGACGGTGGTATCCTGATTCAGCACCCATACACCTGCCTTGCCGTCCTTGTTTACCACGGCACGGAGAGGCACATTATATCCCTCTGTGGTCATTTCACCTGTTGGGAGGCTGATTTTTACAGTGGTGTTCATCCCGGGGGTTATATCCTTTGACGGGCTGCCTTCAAATTCAAGTTTCACGGTATATAGCTGATTCCCGTCGGCCTTGGGTGTCATGCTGATGAACCTGAGCGGAATTGTGAAATCTCCGCCGGCCATGGACATGGCAAAGGAGCCCCCTGACTTTATGTTTTTAGATTCATATACCGGTACGTCAAACTCAACTTTCATACCGCTATCGTCAAGAATAACAAATACAGGCGTCCCGGCGTCAACCATCTCCGCCTTTGAATAATTGACAGCCTGTATATATCCGTTGGTAGGTGAGTAAAGTTGTGTGTATGAAAGTTTGTTTTTGTTGGCCTGAAGCTGATTCTCTAACTGTTGCAGACCGGCCTTGGCCTTTTCATACTCATTTGCTGACATGCCTTTGTTCTGATATAGCTTGGTCATGCGGGCGAACTCATCCTTCATTTGGTCATACTGTGCCTGCATGGCATTGACCGCCAACTTATAGTCGGCGCCATCAAGTGAGGCAAGCAGCTGGCCATTCTTTACGTAATCGCCCTCTTTGACATAGACATGCGAAATCTCCCCGGCCGTTTTGAATCCAAGGCTTGTTTCATTTGATTCCTTAATCAGCGCAGGATAAGTTTTGGCTATGCCTCCTTGGCGAGATTGTGGGGCAGTGAGCCTTACACTCCTTGGATGCTTCACGGAAGTATCCTGTCCGCAAGACACTGCTGAAAGAGTCAATATGCATATCGGCAATAGGTTTATAGCCTTTTTCAATTTATTTTTCATTGGTTTTGATGTTTTCTTAAAATCCAATGCAAAGTTCGTGAATTAAGTGTTTGATTCAGCACCTGTCAGGACACAATGTTGTACTATTGGATGAAATTTGAGGCACATGAAGTCAGAATAGTACATTCGCGCAGGAAAACCGCCTTAACTTTGCATATGAAAAAGAGAATGCAATAATATCTCCGGTATGAAAACGGTATTTAAGACACTCGGCTTGGACGTTATCCCTAAAAGTGGACGCACCATAATGTTTGATGATGAGATAATACTTGCCGATATGGATGACGGACATAACGAGATGAGCCTGGTGGATACAGCCAACATCAAGGAAGTCGTGTTCAAAGCCTCCATGTCTATAAATCTCTTCTGTAGGCAAGGTTATATAAGAATCAGGCATGATATGAAAGAGTATGAGCTTCATAAGAATGAACTTATGGCTATTTATCCCGGGGCGATATGTGAATATATGGGCCGTTCGGATGATTGCAATTTGATTCTTATAGGGATAGACAATCCCCGATTGATCAAAGAACCGTCGGGCAACATTTCCACAATACCAAGATGGTACTTGATGCACTATCCTATAATACATCTCAGCGATAGGGACGCAAATGAGTTCTGTACGCTCTATTATCTTATGAGGGCTAAGATAGAAGATGCGGCTTACAGTTTCAAACGTGAAATACTGTATTGCTATCTTGAGGCTATGTATATTAACCTCTGCAACATAATGAAGCCCCATGTTACAGATTACCAAGAGAGTCTTCAAGACCGTAACAAGCAGATATATGATTCTTTCATGCAGGAGCTTCACAGGAGCGAAGGCACAATACGCGATATTGCATATTTCGCTGACAAGCTTTGTATAACTCCAAAGTATTTCTCCCGGCTGATATTCAAATATTCAGGCAGGTTTGCCAAGGACTGGATAAAGGATTTTGTAATTCTTCATGCCAAGGCCATGCTTGACAGCGGCCATTATACCGTTCAGCAGGTAAGTGATAACCTGAAGTTTACAAGCCAGTCTTTCTTCGGGCGATACTTTAAAGAGTCCGTAGGATGTTCCCCGAAGGCATATATGGAAAGGAATCTCCATAAGAGGAGTGACTCTGAGCGTTGATTCCGGGCATAGATGAGAAATAAGTACGGGTCATGACGCTGAAAAACGTCACGACCCGTATTTATTGATTAATTGTCCGTAGGCAATCAGGCTTTGTCGAGCGCTTGGCTCAGGTCGGCTATCAGGTCTTCGACATGTTCGGTACCTATTGACAGTCGCACCGTACCGGGATATATGCCCTGCTCGGCTTTCTGCTCATCAGTAAGCTGCGAGTGTGTGGTAGTGGCCGGATGTATTACGAGCGACTTCACGTCGGCCACATTGGCCAACAGGGAGAATATCTGCAATGAGTCAATGAAGCGGTATGCCGCCTCCTGGCCGCCCTCGAGCTCTATGGTGAAGATGGAGCCGCCACCGTTAGGGAAATACTTGGCATAAAGCTCGGTATCAGGATGTCCGGGCAGCGAGGGGTGATTTACTTTCTTTACCTTGGGATGTGAGTCAAGGTAAGCGGCTATGGTTACGGCATTGGCCACATGGCGCTCTACGCGGAGTGACAGCGTCTCCACGCCCTGTAGCAGAATGAATGCATTGACCGGGCTGATGCATGCACCTGTGTCGCGCAGCAGCACGGCACGGATGCGCGTGGCGAACGGGGCGTCAGGCGCGGCATCGGCAAACACTGTGCCGTGATATGACGGATCGGGCATGGCCAGTGTGGGGAAGCGTTCAGCATGTTCTTTCCAAGGGAAGCGTCCGGCGTCCACTATTATGCCGCCGAGCGATGTCCCATGACCGCCTATGAATTTTGTGGCCGAGTGCACCACTACGTCCGCCCCGTGTTCAATGGGGCGTACCAAGAACGGTGTGGCAAACGTATTGTCTATGATCAAGGGTAGCCCGTGGGCATGTGCCATGTCGGCTATGGCACGTATGTCAGTTACGTTTGAATTGGGATTGCCTAATGTTTCTATGAATATGGCTTTGGTTTCGGGGCGTATGGCAACGGCGAAGTTGGCCGTATCAGCCGGGTCTACGAATGTTGTGGTCACGCCATAGTCAGTGAGCGTATGGTCAAGCAGATTGTATGAGCCGCCATATATGTTGTTGGCGGCCACAATGTGGTCGCCGCTGCGTGCTATATTCATTATGGCGTAGGTCACTGCTGCTGCGCCTGAAGCTACGGCAAGGGCTGCCGTGCCGCCTTCCAAGGCCGTCATACGGCGTTCAAATACATCCTGGGTTGGGTTGGTGAGGCGCCCGTATATGTTGCCCGCATCCGTCAGATCAAAGCGAGCGGCGGCATGTGCAGAGTTGCGGAATACGTATGATGTGGTCTGGTATATGGGTACGGCACGGGCATCGGTAGTAGGATCGGCCTGTTCCTGGCCTACATGTAGCTGGAGAGTTTCGAAGTGAAGTTTTTTTGTGTCCATAGTGTAGGAGTGTGTTATTTATTGTCCTTTTCGGGGCATCCTTTATGCGAGTCACCGCCGCAGCAGTTGCCCTTTGCGTCACATTTCTTCTGTGTCGGTGTGCCGGTGGTGGCTTCATATCCTATTTTCTTGAACGCAGCCGTCAGTTTCTGCACATCGGTTTTCTTGGGGTTGAAGGTTACGGTTACAGTCTGGTTCTTAAGGCTTGTCTGTATGTCGCTTACTCCCTTTTCAAAGCGCAGGTTAGTCTTGATTTTGTTCTCGCAGTTCTGGCATGACATTCCCGGTGTGAGGGTAAACACGGCAGTCTCGCTATTCTTGCCATCCTTTGCGGATACTGGCATTGCCACGCATATCATCATGATGAGCAGTGACAGAAAGTAAAGTGATTTTTTCATTTATATATATTTAGTGAAGTTATATCGGAATCCCACATACACCATGGCACCCTGTAAGGGACCGTATACCATGGTGGCGTCAAATGTATTGCCCCATGGGTTGGAGGCTCCTATTATAGGATTGGGCTGGCGGTAGTTGGTAAGGTTTTCTCCGCCTATGTACACGGCCCAATGCCGGAAATTGCGTGTTATCTGGGCGTTGAGCTGTACGTAGGTTCTGAACGTCGGAGCCCATGACATAGCCCCGTTGGGCAACTCATAAGGCGTGGGCATACGACCCGAACCGTTTATGGCCAGCGACATGTCAAATGACCATAGCCCCATCATAGGGGCATACCCGGCGGTAAGCAGCCCTTTGTTGCGCGATGTCAGAGGTTTTTGGCTCAATCCTGCCGAGGTATAGTGAGCCTTGACGTCATTTAACCGCCACGCAGCCCCCAGGGTCAGCTCGCGGATAGGTTCGAATGTCAGTTCCACCTGTAGCGAGTGCGAGTATGACCTGCTGTCGGATGAGTATATGTAATCAGCATGCGGATCACGGTCCTGATTAAGCATCAGTTGGTTTGTAAAAGTTGTGTAGTAATACTCGGCCGATATGCCTAATTTTTTCCCGGCGGGATAGAACTCCCATGAACCGCCAGTGCCGAAGTTCCATGCCGATTCCTGCTTGAGATTGTCGCTTATTATGATTTGCCTTGATGAGGCAAGCAGATAGCCGAAGTCGGCCAGCGGATGAGGCGACCGGTAGCCGCGTCCGGCCGATGCATGGAGTGACAGTCCTTCCGCCGGATTGTAGCGCACATGCATACGTGGCGTAAGCATTGACCCGTATCGGCTGCTGTGGTCATATCTTAGCCCGGCCATGGCTGACAGCCTCTCGCCGAGGTTAAGTGTGTACTGAGCATACACTCCGTTGACAAACTCATGTTCACTGCTCCGCCGTAATGGCATTGAGGCATCACCCGTGAGCCTGTAGTTGTAACGGTAATGGTCATAATTCATGGAAAGTCCTGTGCTGAGGGCATGTATGTCATCCCACTTTCGCTCAAACATGAGCGAGCCGTATCCCTCTTTCTGATAAATGTTGCACGCCTTTATGCCGTAGGTGGCGTCCTGATCATGTAGCGAGCCTGACAGTATGAGCGCTATGTTGCCGTCATTGTCGCGGTCAAACATCAGGGCGTTTTTTGTAAATGCTTCCCAGCGCCGGGTGTCAATCCTTATCTTGTACAGATGCTCCGTGTCATAATGCGTATGATGCTCACCCTGACCGCTCAGGCGCCTTTCGTCTATGAATTTTGCTGCGGCTTGAAATACATAGGCATTCCCCAGATAAGCTATGCGAGGCATTGCCGAAACTTGCCGTATACGCGGCATGTCCACAAACCCATCATCATTGCCGTCATGGCTTGAAAACCCGTTTTCAATATGTGTCAGCAGTCCGGCGCTCCAGTTCTTGTCAAGATGTATATTTCCGTCAATGTTTGCCTCGAGCTTGTTCATCATGTCATAGTACATGTTTACGGACACTGACGGGTCAGTCTGCGGCTTCTTCATTTCCACATTTATCTGTCCGGTAATGGATTCAAAACCGTTTTTTACTGACGATGCACCTTTTGACACCTGTATGGACTGCATCCACGGCCCCGGTACATAGCCCAGTCCATAGAGCGCGGCAGCCCCTCGGAAGTTTGGTATATTCTCGGTAAGCATCTGCACATATGCTCCTGAGAGCCCCAGAAGGCGTATCTGGCGGGCTCCTGTAGCAGCATCGGAATAGTTTACGTCAACTGACGGGTTTGTAGTAAAGCTCTCGCCCAGATTGCAGCACGCTGCCCGCTTGAGCTCTGAAGCTGTGATTATATCACCGTTCTGCACCCCCGCCATCTTGACGCGGCCTCTCCGGGCGTGTACCACCACTTCGTGAAGCTCACGGTTGTCAGTAGTGGTATCAGTGGGCTCGGAAGCTTGGTGCGACAGCCCTGACAGCAGTCCAAGCCCTGTCAGAATTATGGCCCGTGCGGTTGATAGATTTACTATATGACATAGATATGTATGTGGCATACGGTTATGATACTTTCAGTATGTCAAACTGCATGGTTATGGCATCGAATACGAGCAGGTGGTCAGTGAGCAGATCGCCCGTATGGGTCAGGTATTTTATGGCCTCGGTGGCCTGGAGGGACCCTATTACCCCCACCACGGAATTGAGTATGCCGGTTATGACACACGGCTCATCGTTGTCCGACATTTCGTTGCCGAATATCGTGCGGAAGTCGCTCGTGCCGGGCATGTGGGTGAATACCAATCCCTTGAAGCGTGACACACTGCCGAATATGAATGGCTTGCCCATCTGCACACAGGTGTCGTTGATAAGCAGACGTGTATCAAAGTTGTCCGTACAGTCCATTATCAGATCATAGCCGGCAAATATATCGTGAGCATTCTGCTGTGTTAGGAAACATTCATGGGCCGTCACCGATATGCCGGGGTTTATTCTGCGCATGGCGCTGTAGGCCGATTGTATCTTGGGCGTACCAACGTCAGGGGTGCCATGTATTATCTGGCGTTGCAGATTGCTGAGCGATACCTTGTCGGCATCCACCAGCCCAATATGGCCCACTCCGGCAGCGGCCAGATACAGGGCCACAGGGCTGCCTAATCCGCCCACACCCACTATCAGGACCCGGCCCCGGCATATGGCCGTCTGCCCGGGCAAGTCAATTTCGCATAGCGATATATGGCCGCGATAGCGGTCAAGCTGTTCCTTGGTTAGTTTATGGTCAGTCATAGTCATGAGCCAACTTGATCAGTATAATCCAAAAGTCCCGAAGTAAGAACACGGACTACGGCTTCCTTACCGTAAGTCACGGGTCGCTACTCCGGGGCTTTTAGTATCAGTTGTTGATATTATGATGCAAAAGTACTGAATTGTCAGTAAAAATCAAGTAAAAAATTCGTATTTTTACTCCATGGACACACGGCTCTTTCATTTAAAAATTGTTGGATTTTTCAAACTCGCTGGCATAC
>JAMPBB010000002.1:187606-233347 GCA_023666885.1 Muribaculaceae bacterium | reverse complement strand
GTGTATGCCAGCGAGTTTGAAAAATCCAACAATTTTTAAATGAAAGAGCCGTGGCATAAGAATAGCGGGGCGCCTTCACCGGGCGCCCCGCCTGTTATATATGAAAAAAATTCCGTAAATTTGTAGCGTGAAAATATATCGCTGATATGAAGAATATAAGGAACTTCTGCATAATAGCACACATAGACCATGGCAAGAGCACCCTTGCCGACCGCCTTTTAGAGTATACTGATACTGTGGGCGGCAAGGATCTGCAAGCACAAGTGCTCGATGATATGGACTTGGAGCGCGAACGCGGAATCACCATAAAGAGCCACGCCATACAGATGGACTATGACCTTGACGGCACACACTATGTGCTTAACCTCATAGACACTCCGGGACATGTGGACTTCAGCTACGAGGTGTCACGTTCCATAGCTGCCTGTGAGGGTGCGCTGCTTATAGTGGATGCCTCGCAGGGCATACAGGCTCAGACCATATCCAACCTCTACATGGCTATAGACAACAATCTGGAGATCATACCCGTGGTGAACAAGGTGGACCTTGAGAGCGCCAATCCTGATGAAGTGGAGGATCAGATAATGGATTTGCTCGGATGCAGCCGTGATGAGATAATACGCGCCAGCGGTAAGACGGGCGTTGGTGTCCCCGAGATACTGCGTGCCATAATAGAGCGCATTCCCGCTCCGGAGGGCGACCCATCTGCACCGCTGCAAGCCTTAATATTTGATTCCGTATTCAATCCGTTCAGAGGTATAATAGCCTACTTCAAGATAGTCAACGGCACCATACGCAAGAATGATTTTGTAAAGTTTGTGTCCACCGGTAAGGAATATCATGCCGATGAGATAGGTGTGCTGAAACTTACCCCATCGCCACGCGAAGAGCTTTCGGCAGGCAATGTGGGATACATCATATCCGGCATCAAAACTTCGCGCGAAGTGCGTGTAGGTGATACTATAACCCATGTGGAACGCCCTTGCACTGAAGCTATTGACGGATTTGAGGAGGTGAAGCCCATGGTGTTTGCCGGTGTCTATCCCATAGAAACCGAGGATTTTGAAAATTTGCGGGCATCGCTTGAAAAGCTTCAGCTCAACGATGCCTCGCTTACATTCCAGCCTGAATCATCGGCTGCTCTCGGCTTCGGATTCCGGTGCGGCTTCCTTGGACTGCTGCATATGGAAATAATACAGGAGCGTCTGGGGCGTGAGTTTGACATGGACGTCATAACCACAGTGCCTAACGTATCGTACCGTGTGTATGACAAGCGTGGCAATATGACTGAAGTGCACAATCCGTCAGGGCTTCCGGATCCTACCCTTATAGAGCATATAGAGGAGCCTTATATCCGGGCCTCTATAATAACACGCTCGGATTTCATTGGCCCGATAATGACGCTGTGCTTAGGCAAGCGCGGTGAGTTAGTGAAACAGGAGTACATATCAGGCAACCGTATGGAGCTGATATTCGATATGCCCTTAGGCGAAATAGTGATAGACTTCTACGATAAGCTCAAGAGCATATCCAAGGGTTACGCTTCATTTGACTATCATCTGCATGACTTCCGTGAGTCAAAACTCATAAAATTAGACATACTGCTCAATGGCGAGAGTGTAGATGCACTGAGCACCCTTACACATGTGGACAATGCGGTAACCTTCGGACGCCGTATGTGTGAGAAGCTAAAGGAGCTTATACCCCGACAGCAGTTTGACATAGCTATACAGGCGGCCATAGGAGCCAAGATTGTGGCTCGTGAAACTATTAAGGCAGTGCGTAAGGATGTGACTGCCAAGTGCTATGGCGGCGACATATCGCGTAAACGCAAGCTGCTTGAAAAGCAGAAGAAAGGCAAGAAGCGCATGAAGCAGATAGGTTCTGTAGAGGTGCCTCAAAAGGCTTTCTTGGCAGTGCTTAAGCTTGACTGAAAAATAAGAACCAATCATAGGGCGAAATTGTTAAAAAGTTAACATTTTCGCCTTCCATTTTTAATCATAACCGAAATGTCACAATACGAACATCCATTCTATGCCGGCCGGCAGGCGCTCAGACGCCACGCTAATGGCGGCAACATTCTCATAATGGCCACACTGCTGGCTCTTATAGTGGCCAATATACCGGCTATAAACAAGTATTATTTTGAGTTTTGGGATCAAGAGGTCTTTCTTCAGATAGGTGGCTTCAACCTGTTCAGCCACGGAGGCCATCCTATGACCATGCTGCAGTTCATCAACGATGCCCTCATGGCCATATTCTTCTTCACTATAGGGCTGGAGATAAAGCGTGAGATTCTGGTAGGGGAGCTCGCTTCGTTCAAGAAGGCTCTGCTGCCCATAATGGGTGCCGTGGGTGGTATGATACTTCCTGTGGCCATATTTTTTGCGCTCAGTGCAGGTACTGATTATGTGGGTGGCGCAGCCATACCCATGGCCACTGATATAGCCTTCTCGCTCGGCGTGCTGGCCATGCTCGGCTCGCGTGTGCCGGCTTCGCTGAAAATATTCCTTACCACCCTTGCTGTAGTAGATGATATTGGTGGTATTATAGTCATAGCGGTGTTCTATTCCTCCCATATAGAGCTGATGCTGCTCCTTTATGCTATGGTGCTTCTTGGAGTGCTCCTGTTAGGATCGGTGATGAAGATACAGAGTAAGATTTTCTATCTTACCATAGGCGGAGTGGTGTGGTTCTTGTTCCTCAACTCGGGAGTACACCCCACTATAGCCGGAGTACTTGTAGCGTTCTGCATACCTGCTACACCCGTTTTCGCCCCCAAGAAATACGTAAAAGCTATACGTAGTGCCATATCTCATTTCAACAGTGAGGATGATGACAAGCTCACGCGGCGCACTATCCTTGACAAGGAGCAGATGAACTGGCTTAAGGAAGTGGAGTCGGCATCGGACAAGGTGATTTCGCCGCTTCAGGAGCTTGAGGACTCGCTTCATGCTATAGTCAATAACTTTATTGTACCTTTGTTTGCCTTTGCCAATGCCGGTATCTACCTTATGGATCTTGACCCCACATCGGTCGTTCACGGCATAAGCCTGGCTATTATATGCGGTCTGGTACTGGGCAAATTCCTTGGCATACTCGGATTCTCGTGGCTCACGGTAAAGCTGAGGCTTGCTCCCATGCCTGTGGGGGCTAACTGGAAGATGATGGCGTCAATAGCCGTGCTTGGCGGTATAGGGTTCACAGTGTCATTGTTCATAGCCAATCTGTCATTTGCCTCTATGGGCGCTCACGGCGTAGAGCTGCTTAACCAGTCCAAGCTTGGCATTGTGGTAGGTTCGGTATTGGCCGGATTGCTTGGATTCATATGCCTGCATCATTTTCTGCCTTCAAAGGAAAGTATGGCCGCTCAGGGCGATGAAGGCGGGGAGTGAAAGTGAAATTTGATTAAATATTTTGTGGGTTCACATTTGTTTGTTAAATTTGGCACAAAGTGTTAAATGAGGCTGAGTGTGCTCCTCTTTTAAGGACAGTTTGGTGATATTTCACAACAATTAGCTTATTTAAGTGTTAACATAATAAAGATTAATTTGCTGAAAATCCCTATGGTCTTTCACCCTCAAGCGCTCAATGCACAAAACTGAGAAATGAAAAAGTCTATTATCTGGTTCTTGACTGTTATAATGGCACTTACGTTTGCCGGCCTGCTGTATGTACAGATTATGTACATGCGCAATATGGTGCGTATGCGCGATGACCAGTTTGCCGAGGGCGTAAAGCGCAGCCTTTATGCCGTAAGCACTGAGCTTGAGCAGGAGGAGACCAAGCACTTTCTGGAGGAGGATGTAGCTCAGATAGAGTCATCAGTTCTTCCGCAGTATTCTACCGGGGGTGTTAACCGTGCAGGGGTGAAGTATTCATTCACTACCAATGAAGGCATAGAGGGCGACCTGACCATAAAAGGCAATGTCAACGCTTTTGAGCCGCAGCTCAAAGGCATTGACGCATCCGAGCGCTACAAGACGCTGCGTGAAACGTTGCGCAACCAGTACATGTATCAGCGCAGTCTGCTCAACGAGGTTATACTCAACATTATAAGCCAGTCAAGTAATAGGCCGATAGAACAGCGTGCCGATTCGGCTACTGTGGCTGCACTGTTGTATAATGAATTCTCTAACAATGGTCTGCGGCTGCCGTTTGAGTTCGCCGTAGTTAACCGTATGGGATCGGTGGTGTACAAGTCGGCAGGATACAATCCGGCTGATGTGGGCGACAACAATATGTTCGTACAGACCCTGTTCCCGAATGATTCCAAGAACCGGATGAATTATATAAAGGTATACTTCCCTGACAAGAAGGACTATATATTTCATTCCATCAAGTTCATGATACCATCGTTTGTATTCACCTTGATACTGCTCATAGTATTTCTATACACCATTATAGTGGCATTCCGTCAGAAGAAGCTCACTGAGATGAAGAATGACTTCATTAACAATATGACACATGAGTTCAAGACACCTATTTCCACTATATCGCTTGCGGCACAGATGCTCAATGACAATTCGGTGCGGAAGTCGCCGAAAATGCTTGAACATATATCGGAGGTGATCAATGATGAAACGAAGCGTCTGCGCTTTCAGGTGGAGAAGGTGCTTCAGATGTCCATGTTTGAACGTCAGAAGGCCACTCTCCGGCTGCAGGATGTAGATGCAAATACGCTTATAGCCAATATAGTACATACTTTCAAGATCAAGGTGGAGAAGTACGGTGGCTCAATATCGGCAGCTCTTGATGCGGAGCAGTCCAATATAAATGTGGATGAGATGCACTTTACAAACGTGATATTCAATCTGCTTGACAACGCCGTGAAGTATCGCCGTGATGATGTGCCGCTGCACCTTCAGGTGGCCACGCGCGACATATCTGACCACCGATTGGAGATAACCGTAGCCGACAATGGCATAGGTATCCGGAAGGAGGATCTGAAAAAGATATTTGACAAGTTCTACCGCGTATCTACCGGCAACCGTCATGACGTTAAGGGCTTTGGGCTCGGGCTGGCCTATGTGCACAAGATGGTGGGCGAGCTCGGTGGCGTGATAAGCGTAGAGAGCGAACTTAAATCAGGAACGAAATTCAAAATTATATTACCACTAACTAAAAATTAGCTATTATGGAAGAACGTTTGCGTATCCTACTGTGCGAGGATGATGAGAATCTGGGGATGCTCCTGCGTGAGTATCTGCAGGCTAAGGGCTTCAATGCCGATCTCTTCGCCGATGGCGAAAGTGGCTACAAGGCTTTCCTCAAAGGGAAATATGACCTGTGCGTGCTTGACGTGATGATGCCTAAGAAGGACGGGTTCGCCCTGGCTCAGGAAATCCGCACGGTCAATTCTGAGGTGCCTATCATTTTCCTCACTGCCAAGTCCATTAAGGAAGATATACTTGAAGGCTTCAAGATAGGGGCTGACGACTATATCACCAAGCCATTCTCTATGGAGGAACTTGTGTTCCGTATCGAGGCCATTCTCCGCCGTGTCAAGGGCAAGAAAGGCAAGGAAATAACCATGTACAAGATAGGCAAGTTTACTTTTGACACCCAGAAACAGGTGCTCATGGTCGATGATAAGGTGACCAAGCTTACCACTAAGGAAAGCGAGCTGCTGAGTCTGCTGTGCGCACATGTCAATGAAATACTGGAGCGTAACTTCGCCCTCAAGACCATATGGATCGATGACAATTACTTCAATGCCCGAAGCATGGACGTGTACATCACCAAACTCCGCAAGCATCTGCGTGAGGATCCGAGTATTGAAATCATCAATATTCACGGCAAGGGCTATAAGCTCATAGCTCCCGAGCCTGACAAGGCAAGCTGAACATAGCACACACCTATATAATCATACGCCCGGACTTACTTCAGTAGAAGGTAGGTCCGGGCTATTTATATGGCGGCCGATTATGGTTTGGGGAAAAATTAGGGCTCCTGACATTAGTTGCCTAATAACAGGAACCCCGAATGATATGATTCTATTCTTGTACCAAGTTGAGGCGTTGGAGCGTAATGAGGGTATTGCCCGAAGCATCCTTTAGATATGCAGTTTCGCTGTCGCTGCCCGGTGCTACGGTTTCCACCTTTTCAAGGGCTACGAGAAATGCCTGTTCAGTGGCTATGTCGGGGCATGTCATGCGTGAGGTGACAAGGTCACGGAACTGAAGTGAGTTCTGCTTGTCAGGGTCTATGTAAAGAGTACCGTTGAGTACATTGCATCCGGCGTTGCCGTGCACTTTCAGCTCGGGTATGTCTATCACCATCTCGGTTTCGTTGTCAGCCTTAAGTTCCTGACTGCCTATGCGCATCACCTTCCAAGCTCCGTTAATGAAGGATATGTCGCTTTTGCGCAGTGTCATCAGGGTATTGCCGTCCTCGCCTATGAAGTACAGCAGGTAGTCGCGCCCCACTTGCTCTATCTTGTAGTTGCGCACATTGCGCAGAGCCATTCCGAAGCCGAGTTCATATGGCGCGTCGGGACACATGCGCATGGTTGAGGCCATGTCGCTTGATGCTTTGAAGCTTCCTCCGGGGGTTACGGCAAATGTACCGTTTAGTGTGTTACATCCGTCATTGGCATAGCAGTTTACCACAAATGGATTTGCGCCTGACTTGTCAAATATCAAGTACGGACGGTTTTCTCCCTCTACAGCCTGAGTGCCTACGTGAGCGGCTGTCCACTCTCCGTACAGCACGTGGGATATCACGCCCTCAGTCTGGCCGAGGGTTTCAGTCTTTACTTGTCCGGCAGCGGTTACGGGAACTTTTGATGAATTGCAGGCCGCCAGTGAGCATATGGCCACGGTGCCTAAGAGTGTATACCTGAATTTCATGTTATTGGTTATTTGTTAGTAATAAAAGGATTGGGAAGGTGAAAGTGTTCACTGCCATGCCTGTACCGGATGCAAAGGTACACAATTTTTTTGTCCTGTGGCCATATGCGCCGCTATGGAGGCATGGGAGTGTGGTGGAAATTATGTAATTTTGTCGGCGTTATGAATAGTGTACTTGTTCAGCTTTTCGTTACGTTCTTCAAGATAGGAGCGTTCACGTTTGGGGGTGGATGGGCCATGATATCCATTATAGAACGGGAGATTGTAGACCGTCATCACTGGCTTGAGCGCGAGGAATTCCTTGACTTGTTGGCTGTGTCACAGTCGCTCCCCGGTATATTGGCTGTAAATATATCGGTGGCTGTGGGCGACCGCATGCGTGGTCTGCGAGGCAGCATCGTGGCGGCTTTGGGTACCATCCTGCCTTCATTTATGATGATACTCTGCATAGCCATATTCTTGACGCCTGACTTGATAAAGAATAATGCCACGCTCTCGGCCATATTCCGTGGAATCCGACCGGCTGTCGTAGCCTTGATAGTGGCTCCGGTCATAACATCGGCCCGCTCGGCCGGTATAGGGTGGCGCACTGTTATTATACCCGTGGCTGTAGCACTGCTTATATGGTCCAAGCTTCCGGTGGTATCTAACCCCATACTTTATATCATACTTGGAGCGGCAGGAGGTTACATACTGTTTACCCGCAGCCTAAAGCGCACCCGTAGCGCTACGGCACCGCGAAAGGAAGGAGGTGATGACATATGATATATCTTAAGCTTATATGGGCGTATCTCAAGATAGGGCTTTTCGGGTTCGGAGGTGGATATGCCATGCTGGCTCTTATAGAGAACGCCATAGTGACGCCCGGATGGATATCCGAACAGATGTTTACTGACATAGTGGCCATATCGCAGATGACCCCGGGGCCAATAGGCATAAACTCTGCCACATACATAGGCTATGTGGCTCCGGCGCAGGCTTCGGCTGCATTTGCTTCTCCATTTTACGGAATACTCGGATCCATACTGTGTACTCTGGTGGTGGTGGTGCCGTCATTTATGCTCACGCTGTATGCCAGTCATCTGATATCACGGCACAAGGATAGCGCTGTGGTCAAAGGCATATTTTCCGGATTGCGCCCGGTGGTAGTGGGGCTTATAGCTTCGGCGGCTCTGTTACTTATGAACGAAGCCAATTTCGGTTCGGAGGCTTCGGATATTGCCATATCGATAGCCATATGCGTAGTATCGTTTGTATTGGTCTACTTTGTTAAGCTGCATCCTATAAAGGTGATAATTATGGCCGGTATAGCGGGATATTTGATAGAACTGTTATGAAAAGTAGCGAATATACGGAGGCCACGGAGTTTTTGTTTACGCAGTTGCCCATGTTTCAGCGCACAGGAGCATCCGCTTACAAGCCCGGTCTTGATACAGCGCGTGAACTTGCTGCCGCCTTTGGCAATCCGCATGACGGGCTGCGTTGCATCCACGTGGCTGGGACTAACGGTAAGGGCTCTACATCACACACCATAGCAGCCGTGCTTCAGAGCGCCGGTTACAAGGTGGGGTTATATACCTCTCCGCACCTCATTGATTTCAGAGAGCGTATAAGGGTGAATGGTGATATGATACCTGAGGCCGACGTGGTGGACTTCACACGCCGGTACAGGAATATGCGGCTTGACAGTTCGCCATCGTTTTTTGAGCTCACCACTATAATGGCCTTTGAGTATTTTCGCCGTAGCGGAGTGGACGTGGCGGTGATAGAAACCGGGCTCGGAGGGCGCCTTGACACTACCAATATAATCCATCCTGATCTGTGCGTCATAACCAACATATCACTTGACCATACGGCACTGTTGGGCGATACACTGCAGCAGATAGCCGTAGAGAAGGCAGGGATAATCAAGCCGGGTGTGCCGGTGGCGATAGGGGAAGCTTCGGGAGCAGTTCGCAAGGTGTTCAATGACACTGCACGAAAGGCTGGGGCCCCTATAGTATTTGCATGTGATGACACGGCTATTCATCCTGAGCGTAATGAGCAGGGACTGTGGACATTCGCCCCCACTCTGTGGGGTACGGTCGAGTACGGGCTGTGTGGCGAGTGCCAGAAATATAATGGGCTTACCGTTCTGACGGCTCTTGGCGTAATGGATGCCTGCGGATTTGACTTCACCGATGCCGATGTGAGGCGCGGTATGGCGGATGTGGCTTCTCTTACCGGTCTTGTCGGACGCTGGACCTGTTTCGGTCGGAATCCGGTACGGATATGTGATACGGGGCACAATATCGGCGGATGGCAGTATCTGGCTCCGCAGATTGATGCCTTGCCCGGATGCAAGCATATGGTTATAGGATTTGTAAGCGATAAGGATGTGTCTGCCATCCTGAAGCTCATATCTGAGCGTGTTCATGACAAGCACGTCTACTTCACTCGTGCATCAGTTGACAGGGCTTTGAGTGCCGAAACTCTTGCTGAAAAGGCTGCCGAAGCGGGGCTGTACGGTGTGGTATGTCAGGACGTGGTGTCGGCATATAAAAAAGCTCTCGCCGAAGCCAGCGAGAGCGATAGTGTGTTTGTAGGCGGTAGTACCTTTGTGGTAGCTGACCTTATGGCTTATATCAGCGCACAGCAATAGTTTCAATCTCCAGAAGCACCTGCTTAGGCAGCTCGCGTACGGCTACGGCGGAGCGTGCAGGGAAAGGCGATGTGAATTCGCGTGCATATACCTCGTTCATGGGTGTGAACAGGCTCATGTCGGCAAGGAACACGGTGGTCTTTACCACATTGTCCATGCTCAGGCCGGCCTCGGCAAGGATAGCCTTGATGTTGGATATTGACTGGGCTGTCTGGGCCTCTATGCCTTCAGGAATCTCACCTGTGGCCGGATTTACCGGTATCTGACCGGATATGAACACTATGCTGCCGGTGTCAATGGCCTGGCTGTAAGGTCCGATAGCTGCCGGAGCCTTTTCTGTAGCGATTTGCTTTTTCATTGTAATAAAGTTTTGGTATTATCAGTTTGTTCCCCGTCATCAGGGATGTCTATGTCAAGTGATATGAGGGCTATGGAATTGGCACGATCCACCATAGCCTCGGTTATTTCGTTTGAAATGCGCGAAACGGAGCCAAAATCGCGCTCAAAGTTCGGAATGAAATCTGACTCGCCACGGTTCTGTAGCTTATCCACCACTTTGCCTATGGTTATTTCGTTTACTTCTATGGCCGGTTGAAGCGGATGCTCTTGCAGCTCGCCGGGGGCCTCAATGAAGTTTATCAGCCCTACATCGCGTAGCTCCCGTACCAGTTCGGTGAGCAGGCTTACCGGCAGGCCGTACACCTTTGATATATGGCTCACCGTAGCCGGAGGCATGTGGCGGGCAAACCGTTTGGTGATTATGGCCATTACGGCTATTGCCACTTCTCTGCGATATCGGAGTGATATGGCTCGCACGTCATCGCCAAAATTGAATTGGCCTATATTCTGCGAGGCATAACATAGCACCCCGCCTATGAGTGTTATGAGCCATACGAGCTGGAGCCATATGAGCAGCAGCGGCAGGAACGAGAAGCTACCGTATATGGCATTGTACTTGGTTACATACATCTGGCCGGTAAGGAACAGCCACTGAAGCACCTGAAACGCCGACCCGACCAGTGCTCCGGCCAGAAATGCATTCACGAACTTTACCTTGGCATTGGGTATGAGCATGTAGGCACCGGCAAAGAACAGCCATGTCAGCACCAGCCCTAAAATGTCAATGACAAATGTTATGGCCGGCCCCATGAAGTCAAACGGCAGCAGGGTCTTAAGTGTGGTGGACATGAGCAGGGAAATACCACCGGCACATATCATGAGCACAGGTAGAATCAGAAATATGGCCAGATAGTCAGTGACCTTGCGCCATAATGAGCGTCCTTTGGGTACGCGCCATATTTTGTTTAGGGAGTCCTCCACATTGCCCAACAGCGATATCAAGGTCCACAGCAGGAACACTATGCCTATACCCACGAATATTCCTTCCGAGGCCTGAGCCAGATACGAGTCTACGAAGTGCATGGCGGCATCTAATGCGTGGCTTTGCGATGGAAGCAGGTCATGCAGCTGATTGTCTATAAGATTTTGGAATCCGAAGCCGCGTGCTATGGCAAATATCAATGCCAATGCCGGTACTATAGCCAGAAGGGTCCGGTACGTCATGGCACATGCCTGAGTCTGTAGGTCGGAGCTCATGAAGGACCGGGCTGAAAGGTTCAGTGTCTTTATCAGATCCACCTTCCAGTTGCGCCGTGTGTCGCGCCATACGCCCATGTACAGATAGTCCCATTTGGCTAATGCCCACTCTTTCAAGCGGGCTATGCGATCAGCTATGTTGGGCTTTTTTGTGGTCATGAGGTATGTGCACTCGTTGCTTCAACAAAGATAATGCTTTTTTATGGCATATGGTTCAAAAAACAGCGGAGAAGCCGATTCACCCTTAATGCAACGGGTTCATACGGCTTCTCCGTAAAGATTGTAATCTTCAAGTAGACCCTGCGGCTTACTTTCTGATACCAAGCTCCTTCTGGGCTATGATGGCACGGTAGCGGTTGATATCCTTGCGGATAAGATAGTCGAGCAGACGACGACGCTTACCTACCAAAGCCTTAAGAGCACGCGCAGTGGTATAATCTTTGTGATTTGACTTGAGGTGTTCAGTCAAATGAGCTATACGGACTGAGAATAATGCTATCTGGGCTTCAGGTGAGCCAGTATCAGTCTTGCCCTTACCGTACTTCTCAAAGATTTCTACTTTTTCATCAGAATTCAAATGCATTCTTGAAAAGTTTTTTGGTAGTTAATAATTAGTATAAATAGACTGCCCATCAAATGGGCGCACAAAAGTAGCTATTTTTATCTGATTGACAAAATATCAGTCAAGGTTTTTGTCCTTGGCGGGATTGCGGAAGTGGATTTTATGTTCCACGTATTCCTGTGTGGCTATGAGAGTGGGCTTGGGGAGCTTCTCGTAGTAGCGTGATATCTCTATCTGCTCACGGTTCTCTGATATTTCCTCAAGGTTGTCGTTGAGCGATGCAAATTCCTGAAGCTTCTTTTCGAGGTCATGCTTCATTTCGCCGGCTATCTGATTTGAACGCTTGGCTATGATGCATACGGTTTCATAAACGTTGCCGGTGTCCTGCGACAGGTCTATCATGTCACGGGTCACTGTGTTGAGGGGTGCGTTGGTCTTCTTGTAGTCCATACTTTGTGATATATGTTATCGCTTGTTATGTTTTCTGTAGGGTCAGTCCTTTACATAGTTTTCAGCTATCTTGAGTATGTTTTCGGCCTCTTTGCGGTACGGGCTGTCAGGATAGTTATTTATAAAGGAATAGTATTCATCCACCACCGTGCGGAAGCGGTCAGCTTTCTTTTCATCCACACTCTGCGATGCCTCCTGGAAGCGTGCTTTCAGCACAAGCATCTCAAGGTCCTCTTTATAGCGTGAATAAGGGTAGTCCTTGATAGCATTCTTGGCGGTGATTACGGCGCTTTCATAATTGTTGCCCAGATAGTTGCCCAGATTGTAATACAGCTGTGCGTTCTGGAGCTGCTTGAGTGTCAGCTTGTCCTGAAGCTCAAATATGGCATTCTGGGCTATGCTCACCTTGTCACTGCGCGGGAAGAAGTCAAGGAATCCTTGCAGCTCTTCTATAGCTTTTATGGTACCTGTCTGGTCAAGCTGCGCTTCGGGGGAGTCAAGGTAATTGCCGTATCCGCAGTAGAAGCGAGCCAGTTCGGTGTACTTTCCTTTAGGGAAGCGGGTGTAATACGTCTTGAAGTAGTTACAGGCGTCGAAGTAGTTCTTGTTCTCATAATGGCTCAGAGCCAGCAGATACAGGGCGTCCTCGGCTTTCTCTGTGCCTTTGAACTGTGTCACTACGTCCTCAAGCACGGTGGCAGCCTGAACGTATTTTTTGCTTTCGAACGCGCGTTTCGCAAAGTCAAGTTTATAGTTGTTGTCACTGCTTTTCTGTACTTTCTGGTACTCTCCGCAGCCGGTGAGCATCAGAGTGGCGAGCAGCATGAATAGAAGATTCGTAATTTTCATTTATCAAGCGGGTGTTTGATTTTAACGTGCAAAGATAATATTTTTTGACGTACCGCACCGTAGAGGTACCTTAAAAATATGAAAAAGCGGTGCAAAAAACGTCATGTGGCATAATTTTCACTAACTTTGTGGCGTGGTGCACTTGCCTCACTAATATTACTGGACCTATATGGATAAGAATAACGGTGGCTCACGAGGCCGTCTTGCCCTAAAGATACTGTTGAATTTGTTCCTTATGCTCTGCGTAGGCGTGGTGCTCGTATGGCTGTCTACTCTGTGGCTTGATTCGTGGACTGACCACGGCCACTATGCCACTGTGCCCGATGTCAAGGGATTGCCGTATGAGCAGGCGCTTGACTCGCTTGAATCACGCGGATTCGAGGTGGAGCTTACGGACTCGGTGTACAATGACAAGCTCCGTCCGGGCACCGTAGTGGAACAGAACCCCAAGGTAGGCACGAAGGTCAAGAACGGGCGATTGATATATATTACCGTAAATGCATTTTCGCCCCGTACGGTTACTCTGCCTAATCTGGTGGATACGTCACTGCGTCAGGCCAAGTCAATTCTGGAAGGGCTTGGGCTGAAGAATATCAGCATAGTGGAAGTGCCTTCCGAGTTCAAGAATCTTGTTATAGCGGTGAAGCGTGGTGGTGTGCGGCTGTCTACCGGGGCAAGGGTGCCATTAAATGCACAGATAGTTATAGAAGTGGGTGCCGGACTCCCTGATATAGAGGAGATGGACTCCATACCGCCCACTGACTCCGTGGCTATGGAACCGCTTGACCTTATATGATGGACGCTGAAGCATTCACAGAATTTGACGCGGCTCCGGATGCGCTCGTTGATGTAGACGGGCGCGAACTGTATGAGCATTTCCGATTTGAAGCCGATAAGGGGCAGCAGCTGCTCCGTGTGGATAAGTTCTTAGTGTCACGCCTTGAAAAGTCATCGCGCAACCGCATACAGCAGGCTGCCGATGCCGGCTGTATATTGGTCAACGGTAAGCCTGTGAAATCAAGCTA
Organism: Muribaculaceae bacterium; assembly: GCA_023666885.1. Lineage (GTDB taxonomy): Bacteria > Bacteroidota > Bacteroidia > Bacteroidales > Muribaculaceae > Paramuribaculum. Next base: position 219,373 of record JAMPBB010000002.1, on the reverse strand, counting down.
TAAGGTTAAGCCTCTTGATGTGGTGAGCGTGGTTATGGACCGCCCGCGTTACGAGCTTGACATAGTGGCTGAGGATATACCGCTTGACATAGTGTATGAGGATGAAACCGTGCTTGTGGTAAACAAGCCGGCCGGAATGGTGGTGCATCCCGGACATGGGAATTATACCGGTACGCTGGTCAATGCCTTGGCATGGCACTTCAAGGACAATCCTGATTATGATGCCGATGACCCCCGTATGGGTCTGGTGCACCGTATAGACAAGGACACTTCCGGGCTCCTCGTTGTGGCCAAGACGCCTGATGCCAAGACAGACCTCGGACGCCAGTTTTTCAATAAGACTACCAAGCGTGAATACGTGGCGGTGGTGTGGGGCGTGCCGGAGCCGTCAAGCGGTCGTATAGAAAGCTATATAGGCCGCAATCCCAAGGACAGGCTTCAGATGGCTGTCTTTACCGATCCTGCGCAGGGCAAGCACGCTGTAACGCATTATGAGGTTATAGAGAATCTGGGATATGTAAGTGTGGTGCGGTGCCGCCTTGAAACCGGGCGCACGCATCAGATACGCGTGCATATGAAGCATATAGGACATCCGCTGCTCAACGATGCCCGCTACGGGGGCAATGAGATATTGCGTGGCGAGCGCTCGGCAAGCTACAGGCATTTTGTGGCTAACTGCTTTGACGTATGCCCTCGGCAGGCCCTTCATGCCCGCACACTCGGATTCGTACACCCGGTTACGCGTCAAGAAATGTTTTTTGAAGCACCGGTGCCAGCTGACATGACGGCTATGATAGACAAATGGCGGGTGTACAATGGCAGCATGTCAGCACGCAGCACTATCTGAATACATCGGCTTAACGGATCTTTATGTCCGATTTGGGCTTTGAACGCTCGTAGAATGCTGTGGGCGCTTGCCAGAACCAATCATCATCTGTAGTGATGATATTGGCATTGTCATAGTTGCTCCCCATTGGGACAAGTGCGGCAAAATAGCCTTGGATATGATCTGACTTACCTTCCGGCTCGGCTTGATTAAGTATATTAGCTTCTATTATATAGAGGTTCTTGGCCATATAATCATCAAGGTATGACTCCTTGCTTTCCGCCGAAATGTTATTCCAGTTCGCATCAGCATTCAGCACTAAGGGCAGATCGTTCTGTAGCCTGTACCGGACTTCTCCCGGATGCAGCAACAGGCCGTTCTCATCGGTGACATATGCCGCAAAAGTGGGGTCTACCCATATCCATTTGTTCAGTGACTCGCTCCACGCCACGCATATTACATGACAGTCTTGATCCGTGTCCCATTGTTTTGACTGGCAGGTGATGTATCGTGCAGGTATCCCTTCGGCAAGTAATGCCTCGCATAGCCCTATTGCAAGTGCCCGGCAGTTGTAGCCGCAGCTGTCCCTGCGGGATGACTCATATATGTTTGTCAGCGTCCTTGCGCCGTCGGGGAGTCCGTTGCCGCCGTCATGCTTTATGGAGTTATGCACCCAGTATAGCAGATTCTTGATTCGGCTTATGTCATCACCGTTGCCGGCTATACTGTCAAGATTAAACTTATTGCGCGTGGCTGTAAGTAGGGAATCATTCGGCTGTACGTATACAAACTGCCCTTTCCGTAGCGAATCCAAGGCGTATGCCGGAGAGCCTTTCAGTATTTCAATCTTTGTCTTGACGTCATCGTAGTGATTCCAGGCATACTCCATGGCAGCCTTTAACGGCTCGGCCTCCGGACTGCCAAGCTCGGATAATATAGGATATATGATCTTAGCATCGCTGTAACAGCAGCTTCTAAGCCAGTCATTGTCGGTGGTTGCTGTCAGAACGCGCATCTGCCACTGTGCCAATGAATCCAACTCGGCGCGCAAGCGCGGATTGATCCGAAACTGTTCTATGGTAGCCGCTGTGGCTATTGTGTCGTTCCCTGCATCTATAACCGCCCCGTTGATGGTATAGCGTTTGAGTTTTGGCGAAAGATTCCCCGGTGACAGACCAAGATCAAAATCGCCTACCACGCCTTCAAACACTACTTCTTCAAGATTCGGGCAGTTATAAGTGAAGCCCATGCCTCCGGTACTTGAAACTGGACCATTGAATACTATTTTCTTTAGTTTAGGGCAGTTCTGTACAAATGTGCAGTCAAAATGGCCTACCATGCCATTGACTATTACCTCTTCCAGCATTGGCATATTGCCAAACGACAGTGCAGGCATGTAATCGACATTGCCCAATGTGACTTTCCTCAGATTGGGGAAGTTGTATCCTCCCAGTCTTACGAATACGCCTAAATCCGGGAACGTGATTTCTTCGGCGTCGCTATCAAAGAACAGTGAATCAGGGAAAACTTGTTTGCCGTCATATATTCCGTGATCAAACCATTCAGGACGTTGGATCTTAATGGTTTCAGCGTGGACATTTACGGCAAGCATGAATATGGTGATGAATGAAATGCTTAATCGAATCATTTTGATACTTACTCTAAACATAATGTAATATCGTTACACATATATAAACCAATAAGTTTATAAATTGTTGTGCAAACAGTGATTTATTTATACTATATCACAGCATTAATAAGTTTAAGAATTAAGAAATGAGGTGGGAGCTTGGCGGATTGGGAAAATTGCGTTATTTTTGCATTTTATTGCACGGTGTGTGCCTGTGCTCACATCGGTAATGACGTAACATGAATTTGAACCATCAGTAAATATCATTTTGTAATGGCCGAGATAGAAGAAGCTGATAGCCAGCAGAAAAAAGGATTGAACTTTGTGGAGCAGATAGTGGCAGATGACCTTGCCGCCGGTAAGAACGGAGGCAGGCTGAACACGCGTTTCCCGCCGGAGCCTAACGGATACCTGCACATAGGTCATGCCAAAGCCATATGTATGGATTTCGGTGTGGCTGAAAAGTTTGGAGGTACTTGTAATCTGCGATTCGATGACACGAATCCCGTGAAAGAGGATGTAGAGTACGTAGACTCCATACGTGAGGACATACATTGGCTCGGATTCGATTGGGGCGACCGCGAATACTATGCCAGCGACTATTTTCCACAGCTTTATGATCTGGCCGTACGGATGATAAAGGAAGGGAAGGCGTATGTAGATGACCAGACCTCCGAACAGATAGCCGAGCAGAAAGGCACGCCTACCACTCCGGGTACGGAGAGCCCGTACAGGTCACGTACGCCTGAGGAAAACCTTGACCTCTTTGAGCGCATGAACGCCGGCGAGTTTGATGAAGGAGCCCGCGTGCTGCGAGCCAAGATTGACATGGCATCGCCCAACATGCACTTCCGCGATCCTATAATGTACCGTATCATAAAGACGCCTCACCACCGTACGGGTACCAAATGGAAGGTGTACCCCATGTATGACTTTGCACACGGACAGAGCGACTATTTCGAGGGCGTGACCCATTCGATATGCACGCTTGAATTTGTGGTGCACCGTCCGCTTTATGAATACTTTGTCCGTGAGCTTGCCGATGAAAGCTACTGCCCGCGCCAGATAGAATTTAACCGCTTGAACCTCACATATACCGTAATGAGTAAGCGCAAGCTGCTTCAGCTTGTCAAGGAGGGATTGGTGGCAGGATGGGATGATCCCCGTATGCCCACTATCTCAGGTATGCGCCGCAGAGGATTCACACCTAAGGCCATACGTAACTTTATAGACAAGATAGGCTATACCAAGTACGAGGCTCTTAACAGCGTGTCGCTTCTGGAGCATGCCGTTCGTGAGGATCTTAATGCCATATCTACACGTGGTATGGCTGTGATGAATCCGGTTAAGGTCACCATCACCAATTATCCTGAGGGGCAGACCGAAATGGTGGAGATGGAGAACAACCCTGAGGATCCGCAGGCCGGTACGCATCAGATGCCTTTCTCACGTACGCTTTATATAGAGCGTGATGACTTTATGGAGAATCCTCCCAAGAAGTTCTTCCGACTGGCTCCCGGCGGAGAGGTCCGTCTAAAGGGTGCTTATATAATAAAGTGTGAGGACGTGGTGAAGGATGAGGCCGGAAACATCACTGAGATACTGTGTACGTACGATCCTGAAACACGTAGCGGACTCCCCGGCAGCATGCGCAAGGTTAAGGGCACGCTCCACTGGGTGAGCGCCGACCATGCCGTTGATGCCACAGTACGTGTGTATGACCGTCTGTTCAATGTGGAGAATCCTGCGGCTGAAACCGAGCGTGATTTCCGCGAGCTGCTCAACCCTGACTCGCTGAAAGTGGTGGAGGGCGTGAAGATAGAACCATTCTTGGCCGAAAATGCCGCCAAAGGAGCCCACTTCCAGTTCCAGCGTATAGGCTACTTTACCCCTGACTATGACAGCACTCCGGAGCATCTGATATTTAACCGTACCATAGCTCTTAAGGACAGCTGGGAGAAAGCTAAAAACAAGTAAACGTCAACATTGTAAATATATGTCAGAGGACAATTACATAGAGGAGCTGTATGCACAGTTCAAGGCCGATGTGAGTCAAGGACTTTCCATGGTTCATTATGACAGTGATGAGCTTCTTGAAGTATATGACTATGCCACTGACGTATACGATGACTATGTGCGTCTGCAGGCCTTGATACTCGGGAGCCGTGATTATCCTTTGGACCGCAGGTTCAAGGAGCGTAAAGCTTACTATCTTTATGATTCCGGCGATACTGAAGGTGCACGCCAAGTCCTGTCAGAGATAAAGGCTGCAAGCTTTCTTAAGTTGCTTCTTGAAATCCGGCTGGCTGAACGTGATGAAAAATCTGACGCTGATAGGCTGAATGCCTTGCTGAGCCGGCAGCGAAAAGGAGCTCTTGATGATGAGGCTGTGATAAAGCTGATAGAAACTGCGGCTGAGCTAAAGATGTATGACTGGCTTGTTATGCGGTACGATACCATAAAGCAGTGTGCCGAGTATCCTGATACGGTAATGTATGAGCTGTCAGATGTATTTGAACAGGGTGGACGATATGCCGATGCGGTACACATGCTTGAGGACCTTACTGCCGAGCAGCCTCTAAGCGAAGAGTATTGGCTGCTGCTTGCCGAGCTGTATTCCGAGCATATGAACATGCCCGATAAGGCTATTGAGGCCGTGGACAATGCCTTGGCTATCAATTCACATTCGTTTAACGGACTCTTGCTGCGTGCCCGCATCCTGGCCGAGAGTGCTGACACACTTGATGAGGCACTTAAGATAACGGATGCACTTACCGAAAAGAAACCTGACAGTATTCAGGCATTGTTCCTTAAAGAAGGTATCCTTTCAGGGCTTGGCCGGAAAGAAGAGGCTGTAGGCATACTGCGAAAATACCTACAGCTATTTCCGGATAATGCTGCAGTGATGGAGCGTATGGTGGAGCTGGCCGATGATGCTTCTTGCTTTACCGATGTACTTGCGTTTTTGAAAGCTAATCCCGGCTTTGGCGACTCGGAATGGCTGCTTGGCATAACCGGCAGCTTTATCCAGACGCGTAGCTTAGGAGCCGCCGCCGCAGTGCTTTACGGTGCGTTTCTGAACAATGTGCCCATACCTCCTACCGGCATTGAACTGATGGCTGAGATGCTGTATCGCGCCAAGATGTACAAGGAGGTATGCGAGATTTATGACAGTGCTGTGTCACAAGTCGGGTATGTGCCCACTCCGCAGCTGAATTTGCTGCGGGCGCTATCTTTGGTACGGATGGATAGCCGGGAGGAGGCCGGTAAATTTATAGGTAAGATATTGGCCGACGGATTCGGTAGCAGTGACAATATGTACATACAGCAGCTGGTAGACGTGGGATGTTCATATTTCTTCCTGCAACTCCGTGACTTCCTTGACGGGAAGCTACCCTATGAGGCCTGTGACCCATTTATCACGGATGCTAAAGATATGGATTAGCGTTACGCTCCTGCCCTATAGTGGATGCCGGGCCATGTCCGGGGTATACCACAGTGTCGGGGGGCAATGTCAATAGGGTGTCAGTAATAGAGCGTATGAGTGTACCGTAGTCGCCTCCGGGCAGATCGGTGCGTCCTATGCCACCGGCAAACAGGGCATCGCCCGTCACCACGAATCCACCCTGCGGATTGTAAAGTGCTATGGAACCCGGAGAGTGACCCGGCACGGACAGCACCTCAAGATACTCTTTACCGAAATACAGCCGGTCCGTGGCCTTGAGGGGTACGTCTATGGTCAGCGGAGCGGGAGCCATGGGCAGGTGAAACATGGCGGCCTGTGCATCACGGCGGCTGCCGAGAAAGTCATCAAGCGGATGTGCGGCAAGCCCTACGCCATAACGCTCTTCCACGTATTCATCGCCCAATGTGTGGTCAATGTGCAGATGCGTGTTTATCAGATATGTTATCTGAAGTTTGTTTCTTGATATAAAGTCGGAGAGTTCGTTCATATCCTCGGGGTTGGCCATGCCGGGATCTATTACAGCCGCTTCAAGCGATGCCGCATCCCACGCCACGTATGTGTTCACTCCGAAAATATTGAATTCAAACCGGTGTATTTTCATAGCTCTACGTATATAAGTGTCTTTGTATCGAAATAAGGCTCCGTAAAGTAGTCGGATAGCGGAACCTCTATCATGGGGCGGTGTACCTGCGATGTCTCGGAGGATATATCGCCGCCTTTAAGACATAACAATCCGTTTGGGAAAGCGTTGCGGCTCACGGGTGAAATATTTTTGCGTATCAGTGGCACCAGTTCATCGAGGCGCATTACCGCCCGGCTTACTACGAAGTCATATTTGCTGCGGCATTCGCCTATGTCGCCATGCTGGAAAGTGACGTTTTTCAGTCCGATAGCTTCGGCTATGGCCTGAGCCACCTTTATCTTCTTGCCAATGCGGTCTATGAGGTGAAAGTGACATTGCGGCCACATTATGGCAAGCGGTATTCCGGGCAGTCCGCCGCCTGTACCCATGTCCAAAAATTTGGTGCCGTCCACCGGGGTTATGAATCGCGCTATGGACAGGGAGTGCAGTATATGATGCTCGTAGATGTTGTCTATGTCCTTGCGTGACACCACATTGATTTTCTCATTCCACTCACGGTAAAGAGGACCCAGCATGTCAAACTGGTGGCGCTTCTCGGCGTCAAGCTCCGGAAAGTAATGCTCTATTATATTCATAATGATGCAAAGGTAAGTTATTTTGAGTATCTTTGAAAGTTGAAACATGGTCAAATAGGAATAAAATGAAGATAGGACAATATAATACTCTGATTGTTAACCGACTTGTGGATTTTGGCGCATACCTGATTGACACTGACGGTGCGGAGGTGCTGATGCCGTCAAGGTATATCACCGCCCCCCTGAAACCCGGTGATGAGCTTGAGGTATTCGTATATCGTGACTCTGATGACCGTCCGGTGGCGGTGACGGATAGGCCTCATGCCACAGTAGGTGAGTTTGCGTATCTGAAATGCGTGGCTGCCACGCGTATAGGAGCGTTCTTGGATTGGGGACTGCCCAAGGACATACTTGTCCCATACAGCGAGCAGCGGGCCAAGATGCGTCCTGACGGCGTGTACCTTGTGTATCTGTATCTGGATCATGCGTCCGGGAGAGTGGTGGCATCGGCTAAGGTAGAGAAGTTTCTCGGCAATGTCAGGCCGTCATATAGGAGTGGCACTTCAGTCAATGCATTGATTACCGGACGCAGTGATATTGGCTACAGCTGCATAGTGGATAATCTGCACAGAGGTATGCTGTACCATAATGAGCTGCATGTTCCGCTTGAGGTAGGGCAGGTAATAAAGGCGTCAGTCAAATCCATACGCTCTGACGGCAAGCTGGATCTGTCGGCCGGCGGAAGCGCAGTGGAGCGCACGGCTCAGCTTGCGGAGCGCATAGAGGCTACTCTACGCCTTGAAGGGCATCTCCCAGTGAACGACAGATCCACTCCCGATGACATTGATGCCGCATTTCAGTGCAGCAAAAAGGATTTCAAAAAGGCTATAGGCCACCTGCTCCGACTGCGAAAGATAGGCATTAACGAGAACGGAAGCATAGTTTTGGCACAAAAGTGACCAATATGTGAAAAATATTTAGCATCTTTGCAAAAGATTTGAAATAGAAAAATATGGAGTTTACCGCCAATCAGATAGCACAACTCGCAGGCGGCACCGTTGAAGGTGACGGCGATGTTAAGATAAGCACATTTGCCAAGATAGAGGAGGGCCGTCCGGGCGCTATTTCCTTTCTTGCCAATATAAAATATACCCCCTATATATACACTACCGAATCCTCGGCTGTGTTAGTGAGCCGTGATTTCGTTCCTGAACATCCCGTAAAAGCCACCATGATACGTGTGGATGATCCTTATGCCACTGTAGCGCATCTGCTTACCATGGTACAGGAAATGCTTACACCCAAGCCTCATGGCGTGGAACAGCCATGTTTCATAGCCGAAGGGGTGACGCTGCCCGATGACGTGTATGTAGGCGCATTTGCTTACATAGGACGCGGAGCGTCTATAGCCGAGGGCGCAAGGATATATCCCCATGTTTATATAGGCGAGGGCGTGACCATTGGAGCCGGTACGGTACTGTATCCGGGCGTAAAGGTTTACCATGGATGCCGCATAGGTGCCCGGTGTATAATACATGCCGGAGCCGTAATAGGCGCTGACGGATTTGGCTTTGCCCCTGTGGAAGGCGGTCATTACGACAAGATTCCTCAGATAGGCAATGTGGATATAGCTGATGACGTGGAGATAGGCGCCAATACTACGGTGGACCGCGCCATGATGGGCAGCACACGCATAGAACGCGGTGTCAAGCTTGACAATCTGATACAGATAGCCCATAACTGTAGCGTGGGCGAATGGACAGTGATGGCATCGCAGACCGGGGTTGCCGGCTCAACCAAAATAGGTGCCCGATGCATGTTCGGAGGCCAAGTGGGGCTTGCCGGACATCTGTCTGTAGGCGATAACGTACAGATAGGTGCGCAGTCCGGTATAAACAAGAATCTGCCTGACGGTAGCCGTGTGTTCGGCAGTCCGGCCATGGATTTGCAGAAATATGGCCGTCAGACGGTCAATATCAGGAATCTTAATGCGCTGTATGACCGCGTTAAGAATCTTGAATTGCGTCTGGCCGAGTATATGGAATCCCTTGACAATGAGAAATAACAGAATATAAAAAACAATATCACTACATAGTATAATGAAGCAAGTAACACTCAAACAACCGTTCAAGGTGAGCGGCAAAGGTCTGCATACGGGACTGGTTATTAATGCGGAATTTCTGCCTGCACCTGTCAATTCGGGGTATAAATTTCAGCGTACCGATATGGAAGGGGAGCCGGTAATCGATGCTCTGGCTGAGAATGTGGTGGACACTAACCGTGGCACTGTAATCAAGCGTGGAGAAGTGTCTGTAAGCACCATAGAACATGCTATGGCCGCTCTGTATGCCGCCGGAATAGACAATGTGCTTGTGAAGCTTGACGGGCCTGAGATACCTATCCTTGACGGCAGTTCGCTTGAATACTGCCGCATGATTAATGAGGCCGGACTTGAAGAGCAGAATGCTGACAAGGATTACTATATAGTAAAGCAGAAGATAGAGGTGACGGATGAGGCCACGGGTGCAAGTATAGTGGTGCTCCCGGATTCCGATCTGAGCGTGGATGTAATGGTACAGTATGATTCACCCGTGCTCACCAATCAGTATGCCTCACTTGACCACATAGAGGACTTCGGCAAGGAGATAGCCGGCAGTCGTACATTTGTATTTGTACGTGAGATAGAGCCTCTGGTGAAGCATGGTCTGATAAAAGGTGGCGACCTTGAGAATGCCATAGTGATATATGACTCCAAGATGGCGCAGAGCGAGCTTGACGGTATAGCTGATATGATGGGCGTAGAGCGTAAGAATGTAGAGGAATTCGGCTATATTCAGGCTAACCCTCTTAAGTTCGTAAATGAGCCCGCCCGGCATAAGCTCCTTGACGTACTCGGGGATCTGGCTCTGATAGGCCGTCCGCTTAAGGGTAAGGTCATAGCCACACGTCCGGGTCACTCTATTAACACTACTTTTGCCAAGAAGATCCGCCGTGAGATAAAGCGTCAGGACATTCAGGCTCCGGTATATGATCCGAACAAGGAGCCTATAATGGACAATAATCGTATACGTGAACTGCTCCCTCACCGCTATCCCATGCTTCTCGTGGACAAGATTATAGAAAAGGGTGAGAATTACATAGTGGGCGTAAAGAACATTACTGCCAATGAGCCGTTCTTCCCCGGACACTTCCCACAGGAGCCCGTGCTCCCCGGCGTACTACAGATTGAGGCCATGGCTCAGACTGGCGGACTGCTTGTGCTCAGCACAGTTGATGATCCGGCCCGCTACTCTACATACTTCATGAAGATTGACAATGTCAAGTTCCGTCAGAAAGTGGTGCCCGGCGATACCCTTATATTCCATCTGTCATTTATGACTGAGCTGCGCCGTGGATGTGCCGTAATGAAAGGCTACGCTTTCGTAGGGGAGCATATAGTGTCAGAATGTGAATTCATGGCACAGATTATCAAGAACAAATAACTTTAACCTGATGAAACAACCTTTAGCTTACATACATCCTGCCGCCAAAATCCATCCGAGCGTGGTGATAGACCCCTTTGTCACCATTGAGGCTAATGTGGAGATTGGTGAAGGCACCCGTATAGGCAGCAATGTCACCATAATGGAGGGTGCCCGCATAGGTAAGAATTGCAACATATTTCCAGGCGCCGTAATAGCCGGCATACCTCAGGATCTGAAATTTCGTGGAGAGGAAACACTCGCTATAATAGGTAACAATACCACGCTTCGTGAATGTGTCACCGTAAATCGTGGTACGGCCTCCAAAGGTAAGACTGTGGTGGGCAGCGGATGCTTGATAATGGCATACTGCCATGTGGCCCATGACTGTGTAGTGGGTGACAATGTGATAATGTCGAACGCCACTCAGCTTGCCGGCGAAGTGGTGGTAGACAATTACGCTATAATAGGCGGTGGCGCTCTCGTACATCAGTTCTGTCATATAGGGCCTCATGTAATGATACAGGGCGGTGCGCTGATCAACAAGGATATTCCTCCATATGTAAAGGCTGCCCGTGAGCCTATATCGTACGTGGGAATCAACTCTATAGGCTTGCGCCGACGCGGATTTTCCAGCGAAACCATACGTGGCATACAGGATGTATACAGGTATCTTTACCTCTCAGGGCTGAATGTTTCCGATGCCATAACACGTATAGAGGCTGAGCTCCCGGCCACTAAGGAGCGTGATGAAATAATACTCTTTGTGCGTGATGCCAAGCGAGGTATAATACGCGGATACGTATAAGCATAATAAAGCTATCATAAAAAGGGCGGCGCCTACCTCAGTGAGAGGTAAGCGCCGCCGCTATTTTAGGGTGTCAGTCGTGGACTATTCCTTGAGCTTGTGTACGGTGTCAAGCAGGGTGTTGCCTACGCCTATGGTATAACCCTGGCTGAGGAATACCACGCGGTTAAATGTATCAGCTATGATGAATATCGGACGGTCATTTGACGGAAGTTCCATATTCTTGGTGAGCTGCTGAGCTATGGAGCCATCAGCATCTATGCCGAGCACTACAGTTGAGGGAAGCCCGGCAAGCAGTTCCGGGTCAATCTGCTTGGCGTCACGTTCGCTTTCAAAGAGCAGTACTATCGGGCGTCCCCATTCCTCAAGCTCATCCTTCATGGCTGCTATGTCACGGAGTGTATGGTTTGAAGGTTCGTGGCCGGCTTTGATTACACCGAGCACATAGTATCCACGTCCGGTAGTGGAGAGTATTGACTTTGTCTTGGGTTCATCACCTGACAGGTCAAGATACTTGCTTTCAGCATCAAAGTTGCCTATTACAGGTACGCCGCTTTCATCTCTGCGTATGTCAAGGGTCACTTTGGTGGTCTTGTCTGGCTCTATCAGGAATGTGCTGGTGTTGGCCAGGACACTGCCGTCAGCCATACGCTGTCCGGATATGAGCATGTACTGTCCGGCATCAAGGGTTACCGGTTTGGAGAACAGTTCAGAGTATGTGGCAAAGTCCGGATAGTTGAGCGTGGCCGGTACGCCGTCGGTGATCTTTGACAGAGTGAAGTGGGTGTAGTACTTCGGGTCGGTAATACGTCCTACCGGAGTGAAACTCATTTCAAGTGTGCCCTGATTCGGTGCCTTAATAGCCACCGGCGCTGAGAAGTCGGCATCGTGCCATGTGCCGCGTTCATCAGCCCACTGGGTTTTCTGTGTTACGTGGTCAATACGCGCGGGTATACCCATGGAGCGGGCTGAAGCCACAAAGAATATATCACGTGAGCGGGGTGACGTATGGCGATATTTCCATACCTGCTCAGGCTTCATGCGTACAGCTTCCGGATACCAATCCTGGTCGGCCTTGATGTTGTCAGCCACCCATTTTACCCATTTCTGAGGCTCTTTTCTGTACTTGGCTGCATCCTTGGCGCTTATGGCGTTGGTAAAGAAAGTGCGGTATGTGGAGAGCGGCTCGTTGTCAATACGCGGACAGAGTACATATTCATAATAAATGTCGGTGTTGCCGGGTGTAGCTGTAATATGGTCAGCCAGCACTTCCGGTACTACGTCGCTCAAGTCCTTTGTTGACAGTGTCTCAAGCATGTGCAGTGCGCGGTCACGGTCATTGGTCGGTACTGACAGAAGAAATTCTTTCAGTACCTTGTGGTTGGCTCTTGACGGGCCGAACACTTTAAGCACTCTATCTTCGGGCAAGCCAAGCTCGGCAGCTACAGACTTCATGCCTTCGGCTGTGAGGAATGTGGAGGTATAGGCGTTGCGGATAGAGTCTTCCTGCGCAAAGCGGCGCAGATTTTCTGCGGCTGCTTCAGGACTTACCTCTACGGCATTAGAGCCGGGCTTGGGAGGTACTATATCGAACTGTACACTGCCTGTGGATGCCGGATTACGGTCCATTACTACACGGGCCACCTGACCGTTACCGGTAGTCCCTTTTGCAAATCCGTAGTCAGAACCCTTGGAAGCCCATATCATGACATCGCCCAAGCCTGTAATGAGCGATGCACGCCCATTGGCATCTGAGGTCTTGGTGACTATAGGATAAAACTCACCGTAGTTATATATGCAGAAGTCCACGGAGGCATCGGCCACGGGCTTGCCGGACAAGTCTACAATCTGCACATTGAGGGTGTCAACGGGAGCGTATAATGTAGTTACGTTTATATCCGTGTAGTCAGGCTTGCGGAGCAGCTGTTCCTCAGGCCCGTCATAGCGGCCATAAACGCGTGAGTTCATGAGCATACCGCGCGAAGCCGGTGCGTTGAACCATCCAAGGTTGAGTACTGCCTCCGGTTCGCACGCTCCTAAAAAGTACCACTGGCCGTCGGCCCAGGCCTCTACCCAAGCGTGATTGTCATCAGTATGCGCCCAGCGTGGGGTATATACCTGACGTGCGGGGATACCCATGGCACGGAGGGCGGCCACGGTGAATGTAGATTCCTCACCGCATCGGCCTATAGCGGTGTAAACGGTTGACAACGGTGGGTGTGTCCTACTGTCTGAGGGCTGGTATGTGGCCTTTTCGTGGCACCAATGGTTTATTTCCAATATGGCATCCTTCATGTCCATATCCTTTACACGGTCACGTAGCTCCTCATAAAATACTGCACGATGCCCGTCAAGAGCTTCGTTGTTCACTCGTATGGGGAGTACGAAGTGGCGGAATTCACGATCAGGCACTTTATTGCCCCAGGCCATTTCTTTACGAGCTTTAAGAGCCACATCGACATTCTCAAGGAAGAACTCGCCTGAATAGTCAGTTATGTCAGGAAGGGGCATATATGCGTACAGTACCTCAAGGGCATCACGCTGCTGTGGAGTGAGATCCTTGCGGTCAAATATTTTGAAGTAATCCTTGGAATTGACCGAGCGTATACGTTCTGCAAAGTCATCATGCACAGCCTTGTCGGCTATCTGTGCCTGCAACGCTGCCGGTGCGAGCAGTATGGCGGCAGCAAATGCGGATAAAAGTATTTTATTCATGGTTTGATATTTGGTTCATAGCGTTGACAATGTCGGCAACTATCTGCGCCGATGTAGTGGATCGGGCATACTCATCAGCTCCGGGAGTGCCCATATTCACACCCTCGCGCCGAAACTTCATGGGGCTACCTATGGTGTGGCGGGCTGAGGCGTGCAGCTCATGTACTCCACTATGTGTCATTATATCGGCAGCATTACCGGCGTTCACACCTGCTCCGGCCAGGATGGTGAGCCTTCCGGCAGCCTGTTCGTTAAGGCTCCGGAGCATACCGGCACCTTTCAGTGCCGAGGCTTGCTGCCCGGATGTAAGCAGACGGTTGCACCCGAGTGCTATTATGTCCTCAAGGGCTTTCTGCGGGTCACGGCAAAGGTCGAACGCACGGTGGAACGTAACGTTCATATCTTCTCCAGCCTCAGCCATCATTCGCTTACATGCTGCCACGTCAATGTCGCCGTCGGGAGTAAGTACGCCTATTACCACTCCATGCACTCCTGCTTGGCGCGCATGCCTTATATCGGCACACATGGTGCTCACCTCATCCTCATCATAGATGAAGTCACCTCCGCGTGGACGTATCAGCACATGGACTTTGATGCCGGGTACGGCGAGTGCGCTTTCAATAAGGCCGGCTGAGGGGGTGACACCACCTTCGCCTAATGCCGAGCACAGCTCTACACGGGCTGCACCACCGGCTGCTGCGGCACGCACGCTTGACGGATCGGCGGCGCATACTTCTAATACAGGTTTCATATGTCAGAAATCAAGCGGAGTGGCTTAGGCCGTTTCAAGTTCTACTATGTAATCTATGGTTCCTTCAGGAATCTCATCCAAGTGCAGAGTCACGGTGCCTTCCTTCTTGTCCTTGCTGAACTTGACAGGAGTCTTTTCGCCAAATACCGTAGCTTTCTTAACTTTGCACTGAAGGGGCAGTGTTATGTCAGAGCCTTCGGGAGTGAGCACGTGTACATAAAGCTTGTTGCCCTTACGGGTGGAAGTGCCCCAAGCCTGTGCGGGGAAGTCGCCGGCAGTGACTCCATATATGGTTTCGCCATACTTGTTCATCCATTCGCCCATGGAAGCCAGACGCTCTACGGCCACCTCAGGCAGCTCGCCGTTAGGCTGCGGGCCTACATTCATAAGCAGATTGGCACCCATGCCGCGTGCCTTCACCAGATAGTGTATGAGTGTGCGTACATCCTTGTAATCCTGGTCGGCAATCTTGTAACCCCACATTCCGTTCATGGTATTGCATGTTTCCAGAGGCAAGTGGGATATGTCCTGTCCGGAAAGTCCGGCAGTGTTTTCTCCGGGGAGGTCACGCTCGAATATCTGTATATCCTCGCCGGGGTGTGCTGTGGTGTGATGATTGTTGGCCACGAGGCATCCGGGCTGGAGCTTGTGTATCATGGCATACTGTTCGGGAAGCTGCCAGTCAAAAGGCACTTCATCCTCATCATGATCCCAAAATCCGTCAAACCATATGGCACGTATAGGACCGTACTTGGTCAGCAGCTCGGTGAGCTGACGGTTCATGAATCCATAGTAGGCAGGCCAGTCACGCTTTGATATGTCACGTCCGGTGTTAAGCCCGGTACGTCCGGAGGGATAGTCCTCACGTGTCCAGTCAATATGTGAATAATACAGATGCAGCTTTATGCCTTCCTTGGCGCAGGCATCGGCAAGTTCACGAAGCACATCGCGTTTGAACGGTGTGGCATCGACAATGTTATAGTCTGACTGGTCAGTGTCCCACATGGAGAAGCCGTCATGATGACGGGTGGTAAATGTTATGTATTTGGCGCCTGATGCTTTGATGGCCTTTACCCATTCTTCGGCATTGAAGTCAGCGGGGTAGAATGCGCGTGCTGATTTGGCGTACTCTTTGGCGTTTATATCGCGGTTGAGATACCACTCTCCCTGAGCAAACATACTGTACAGACCCCAGTGGAGGAATACACCGAAGCCGTCCTCAGAAAATTCGGCCTGTGATTTTTTCACTTCTTCAGAAGGGATGTATGCATTGTCAGCCTTAGCAAAGCCGGGCATGAGCATAGAAGCCGTTAAGGCAAGTGTGCAAAAAAGTTTTTTCATTAATCAGATTTTAAGTGTTAGTCAGTTCGTATATAAACAAGGAACTCGGTACGAATATATTATGCAGGTAAGTTCGTAGGGAGTTCCTTGTGGAAGTTTTTATGACGGGAGCCGGAAGTGCGGCCCGGTGATTGGCAGATGTAATCAAAACGGGAGATCTTCCTCACCGGGAGCCGGCGGAAAATCTACCGGGGCCGGAGCGGGAAAATCGGCGGGAGTGGTACCGGCTGATGCGGCCGGGGTATTCTTGTCAACCTTCCAACCACGGATGCTCGTGAACCAGCGGCCATTGTATTCGCGGCTCTCTATGTCGAAACTCAGGGTAATGTCATCGCCTACAGAGAGTGGGTACTGGTCAGCGCGGTCGCCGAAAAGGTCAAAATGAACTTTCTTAGGGTATGTTTCTTGTGTTTCAAGTACATATTCACGTTTTTTCCAGGGATTTCCGCTGCTTTTGGCCACACCCGACATTTCGGGCAGAGCCACGATGATTTTACCTTTGATTTCCATTGTATAAATGTAGTGTTATTTTAATACAAAATTAGTGAGAGAAAACAGAATGGCCAAATTTTACTTTCTAAAGTTATGAAAATTACGAAAAAAGATTTTAACTTTGAGTATTGTTAACTATAATAAGAATAATAGAAATGGCTGATGATGATAATGGCGGCGGTGTGTGGTGGACAGCCCCGGCTGACAGCGAGGACGGCAGGCAGATAATGGTGACCGGACGGCGCGATGTGGACAAATTTCGCTCCAATCCGCGCTTCAATATACGTGTAGAGGTAACATGGCCCTACATCGGCGATGCATCCGGAATGCCGGGGAAGGCTGATTCGGAAATGATGGAGGCTGTGCAGGATGCCATTACCGCGAGCCTCAAAAAGGATCCGGTGGCAGTGCTTACCGGGATATTTACAGGTGCCGATGAACGTAACTGGATATTCTACACGCTCAGTACGCACATATTTGGCCGAAAAATCAATGAGGCGTTGGCCGAATTCCCTTTGCTGCCGCTGAAGATATATTGCGAGAATGACCCGGACTGGGCCGAATACGATGAAATGAGTGAGGCTGAGATAAAAATTGACTGAATCATTTATCCTTAAAAGCATAGGCGCGGTATCGTAATGGAGCCGCGCCTATGCGTTGCTATAAATTTGTCCGTTTAAGGTAATCCGTTGAATGGCGGGGGAGTCTGCTGCGGTATTTCAGGCAAGCTATCCTTGCTGTCTTTGCTTTCGGAAGCTGATGCCTCGGAGTCAATGTCAGCATTATCCTCACTTGGGGCCTTATCGGCGTTGCTGTCCTTGCCATCGGTGAGCTGTTTGGCGGCAAGAATCTCATCCGTACGTGATGTCCAAGGCCGTTTCCCGAATATCTGTTCTACATCCTCGGTGAATATTACCTCGCGAGTTATCAGTGTATCGGCTAATTTGGCGTGTCCTTCGGCATGCTCGCGAAGTATCTGCTTGGCACGTTCATACTGCTCGTTGATGATACGTGACACCTCTTCATCTATAAGTTTGGCACGCTCATCAGAGTATGGCTTTGAGAATCCGTAATCCTGTCCTGTAGAGTCATAGTAGCAAAGGTTGGGGAGCTTGTCGCTCATGCCGTAATACACTACCATGGCATAGGCCTGCTTGGTGACCCTTTCAAGGTCATTGGCGGCGCCGGTGGATATACGGCCAAGGAACAGTTCCTCGGCAGCGCGTCCGCCCAAAGTGGAGCACATTTCATCAAGCAGCGCTTGTGAGGGTGTAATCTGACGCTCCTCCGGCAGATACCATGCAGCGCCAAGGGCTTTGCCTCGGGGCACTATGGTAACTTTTATCAGAGGATTGGCGTAGCGCAGATGCCATGATATGGTGGCATGTCCGGCCTCATGTATGGCTATGGCACGTTTTTCCTCATCGGTGGTAATCTTTGAACGTTTCTCCAATCCTCCTATTATGCGGTCCACGGCATCAATGAAATCCTGCCGGCCTACCGATGGCTTGTTGTGGCGTGCAGCTATAAGAGCAGCTTCGTTACACACATTAGCTATGTCGGCTCCTGAGAATCCGGGTGTCTGACGGGCTAAAAGATCCACATCTACTGTTTCATCCGTCTTGATTTTACGAAGATGTACATTGAATATGGCCACACGGTCGTTAAGATCGGGCAGATCTACGTATATCTGACGGTCAAAGCGTCCGGCACGCAACAGCGCCTTGTCCAGGATGTCGGCGCGGTTAGTGGCTGCAAGGATTATGACGCCGCTGTTGGTTCCGAATCCGTCCATCTCGGTCAGGAGCTGGTTCAGGGTGTTCTCACGTTCATCATTCGAGCCCATATTGGGGTTGCGTCCGCGAGCGCGTCCTACGGCGTCTATTTCATCAATGAATACTATACATGGAGCCTTCTCCTTGGCCTGACGGAAAAGGTCGCGTACGCGTGAGGCGCCTACGCCCACAAACATTTCTACAAAGTCAGAACCTGACATGGAGAAGAATGGTACGTTGGCCTCGCCGGCCACGGCCTTTGCCAGCAGCGTCTTACCCGTGCCGGGAGGGCCTACAAGCAGGGCGCCCTTAGGAATCTTGCCTCCAAGATTGGTGTATCGCTGCGGGTTTTTCAGAAATTCCACTATCTCCTCTATCTCGGTCTTGGCCTCCGACAGTCCGGCTACATCCTTGAATGTCACTTGTATGGGGCCGTCCTTGTCAAATATTTTGGCTTTTGACTTGCCTACACTGAATACTCCCGTGCCGCCATCGCCTTTACCTGACATACGGCGCATCATCCATACCCAAAATGCTATCAACAGCACGATAGGCCCGAACGACCATAGATAGGAGCTGAAGTCGGATGACTGCTGGTACTGGACATCGCCCTTGAATACTCCCGAGGCTTGCCACTGATCTATCTGTTCCTGTAGCTTGTCGGCTGAGGGTATGGATGTGAACACCTTTGCGGTCACTCCTGAACCTGCCTTGAATTTCTGAGGGAATGTCTTGGCTGCTATGGAGTCACGCAGTACGGCTTCGGCCTCGCCTTTCTTGGCGAATATCAAAATCTTGGAAACGCCTCCCGTTTCTACTATCTTACCGAAATCAGAGTATGACACTTCTTTCGTAACGGAGTTGTCATCAATATACAGTGCGCCTATAAGCACTATTATAATTATGGCGTACATCCAGTACATGCTGAACCGGATGATTGGCTTCTTTGGTTTAAATTGCTGCATAATCAGGGTTAGTCAAGGTCAGGAATCTGGTTAACCGGGGCATCGCTCCATAGCTCCTCAAGGTTATATAGTTCACGTGTCTCAGGCTGAAATACGTGGACCAGTGTAGAGCCGTAGTCTATCACTATCCACTGTGAGTTACGGTATCCGTCATAGTTATACGGTTTAATGCCCGCATTTTCCAGCAGATATTCTCGTACGCTGTCAGCTATGGCGCTAACCTGCATACTGCTTGAGCCCTGACATATTATGAAGCTTGATGCCGGGGCGCTTTCTATGCCGGAGAGATCCATACAGGTTATATTTTTACCCTTGCGTTCCTGGATTCCCTCTATTACAAGGCGCGTCAGGTCAGTAGCGTTATTGTATTTAGTACTGTTTTCGGATATATTCATGTTATGATTTGTGACAAATGAAGTTGCAAAAATAATGAATCGTATCAGTTCTGATGACTTATTAACAAATATTGTGCCAAAAAAGGTTTGGATATGGCCCGATAATCATTCATAACGCAGTGTTTGGGCAGGTGACATTCGTGCTATGGCCCCTGACGGTATTATCAGTACGGCGAATGACAGCACTATAACGGCTGTGCTTAGGGCCAATACGTACCACCAGTTCAATTCTGCCGGCACGTAGCTCAGATAATATGCCTCAGGGTTAAGATGCAGGAAGTGTGTATGGCGCTGAATGAGTATCAGCCCTATGCCAAGGATATTGCCTATGATCACGCCACGTATTACCAGACGCTCTGACATGTATATGAATATCCCTCTTATAAGTGAGGCTTTGGCCCCAAGGGCTTTCAGCAGTCCTATCATGTGTACGCGCTCAAGTATTATTATGAACAGGCTTGATATAAGCGTGAAGGCTGACACGAGCGTCATGAGCACTATTATGACCACCACGTTTGTGTCAAGCAGTTCTAACCAGTTGAAGTACAGCGCATCGGAGTCCAATACGTTTGATATATGGTATTGTCCGCTTATCTCATCGGTTACTATGGCATGCCGGAGTTCTGATTCCAGCTCTGCAACTTGGCCGTACAGATTGTCCATAGGCAGCCCTCGCAGCTCTATATTGCTGCCCGTAATGGAGTCGATATGATTGAAGCGCTGCAGGAACTGTATGGGTGTGAATGCATATAGGCGGTCATAGTCGCTGAAATGCGTGTCGTAAATACCGCTTATGGTAAGGCGCCGGGTCCGGACATCGTTTTCCGACAGAAAATGTACGGTGATGCGATCCGTTGTATCGAGCTTTAGGGCATCGGCCATGACGCGTGATATGACCACTGTGTTTGTAAGTGAATCGTTCAATGCCGGCCCTATGTGCATGTCACCGCATACAAGGCTCTGTCTTATAAATTCATCCGGTACACTGCCGGATGACCCTTTCAGCACAATGCCTTGAAAGGCGCTGTCAGTCTTGAAAATGGCCGGCTGGCGTACGGTAAGTGTGATGTCAGCCTCGGGAAGCGACCTGTGTATGATACGTGTAAGGGTGTCAGTAAGCCGTATGCCGGAGGTGTATAGGGCATCAGAATATGAGTCGGCCGGGCTTACGGTTATCTGGGCGTTGAATCCTATTACTTTGTCACGTATTTCCTTCTTGAACCCTGTCACTACGGATATGGCCAGAAGCATTATAAGTATGGCTAATGCTATACCGGTTACTGCCACGAACGCTCCCGCCGAAGGGCGCTTCCCTCCTTCGGGGCGCAGGCTAAGGCGTTGTCCTATGTATGCGGGCAGCAACATCGGTAAGGCTCAGTCAATGGTGCGTCCGGGATATGCTTTAAGGGCTTCGGCAAGCACGGTGAGCGCTTTGGCCAGGTCCTCTTTTTTGAGTATGTATGCCATGCGCACCTCATTGCGCCCCATGCCGGGAGTGGTGTAGAAGCCTGATGCCGGAGCCATGAAAATAGTGGCTCCGTTGTAGCTGAATTCCTTGAGGCACCATTCGCAGAATTTGTCTGCATCATCCACAGGCAAGCTTACCACCGTATAGAATGCCCCCATCGGTATGGGTGAGTAGCAGCCCGGTATCTTGTTGATACCGTCTATCAGGAATTTACGGCGCTCTACATACTCATTGTACGTCATGAGCATGTATTCCGGGGTGGCATCAATGGAGGCTTCGGCCACTATCTGGCCCAATAGCGGCGGACTTAGGCGAGCCTGGCAGAACTTCATCACGTTCTTCTTAAGCTCCTTGTGCTTGGTTATTATGGCACCTATGCGTATGCCGCATTCGCTGTACCGCTTCGATACGGAGTCAATGAGCACCACTTGCTCCTCAATGCCTTTAAGATGAAATGCTGAAATATATGGTGCTCCCGTGTAGCAGTATTCGCGGTATACCTCATCAGAGTATAGAAACAGATCGTATTTCTTGACTATGTCACGTATCTGATCCATCTCCTTCTGTGTGTAGAGATAGCCGGTAGGGTTGTTAGGGTTACATATCAGTATGCCTTTGGTTCGGGGGGTGATAAGCGCTTCAAATTTTTCCACAGGTGGGAGCGCGAATCCCTCATCAATGCTTGAGGGCACCGTCACTATCTTTGCCCCGGCCGAAATGGCAAACGCCATATAGTTGGCATAGGCCGGTTCGGGCACTATTATCTCATCGCCCGGGTCAAGTGTGGCCATAAAGGCAAACAGTACGGCCTCAGAGCCTCCGGTGGTTACTATAATGTCATTGACATCCACGTTGATATTGAATCGGTGGTAATAATCCTCCAAACGCTTGCGCAGACTGTACAATCCTTCTGACGGACTGTATTCAAGCACCTTCCGGTCAATTTTCTTGAGCGCGTCAAGGCCTTCCTGCGGTGTGGGCAGGTCTGGCTGTCCTATGTTGAGCTTATATACGTGTATTCCACGGGCGGTTGCCTCGTTGGCCAGCGGAACGAGTTTGCGTATAGGCGATGCGGGCATTATCTCCCCACGGTGTGATATGCTGGGCATGATAGCTGTATAAGTATTATTTAAGAACAAAGATAATACTTTTTTCTAAAACAAACATTCCCCCGGCGTAATCAGGTTATGCCGGAGGAATGTTCGGATGAGAATTAGATTAGAATTTGAATCCTACACTGAGCACTATATTGTTTGAATTCTGATCTATCGTGGCGCTATAAGGGGTTTCGGTATAGCTGTTCATAGTGTAGGGATGGAATGTGCTTTCTCTGTGCTTATGCACATAAGCGGCATCAGCGTAGAAGTTCTTATAGCGGTAGCCGACTCCGCAGGTTATGTACTGTGAGCTGTTGTCCAGCGAGTACGACGGATTCAGACCGGAGTCATCAGGATTTGATGTGTATACCGGTATGCGGCTGTCAGACACTTCCGTAGTGGTGGGCGTAGATTCATAGACGTAGCCGGCGCGTACACTCAGGTTTGATGTCAGACGGTATTCAGCACCTACGCGCAGTATATTGGCCGCTTTGTAGTAGCTCTTTACGTCAGTCTGGAGGTCAGTGTAGGTATATCCGGAATTATCCTTGGCAAGCATGGTCTGATAGGGGCGGTATTCATAGTCTACGCTTATCAAGCCGCGTGCACCTATTACACAGGCCGCGCTTATAATCATACGCCACGGAGTGCGTGATTTCCACTGTACATAATCCTCAGGTGTGCCGGTATAGTCAGCCTTGGCCGGGCCGGAGGTGTATCCGTAGCCATAGTCTACCTCGGCAAGTGCCGTTTCGGTAAGGTTATAATATGTAGGGGTATGTATGGCAAAGCCCAAACGGAGTTCGTTGATAGGGCGCACTATCACACCGGCCTTGAAGTTGAATCCCGAGCCGGTGATGCGCTTGGCGCTGGCCAGCCCGAAGCCGCCGGCGCCTACGGTCACACCGTCTATCACTTGTCCGTCTACTATATCATCGGGGGCATCGCCTGCAGTAGCCGGCCGTTGTGCCGGTATCTGGGCATTGAGCATGTCCTCAGTATAGTATGTGCTTTTGGTATAGGTTATGTCGGTTATGCCGAAGCCAATGCCCCAGTACACTACGTCGCGGACATTGCCGCCGAAGTTGAGCTCGTATTCATCCACGTAGCCTTTCTCCTCTACGCTAAACGAGCTTTCGCCGGTGGTGCCGTTACGCCACAGCCCATTGTAGTCAGAGCCTACGCCTACAGGATTTATCATAAACGAATTGTACCCGAGTATGCTCATCCATGGAGCCGAGTAGCTGAAATAATTGCCGTCAGTACCGGTGAGGCTGCTTACAGGCCAATTTTCTGCTGTGGTATATCCGGCTATGTAGTTGGATAGGGAGCCGTTCATGGAGCCGAATTTCCCCGAATAGCGGCGATCGAATGATGCGGCGCGGTTATATGATGCGCCCCACTGGAAATAAGGCATGGTTTCACTCCCGGTGTATATGGATCCGATGTAGCCGAAATTGTTGCAATACACTTTGGTCTGGTTCTGATCCATGACATTGCTCATGGTGGTGGACTTGGCTTTCTGCATGTCAATGTCAAGCGTCACTCCGATCTCGCTCTTACGATACACGCCTATGCCGGCAGGGTTCTGATTTAGTGTTGACAGGTCGCCTCCGAGGGCGCCGAATGCGCCACCCATCGACATGAAGCGTGCGGTGCCGCGCAGGTCGTAAGCTGACATCTGATACAGGTCAAGTGCTGTCTGAGCCATTACGGCTATAGGCAGAGCGCATAAAGCGGCTGTGAATATCCTTTTGTTCATAATTCCGAATATACTCTAAAAAAGGGTGTGTAGTTATGGTTATGTTTTGAGGTCAGGCATTGGCCGGGTGGCCACATGCGGGTCAATGACGCCCGCGTCCGCCACCGCCGCCTCCTCGGGTGCCGCCACCGCCACCGAATCCGCCGCGTGAACCGCCTGAAGTGCCGGTGCCCCACGATGAATTGCCTCGGGTATTTCCGGGACGGTAACCGTTATTATTATTGTTCTGATTGCTATTCTGATTAGTGTTGTAACCCGGGCGTGTGGTGGGTGAGTAGCGGTTGGAGTCCTGAGCGCCGCGAATGTTGCCGCGTCCCTGACGGTAACCGTTATTGCCGGTAACGGTGTTGTTGTATCCGCGTCCGGGCCTGTATCCGGCTGCTGTGCCGCCGGGACGTCCGCCTGTATATGCCGGACGTACGTGGCCTACGGCTCCCGGCCTGCGAGAGGGTGTCCATGCCGGCCCCCATCCCCACGACCATGCCGGACCCCATGAAGGTCCCCAAGCCCAGGCGGGACCCCAGCCCCAGCTCCATGACCATGACGGGCCCCACGAGTTCCAGTACCACGGGTTGTTCCAGCCCCAGCTCCATGACCATGACGGGCCCCATGAGTTCCAGTACCACGGATTGCCCCAAGCCCATGCGCTTCCATAATAGGGATAGCCCCAATAGTCGGGAGCGTTCACTATGATGTTTACGTTGGCAGGCTCGGCATAGTAGTACTGTACAAGCTCATCATCGGCCGATGATACTACTATGTCAGGATTGTAGAAACGCTCTATGCGGCGAGTGTTGACAAACGCGTCCGTTGACGTTGAATCCGTAGCATCCGGTTTGGCACCGGTGGCAAATATGCCGCGCCTATTGTATTCATCCACGGATCGGTTAGATGATGCTGTGGCCGGTACGGTGTAGGTATCGGCAGCGGGATAGTCCTGTACGGGATATAGAATTACGCCATTGGCGCGCTGTGTGTATGTCTTCTTTTCCTTGGCCTTGGTCTTTGTGGCTTTTGACGGATTGTAATAGATGTCGTCATCATCGTAACTATGGGCCGAAGCAAATGTCACACCGCCCATGAGCATTGAAATAATGAGTGCTGTGATTTTTGTATTCATGATGCAGTTCCTGTAAATTGATTCAAAATAATGGTTTTCTCATTAGACGTTTTCCGGATGAAGCCGTTTAATGCATGAATAGACAAAAATATATAATTACAATGTAAAAATGATGACCTCGGCACATTATTATGCGTTTTTAACATTATCCGCCCGACCCGCTTCCGCTCTGAGGGAGAGGGAAGGTGTGGATCGGACGGTGATAATGTCAGCCCCGCACATTATGCATGTGCGGCATGGGTTCATTCTTTGACTTCGGGACGCATGTCATAGCTGAGCATAGATATGGTGAAGCCCCAGTATATGAATGCAAGCGAGGTGAGGAAGCTGGTCATAAGCATGTCCTGATACCATCCGGCCTCCACAAAGAAGAAGCCTATAACCATGAGCAGTATGCCGTTGATAAGGTATAGCCACCAGTAGCGGCGTTCACGCTGACTTACTGAGGATATGATGGCCGATATGCCCCAATACAGGAATACTATGGCTATGAAGTAGGGGTATACGGCCTCGGACAGGATCACACTCCTTACAAGCATGAAACCTATAAACATGTCAATGACGCCGCCGGCTATCCACCAGCCCCATCCGCGTGCGCGGTCAGGACCCGCTGCCACGCAAAGCTGTACAATGCCGGCAAGCACGAGCATCCAGCCAAATATCTGCGATGCCACTGCATACCCTGCGGCGGGCCAGAACCAGTAAGCGAAACCGCTAAGTACCATGAGTATGCCCACGAGGAGTACTATCCACCAATACTTGGATTTACCCCAAAAGTTAAGATTGAGCGTTTTCATAATAATATGTTTTAATAGTTGAATAGTTGTTTATCATATAACATATGTTTTGTGAAAAATGTTTGAATCTATGCCCTGTTCGGAAGGGCTTGGCGGAGAACGTATTTTTTATGTACCTTTGCATTTGATATGATATATCCTGACACGTTTGAACAGAAAGTAGGTTTTGCGTCCGTACGGCATGAATTGTACGGCCGGTGTCTTACGCCCGGAGCTCGTGAGTATGTAGATTCCATGCAGTTTCGCACCGACTTTGACGAGGTGAGCTTCATGCTGCGTTCCACCGCTGAGATGCTGGGTATTATAAGAGGTGATGAGCCGATACCGCTATCCGATACCGGTGACTTGCGTGACCTTATACGTGCTCTTAAGGTACCCGGCTCGTTCCTGCCGGCAGCGGAACTGCTGACGCTCAGGCGCGGGCTGGCTTTGATGACGGAGCTGTGCCGCTATTTCGAACGCCGCCGTCCGGGAGCCGATGCTTCTGTGCCGTCCACCCCGTGTCTGGCCGGTGTGGCCTCGGGTCTGTTCACGTTTAATGAATGTATGGCTGCAATAGACCGCATATTGGATAGGTTCGGCAATGTAAAGTACAATGCCTCGGCCGAATTGGCCGACATAAGGAAACGACTTACGTCCATGTCCGGAGCTGCCGGGACGGCTCTACGCCGCGTCATGGCTCGTGCCGTACAGGAGGGTATGCTTGATGCGGATGCCACTCCGGCCATGCGCGACGGGCGTATGGTGCTCCCCGTGGCTCCCATGTACAAGCGCCGCATCAACGGTATAGTACATGATGAGTCAGCATCAGGAAAGACCGTTTTCATAGAACCGGCCGAGGTGGTAGAGATAAATAACCGAATACGCGAAACCCAGATGGAGGAGCGCCGTGAAATAACGCGCATACTCACTGTGGTGGCCTCGGAGCTGCGCCCGTATGCTGATGACATGATGGCGAGCGGCTCCGTGCTGTCAGAGCTTGATTTCATTCACGCCAAAGCGCTGTATGCCGACACTTACGGAGGTACACTTCCGGCTCTTTCAGCTTCTGCCGAACTGGAATGGTATCATGCATGCCATCCCGGGCTGTTGGCTTCGCTACGCCGTCAGGGCAAGGAAGTGGTCCCGTTAGACATAACGCTTACCCCCAAGGAGCGTCTGCTGATAATCTCCGGCCCTAATGCCGGCGGCAAATCAGTATGCCTTAAGACGGTGGGCATAGTCCAATATATGACGCAGTGCGGTATGCTTCCGCCGGTATATGAAAACTCTCACTTCGGTATATTCGATGATATTTTCGTAGATATAGGCGATGACCAGTCATTGGAGGATGACCTTAGTACATACAGCTCGCATCTGCGCAACATGAAACTGCTCCTGCAGCGATGGCATGCCACATCGCTTGTGTTGATTGATGAATTCGGCTCGGGTACCGAGCCGCAGATAGGCGGGGCTCTGGCTCAAGCTATCCTGAAGCAGATAAATATGAAGGGTATGTGGGGCGTAATTACCACCCATTATCAGAATCTTAAGCACTTTGCCGAAGATACTGACGGGCTGGTCAACGGCTCCATGCTATATGACAGGCATCTGATGCAGCCGCTTTTCCGCCTTTCAATAGGCAATCCCGGCAGTTCGTTTGCCATAGAGATAGCCCGAAAGACAGGACTGTCACCTGAAATATTGGCTGATGCGGAGGCTATAGTGGGAAGTGACTATGTGAATATGGACAAGTATCTCCTTGACATAGCACGTGACCGCAAGTACTGGGAAAACAAGCGAGCTGATATAAGGAAAAAGGAGAAGAGCATGGAGGCGCGGTTGGCTCAATATGAGAATGACGCCGAGATGCTCCGTGCCAAGCGCCGTGAGATTATAGAAGAGGCCAAGGCCGAGGCGCGCAAGATTCTTGAGGGATCAAACGCTGCCATAGAAAGGACTATACGTGACATACGCAATGCTCAGGCCGACAAGGAGCAGACCGCCATGGCCCGGCAGCGATTGAAAGAGGAACGGCAGAATCTTGAAAAGTCGGCTGCCTTGTCAAACAGTCTGCTTGACAAGGCTCCACGCCGCAAGAAGAAGCGTAAGGAAGAGCCCATATCAGGCCTGAAACCTATAGCTGTAGGTGATATAGTGAAACTCGACGGCGAAGGGACACCGGGACGTGTGGAGGAAATCAATGGCACGAAGGCTACCGTAGTGTTCGGCATGATCAAGACCACAGTGCGCATAGACAGGCTGCGCCACACATCGGCTACCATACCGTCGGCGGCATCGAAAGGAGTGCTTTCAGTGAGCTCTTCATCATCCGATGCCTCGCGTAAGCGTCAGCTTGAATTTAACCGTGAGATAGACGTGCGCGGTATGCGTGTGGATGAGGCGGTACAGGCTGTGACTTATTTTATAGACGATGCCATACAGTTCAATGCCGGACGCGTGCGCATACTCCACGGCACGGGTACCGGAGCACTGCGGCAGTATATCCGTAATTATCTTGACACAGTACCCGGAGTAAGGTCATACCGCGATGAGCATGTGCAGTTTGGCGGAGCCGGTATCACGGTGGTGGAGTTTGACTGACCTCAGAACAGTAGCGCTATCCGGTATACGACAAATGCTAATGCCCAGGCTACCGCTGTATTGTAAAGCACTGAAAATGCCCCATACTTCCAGCTGCCAGTTTCCTTCACTATGGCTGTAACAGTGGCCATACACGGACAGTAGAGCAGTATGAACACCATGAATGCCAGTGCGCCCACAGCTGTGAAGTCGGGCTGGCCGGTGCGCGGGTTCGGTGCTGTGATGCGAGTGCCTAAAGCGTTGTCATCTATCTCCTCATTTCCGGTGTAGAGCACTCCTAATGTCGACACCACTATTTCCTTGGCTGGTATTCCGGCCAGAGCTGCCACGGTGCCTCGCCAGTGAAATCCGAGCGGTTTCATCACGGGATTCACTATCTTTCCGGCCATTTCCAGATATGAATCGTTTTCAGGGTCAATGGCTGAGTCATCCGTCAGTGTGGCCACAGACATACCGTTTGTATCAATGGCTGTTGACTCCTCATTATGGAGCGGAAAATAGTTCAATGCCCATACTATTATGGAAGCCACGAGTATTACACCGCCCATTTTCTTGAGATACTGCTCGCCTTTGCCCCACATGTGGCGCAGCGAGGTCTTGAGTGTGGGTATGCGGTATGGAGGCAGCTCCATCACGAAGGGAGTTTCATCGGCCTTGAAATAGAAGCGCCGTAACATTCGGGCCGTTATCATGGCCACGAATATGCCCAGCAGATACAGCCCCATGAACACCAAGGCTGCATGAGCCTCAAAGAATGTACCCACGAGCAGCACGTATATAGGCAGTCGTGCCGAGCATGACATGAACGGGTTTATGAGTATGGTTATTATGCGGCTGCTCCGGCTTTCTATGCTTCGGCTTGACATTATGGCCGGTACGTTGCACCCGAATCCCATTACCAAGGGAATGAACGACTTGCCGTGCAGCCCCATGCGGTGCATGAGTCTGTCCATTATGAATGCGGCTCTGGCCATATAGCCCGAGTCCTCCATGAACGATATGCAGAAATAGAGTATCAGAATGTTAGGCAGGAATACTATTACGCCTCCTACTCCGCCTATTATGCCATCGGCTACAAGGTCCTTCAGCGCTCCGTCAGGAAATGACTCCTGCACCACACGTCCGAGCCACGCCACCCCCTGTTCTATCCAGTCCATAGGGTAGGAGCCTATTTCAAATGTGGCCCAGAATATAAAGAACATTACTGCAAGGAAGAGGGGAAATCCGAACAGCTTGTTTGTCACAAGTGCGTCAACCAGATGAGTGGTCTGTGCTATATCCTTCTCGCCCTCGGTATACGTTTCGGTGAGTGCCCCGCTTATGAAGCCGTACTTGTTGGCGGCTATGGCTGAGGTCACGTCATCCTTGGTAAGGCGCTCCATCCGTTCTGTCAGGCTGTCACGCTCGGCCAATATTTCTTTGGCCTCAGGGCTGGCCTTGATTATGTCCTCGGCCTCACGGTCATGCTCCAGCAGCTTTATGGCAAGGTATCGGGGCGAGAAGTGGCGTCCCACATAGTCATCGGCCTTAATTTTGTCTTTAAGCGCTGTCACGGCATTTTCCAGATCATCGCCCAGCGGTACATGTATGTGCCTAACAGCCTTGTCACGGCCCTCGAATACTGAAATAACGGTGTCAAACAGCTCGGATATGCCTTTGCCGGTCTTTGATACTGTAGGCACTATGGGCACGCCTATCATTTCGCCCAACAGCTTGTAATCGAGCCGGGCTCCGGAGGTTTCAAGCTCATCGTACATGTTAAGTGCTATCACCATGGAGCGGTCCATGTCTATAAGCTCAGTGGTCAGGTACAGATTACGTTCAAGATTGGATGCCACTACCACGTTTATTATCACATCGGGCGTTTCTGCTTTCAGAAAGCGGCGTACATACAGCTCCTCGGGCGAGTAGCTGGCAAGTGAATATGTGCCGGGCAGATCCACTATGTTGAATGTATACTCGCGGTATTTGAACGTGCCCTTCTTGGCGTCGACCGTCACTCCGCTATAGTTGCCCACATGCTCGCGTGCGCCGGAAGCTATGTTAAACAGGGAGGTCTTGCCGCAGTTGGGGTTGCCTATCAGAGCCACGTTTATAGTACAGCTTTGCTTGCTGAATTCATCATGCGCACATCCGTGATCAGTTTCCGCAGCTGAGTCAAGAGTGTCATTATCGGCAGTGGCAGATGTGTCTTCAATAGGTAGCACTTCCACCAAGCGTGCCTCCGAGCGGCGCAGCGAAACCTCGTAGCCCATTATGCTGTATTTTATGGGGTCGCGTAGCGGAGCGTGCAGCAGCACTTTAACCTCCTGACCGTTTACAAACCCCATTTCTATAAGTCGTTTACGGAACGCTCCGTGGCCTAATATCTTTACTATTATGGCCGACTGTCCCGTCTGTAGCTCATCTAATCTCATAGGTGCTCAAATGTTATGCAAAGATGGTGAAATAAGCTGTAACAGCCAAACTTATTTAGATTCTTTTTAAATAAGACCGTACTGTGATTGGCGCTGACAGCTGTAAGTCAGCTATGTGTGGATATGGCCGGATTTAAAACACCAGGGCTGACGCATCTTAAATAATCTTAACGATTGTTTACTACTATTATGGGGTAAATGGTCGTTATGATAATATGACAGACACCAACAACACATTTGAATTTTTCTTGACAGTAACAGACCCTCGTGTAGAACGTACACAGAAACATAGTCTTGAATCCATTCTGTTCATATCTCTTTGCGCTGTAATCTGCGGAGCTGAGTCATGGAACGAGATTGAAGACTACGGCAATGCCAAGATAGACTGGTTGAGGAAGTTCCTATATCTGCCCAACGGTATTCCTTCGCATGACACTTTCAATCGCGTAATCAGCATGTTAGACCCAAAAGAATTGAATGGTTCTTTCATTGAATGGACTAAAAGCATAGCAGAATTGACCGATGGCGAGGTTGTCGCCATTGATGGGAAATGCCTGCGTGGAAGCAGCGATGACGGTACGGGAGCTTACACGCATCTTGTCAGTGCATGGGCATCGGCAAACAATATTTTGCTCGGCCAGGAGAAGGTTGCCGGAAAGAGCAATGAGATAAGCGCCATACCAAAATTATTGCGCATTCTTGAGCTCAAAGGATGCATTGTAACCATCGATGCGATGGGG
>JAMPBB010000002.1:162053-187506 GCA_023666885.1 Muribaculaceae bacterium | reverse complement strand
ATGTCAGTTTTCCCTCAAAGCCATCCCACAGACGGTTGACGACCTTGCGCTGACGTTCATTTATGTCAACATCGCGGAACTCATCCCAATATGCCGCTTTCTGCAATGTACGCTCGATTATGCCGGACGTACGAACAATGGCGTTTTCCAGACATCCAAAGAACCACAGCATCCATTCGGTTATGTCAAGATTGCCTTTTTGAGTCCGCTCAAGCTCCTCATAATACGCCTTTTTGTTGCGGTTGATTTCAGCCGACATACTGTAATATCGTGCCGAATCTTCATCAAGCCGGACAAGGAACATATCAGCAAGCGTGTGGGTGCGCTCCCATGCCTCGCGGTTCTGACGCTATTGTGTATTTCGGGGATTTTTGCGAAATTTACAATGTGATACTATGTCAATGGACACATAGGACTTAATCAGAGAAGTTCCGGGAAGTGTCAGAAGTAATTTTGTTTTGAGAGAGCAGCGCAGATATATAGCTATTGACCTGAAGTCGTTTTACGCCTCGGTAGAGTGCATTGAGCGGGGGATTAATCCGCTTGATGCCTGCCTTGTGGTAGCAGATGAGAGCCGGACGGAAAAGACTATATGTCTGGCTGTATCGCCGGCGCTTAAGGCCTACGGACTTCCCGGGCGTCCACGCCTGTTTGAAGTGGTGCAAAAGGTTCGGGAGGTAAACCGCAGGCGTGGCAGGGCCGGACGCTCCACCTCAGGCCGTGAACTCGCCGAACGAAGCGATTTGGCGCTGGATTACATTGTGGCAACTCCACGCATGCAGCTGTACATCGATTATTCCACCCGAATATACGGTATATATATGCGGTACATAGCGCCGGAAGATATACATGTGTATTCAATCGATGAGGTGTTCATTGACGCCACCGCTTATCTTGACACATATAAAATGACGGCTCACGAGTTGGTTTTGGCCATGATTCGTGATGTGACTGCCGAAACCGGCATAGTGGCCACTGCAGGGATTGGCACCAATATGTATCTCTGTAAGATAGCCATGGATATTGTGGCTAAAAAAATGGCGCCCGATAAGGATGGGGTAAGAATAGCCGAACTTGATGAAATGTCATATAGGCGGCAGCTTTGGGATCATACTCCTCTGACCGACTTTTGGCGGCTCGGCAGAGGCTATGCCCGCAAGCTTGAGGCTGCCGGATTGCACACCATGGGCGACATAGCCAGCGCTTCGCTCACTCGTGAGGACTGGTTTTATGACCAATTCGGTGTGAACGCTGAACTACTCATAGACCATGCGTGGGGATGGGAACCTGTGACAATGGAACATGTGAAGGCATACCGCCCCGATACCCGCTCCATGTCAAGCGGGCAAGTCCTATCTGAGGCATATACCTATGAAAAGGCTCTGACCGTGATACAGGAGATGGCCGATGAAGTGGCGCTCGAGCTTGTTGACAAAGGGTTGGTGACCGACCAGATAGTACTTACTGTGGGATATGACTCAGGAAGCCTTACAGATCAACGTATCAGCTCACGGTACGATGGGCGTGTCTCCACAGATTATTATGGCCGGAAAGTGCCGTATCATGCCCACGGTACGTCCAACTTTGAGCGATACACATCATCTTCGCAGCTTATAATAAAGCGCGTAACCGAACTCTTTGAGAGAATAGTGAATCCAGTATTGCTCGTGCGCCGACTGACACTATCCATCAACCGTATTATCCCGGAGCACAGGATGCCCAAACCTCAGCAGGCCATACAGCTGGAACTGTTCACTGACTATGAGGCATTGGAGCTACAGAGGCAAGCCGAAAAGGAGGAATTGGACAAAGAGCGTCGTCGACAAGAAGCCGTACTAAAGCTACGCAAGAGATTTGGCAAGAACATCATACTCCGAGGCTTGAATTATGCCGATGGAGCCACACAGCGTGAACGCAACCAACAGATAGGAGGACATAAGAAATGAATCATGAATCAATTATAGGACTGAAGTACGATGGGGTACAGCGGCATCCACGTATGTCAATGGAGGCACGGGCTGCTCAGTTTGCACCCTTTGCAGCACTTACCGGCCATAGTGAAGCCATAGCCGAAACAGCACGCATTATCTCATCACAGTTTGAGCCACCGACTCGCGAGCAAGATAAGTCCGGCGGGGGGAGATAACTTTTTTAACCGATTATTGTTAAAACTGTCAAGAAAGATAAAACTATAATAATCATTCACAAAATGGACGGGGACTAATTGCGTATATCATCAGCTTAGCATATTTTTGTCATGTCTAAACGCGGATAATGCCGCGCCTTAGTGATTTATCCATTATGAGAATAGAACGTCTGCTACCTTCATTAATATTTTTATCGGCTGTAGTGACTGCGGCGTCATCCGCCTCCGGGCAGACTCGCAAGATAAACTATCAGACACAGGGACAGAACCGCGCCACTGCGGTTACGGATTCGCCTGAGGCATATCTGTGCGAGGCTGTGGATGAGCAGCCCCAATTTCCGGGAGGAGATACCGCACTGCTCCGATATATCAATTCCGAGCGCCGCTATCCGGCTGAGGCCTACCGCCGTCAGATCCAAGGCCGCGTGCTGTGCGGATTTGTCATTGACACGGACGGAGCCATAGGCCGCGTGGATATAATACGCGGGGTGGATGACAACCTTAACCGCGAGGCCATGCGCATAATACAGAAGATGCCTCGCTGGACGGCCGGGCGCATCGGCACTACACGTGTGCCTGTCTATTACATTCTGCCCATACCGTTCAGGTTATAACACTGACCTACCTATACCAAACTACAGGGCGCCGGATTGTCATAACGGAATCCGGCGCCCTGTGTTATGTTCTATCAGACTTTATCAGAATATGTACGATACGCGTACTGACCATACATTGTTACGGCCTGACATGTCAGTAAGCAGCTTGGCTTTCATGGCGTATGTCATGCCCATACGGTAATGAGCCGATACCTGCCACTTGGTAAATATCTCAGCGCCTATGCCGAAATCTATGCCCATGTCACCTCCGGCATAGTCCATGGCGTCAAGCTTGTTATGTGCAGCAAGAAATCCAAACGAGGGACCCACGTACACAAATGGGGCCAACTGATCCTCAAATCCGTTAAGACGCGTGTACTTGAACCGCAGATGCAGCGGAACCATGATATAGTGCAGATAGCTGCGTACGCGCCCGTAGCCTTCAGAGGCCCAAATGTCTTTCTGCCCCAAGTCCATAGTGGCCCCGAGCTGGCTATATTGGAGTCCGACATCGATACCGAAGCCTATGCCCGGAAACATCATCTCGCCCATCAGACCGGCTGAATACCCCACGCTTGAGTCAACTGTGAACAGATCCTGCTTGAAATGCAGGCTGGATATGTCAACGCCGGCTGTCACGCCGTAACGGAACTGGGCTTTAGCCCCGGTAGTGGCTATCAACCCTACCGCAGCCACCAAAGCGGCCATTATGATTCGCTTCATAAACATTCTTAGTGTATGATTGTATAATATTTGGTGCAAAGTTAGTAAATAAAATGAATTTGCACCCTGACACGTACACCATACGCTAAATTTTCACTAATTTTGTAACCAAAATAACATAACTAAAATAACTGCAATATGGCACACAAAGCATTACTAATGATTCTTGACGGCTGGGGAATAGGCGACCACAGCAAGAGCGACGTAATATACAACACCCCTACCCCCTACTGGGACTATCTGGTGAAGACATACCCTCATTCACAGCTTCAGGCAAGCGGCGAGAACGTAGGCCTCCCCGACGGACAGATGGGCAACTCTGAAGTTGGCCATCTGAATATAGGCGCCGGACGCGTAGTGTATCAGGACCTGGTGAAAATCAACAAGGCCATACGCGAGGGTTCCATAATGGAGAATCCGGAGATAAAGAGCGCCTTCGGCTATGCTCGTGACCACGGCAAAGCCATGCATTTCATGGGGCTGACCTCTACCGGCGGCGTGCACTCATCGCTTGACCATCTGTTTGCGCTTTGCGACATAGCCAAATCCTACGAACTTGAAAAGGTATACATACACTGCTTTATGGACGGCCGTGACACTGACCCGCACAGCGGCAAGGGATTCATAGAAGAGCTTACCGCACACTGCGCCAAGAGCACCGGAGTGATAGCATCGATAATAGGCCGATATTATGCCATGGACCGCGACAAGCGTTGGGAACGTGTGAAGGTGGCCTATGATCTGTTGGTAAACGGCGAGGGCGAACAGGCCACTGACATGGTAAAGGCCATGCAGGAGTCATATGACAATGACGTGACCGATGAATTTGTAAAGCCCATAAACAATGCAACCGTAGACGGCACTATAAAGGAAGGTGACGCTGTGATATTCTTCAATTACAGAAATGACCGCGCCAAAGAGATAACCACCGTACTTACCCAGCACGATATGCCTGAAGAGGGCATGCACACCATAAAAGATCTACAGTACTATTGCATGACTCCGTACGACGCTTCGTTTAAGGGCGTGCACATACTGTTTGACAAGGAGAACGTGGACAACACTCTTGGCGAGTACCTGTCATCGCTGCACAAGAAGCAGCTTCATATAGCCGAAACAGAGAAGTATGCCCACGTTACATTCTTTTTCAACGGCGGCCGTGAAGCTCCATTTGACGGTGAGGATCGTATCCTTGTAGCATCGCCCAAGGTGGCCACCTATGACCTCAAGCCCGAAATGAGCGCATACGAAGTATGCGAGAAGCTTGTCGACGCCATACACAGCGAGAAATATGACTTCATAGTGGTAAACTATGCCAACGGCGACATGGTGGGACACACAGGCGTGTACGAGGCTATAGAAAAAGCCGTAAAAGCCGTAGACAAGTGCCTGCATGACACTGTAGAGGCCGCCAAGGAATCAGGCTACGAAGTAATTATTATAGCTGACCATGGCAATGCTGACAATGCCATTAATCCTGACGGCACCCCCAATACCGCACACTCTCTGAATCCGGTACCCTGTATCTACGTGACCGAGCGCAAGGATGCAGAAGTAGAACCCGGACGTCTGGCCGATGTAGCTCCCACCATACTTGACATTATGGGGCTGCCCAAGCCCGCTGAAATGACCGGGCATTCCCTCATAGAGCAGAAGAAGTAACGGCTTTATTTATAGTTGATAACCTCATATTAGCATTGTCCCCATATGGCATAGTCCATGTGGGGACGATATATTAATAGGCCGTAACGTAAAGATATGTTAACGGGGCAGTCTGCCTGCTTATATGTGCAGCACATGCACTTGATGATATTTTGCAACTATTTAACCACAAAGAGCGCTTTAATGCCACCAAATCAAAGCAAATAGCATCATTTGATTTAAAATATTGTTAAATCCGAGAAACTTTCGTGCCGATATGTTTGGTCATGTCTGCATATAGCCGTACATTTGCATCGTGTTTTTCATGGTATTAGATTTAAGGTTAACAAGATTGGTTGTCGGGAGACAATCAATTTTTTTTGCTCGCTGCCGAACGGCAGTATAAGACAGGAATCGGGATGTGAGCTCAAAGTTTCGTGAGGTGGGGGTAAATACGGTATTTTTTCCGTATCTTTGCATTCCCAAACCATTACTTGATGAAGATACTTGTAACAGGAGCTGCCGGACAGCTTGGCAGAGAATTGCATGATGCGCTTGAAGAGGGTTTGCCCGGCGTATCTATATATACGGATATACAGGAGCTTGACCTTACGGACGCCAAGGCCGTGAGCGATATGATAGAGCAGGGTGACTTTACGCACATAGTTAACTGCGCGGCATTCACAGCCGTGGATCAGGCCGAACAGGATCAGACCATGTGCTACCGTATAAATGCCGAGGCCGTGAGGAATATAGCATCGGCAGCATCAAGGGCGGGCGTGAAGGTGATACATATATCCACTGACTATGTATTTGACGGACGCGCCCACAGGCCTTATCGTGAAAGCGACAAGGTGAACCCCGTATCGCATTACGGAACGTCGAAGCGCAAAGGTGAAATGGTGCTTCTGTCACTATGTCCTGATGCGGTGATAATACGTACAGCATGGCTCTACTCGCCTTATGGGCATAACTTTGTCAAGACCATGCTTGACAAGGGCATAAAGCTGACGGAGCTGAGAGTGGTAAGCGATCAGATAGGCACCCCCACCTATGCCCCTAACTTGGCACAGGCCATACTTGCCATACTTAAGGCGCGTCAATGGGTAGAGGGGATATTCCACTTTACGGATGAAGGCGTATGCAGCTGGTATGATTTCACGAAAGCCATATTCCGCATAGCCGGCATAGGAGGATGCAAGGTTACTCCCATCACCACTGAGGACTACCCTACTCCGGCCGTACGCCCGCCTTACAGTGTGCTCGACAAGACAGCCATAAAGAAAACTTACGGGATAACCATACCGCACTGGGAAGAGAGCCTTGAAAGATGCATAGCCCGACTGAAATCAGGTTCAGTGCAAGAATGACAATTATCCCCCTAATCAAAACCAAAGCCACCGAATGTCACAGCAGCTTAACGATGAAATAGCGCGCAGACGCACATTTGCCATAATATCACACCCTGATGCCGGCAAGACTACACTGACCGAGAAACTCTTGCTCTATGGCGGAGCTATACATGTAGCCGGTGCGGTAAAGTCAAATAAGATAAAGAAGACAGCCACCAGTGACTGGATGGAGATAGAGAAACAGCGTGGAATATCGGTTGCCACGTCCGTAATGGGTTTTGACTATGGGAAGTACAAGATAAACATTCTTGACACGCCCGGCCACCAGGACTTTGCCGAGGACACTTACCGTACGCTTACCGCTGTGGACAGCGTAATAATAGTGGTGGACGTGGCCAAGGGCGTGGAGCAGCAGACAAGGAAACTCATGGAAGTGTGCCGTATGCGCAACACGCCTGTGATAATATTTGTCAACAAGCTTGACCGTGAAGGTCGTGACCCGTTCGAGATTCTTGACGAGCTTGAATCAGAGCTAAAGATAGCCGTACGCCCCCTGAGCTGGCCTATAAACATTGGCGCAAAATTCAAGGGCGTGTATAATATATTCGAGCATTCGCTTGACCTGTTTACGCCTAACAAACAGAAGGTGACCGAGCGCGTGGAGATAGATGACGTGAACGATCCTCAGATAGATGAGGCTGTGGGCACTGACGATGCCACCAAGCTGCGCGAGGATCTGGAACTCATAGAGGGCGTGTATCCGGAATTTGACGTAAACAAATATCTGGCCGGTGAACTGGCCCCGGTATTTTTCGGGTCGGCACTCAATACATTCGGAGTAAAGGAACTGCTAGACTGCTTTGTACAGATAGCTCCATCGCCCCGCCCCGTAACGGCAGAAGAGCGCAATATTGATCCGCATGAAGATGCATTCTCAGGCTTCGTGTTCAAGATTCATGCCAATATGGATCCTAACCACCGTTCATGCATAGCGTTTGTAAAGATATGTTCCGGGAAGTTTGAGCGTAATGAGCCCTACAGGCATATACGCACCGGCAAGACACTGAAGTTTGCCGCCCCCACCGCATTCATGGCGCAGAAGAAAAGTATTGTTGATGAAGCCTTTCCGGGCGACATTGTGGGTATACCTGACACGGGAAACTTCAAAATCGGCGACACCATCACATCCGGTGAACCCATACATTTCAAGGGGCTGCCAAGCTTCTCGCCTGAGATGTTCAAGTATATAGAGAACACGGATCCCATGAAGTCAAAGCAGCTTGAAAAGGGCATACAGCAGCTCATGGATGAAGGTGTGGCGCAGCTCTTCACCAATCAGTTTAACGGACGTAAGATTATAGGTACGGTAGGTCAACTGCAATTTGAAGTAATTCAGTACCGACTGCTTCATGAGTATGGGGCGCAGTGCCGATGGGAGCCATTGAGCATGTACAAAGCCTGCTGGATAGAGAGCGATGATGCGGAAGCCCTTGCCGCATTCAAGAAACGTAAGCACCAGTTTATGGCCACTGACCGCGAAGGCCGGGACGTTTTCATGGCCGATTCCAACTATGTGCTCCAGATGGCGCAAAATGATTTCCCATCAATCCGCTTTCACTTCACAAGCGAATTCTGACAACGATGTTGCACATAAACAGCTAATGCGGTGCCTGTAAGCGCCGCATTAGCTGTTTATGTGCAACATCAAGTATAGAGGTCT
Source organism: Muribaculaceae bacterium (assembly GCA_023666885.1). Lineage (GTDB taxonomy): Bacteria > Bacteroidota > Bacteroidia > Bacteroidales > Muribaculaceae > Paramuribaculum. The sequence goes on along the minus strand of JAMPBB010000002.1, from coordinate 179,328 downwards.
TGTTCAAACAGAATTGGTTAAATATTATAAAATTTCAAACTTCGCGTAATTTATCATATAAACCAATAACATCTTTTGTTACAATATATTACAGCGCATATACCGCAATAATAAGTGTGAATTTACATTAACATCATATTCTGCACAGTTTTCAGCGGTGTGTGCACCGTAAATTTAGAAGAGCGAACCAAAGTGTGAATATATGCAAAATATTGTATTCAAACCGCCCGAATTAGCCCATAAATTTAACACTTTTCATCAAGTGCTAATAAGTGTTTCAATGTTGGCAGTTATGTTATCAAATATCAAAAAGCCCATTATCAGTCATTTGTATTTTTGTCACTTAGAAATAAAGTGGTACCTTTGCAGTGTTGAAATTCATTTAGGCATTTGCGGCCTATAAATCATTTTTAAGAAATGAAATCAATCAAATTACTTCTGCTCACATTTACACTGCTTGGTTCATTCGTGGCATCTGCTCAAAATGCACTGCCGGACATGCACTCTAATATAGCAAACAATAAGAGCGAACTCTCCCGCATCAATACCGTAACATTTATGGATCTGAGCCTTGAAGAGGCTCGCAAGCATTCTCCCTTTGCAAATATAGCAGAATCAGTCCCCGCCCCTGCCGCAGAGCCTCAGATGGCCGGAAGCATGGTAAACTATGCAAAAAGATTCTTAGGTACGCGATATATTCTTGGTGCCAACGGCCCCAAGGCTTTTGACTGCTCAGGATTCACCAGTTATATATACCGCAACTTCGGCATAACGCTTAACCGCACTTCACGCCAGCAATACCTTCAGGGCGACCGCGTGAGCGTAGGCGATCTTCAGCCGGGCGACCTTCTGTTTTTCAGCTGCCGCAGCAGCGGCCGTGGCAATGTAGGACACGTGGCCATGGTGGTGTCCGTGGACAAGGCTGACGGAAGCTGCCAGTTTATACACGCATCAGTCAAGAAAGGTGTTTCATATCAGAAATTTCCTGACAACGGCTATTTCTCACGTAACTTCATAGGTGCCCGCCGCATACTTGGGAGCAGCAATGATGTCAGCCAGAATGTGCGCAAGAAATAAAGCCCTTTTGTAAATTCATTTTTAACCGCTATCTTTGCAGCCGCTCCGAAGCTAAATGTTCGGGGCGGCTGCAATTTATATACTATGCACAGAATTATCACACTTACAGTAGTTGCCTCCGTATTTCTCACTTCCAATGCTGACACCTTATCCCGGCCAGAAACTACGTTTGCCTTTGCCGGCGATATAATGATGGGCACCACATATCCGGATACATCACATGGAGCCTACATGCCCCCAAATGATGGAAATGACCTTTTCTGCGATGCTGCCGATATATTCCGAAACGCAGATGTGGCAGCCGCCAATCAGGAGGGTACCCTGCTTGACACCGGTGGAAAGGCCAAGGACTGTTTTGATCCTAATACATGCTTTACATTCCGCACACCCACGAATTATGTGCGCCATCTGGTAGACTGCGGCATGGATTTCATGAGCATAGCCAACAATCATATAAACGATTTCGGCCCCATAGGCACTGCATCGACACAGCTCACCCTCAAAACGGCCGGAATAGCATATGCCGGGCTGCGTGAGCAATGCCCTACCGCCATCATAGTGCGTAACGGCAAGCGGATAGGTTTTGCCGCATTCGGACATAGCCGAGGTACGTCAAACCTCAACAACCTTGACTTTGTACGCAGCACAGTGTCAGAACTGGCCAAGGAAGCGGACATTGTGGTAGTGTCATTTCACGGTGGAGCCGAAGGAGCGAAACACACACGTGTACCTCGGACAGTAGAGTCGGCATTCGGCGAGCAGCGAGGCAATGTCATGGAGTTTGCGCACGCGGCCATAGATGCCGGTGCCGATATAGTGTATGGCCATGGCCCACATGTGAACAGAGCCATGGAGCTCTACAAGGACCGCTTGATAATGTATAGCCTCGGCAACTTCTGCACACCGTATCGAATGAACATAAGTGGACTTAGCGGATATGCCCCTATAGTGGAAGTGAATGTGGATCCGGAGGGTAGATTCATATCCGGTCAGATACATCCATTCATCCAGCAGAAAGGCATAGGACCGCGCAGGGACACTTCGGGCGTAGTAATCAAGAATCTACGTGCACTTACCGCCTTGGACTTCCCTGACACCCCTTTAGATATAGCCGACAACGGAGCTATAACCATACGGTAAGTCGGTGCTGACAGTGAGCATCAGAGGTCAGAGTTGCGCGGATTATTGTTGATGGTACATGTGCGTTCCTTTACAAGCTCGGGAGTGACCTTGTCATCATCAGCTATATCTATGGCTACACCTGAGTATTCGAGTGCATTGTCAACAGCTTCTTTTGATACGTGGCTTTCGCCATGGGTGTGTTCTGGTTCTATATGTAATTTATCCATGTCATCAAGTTTTTGTTAATATTCAAACAACACTGACGCACGGAAAGTTTACATTAGTCATTAGACGGCCTCTTACTCCAACGGAAGCTTGTTAAGCTGCTCGATATAATCAAGAAGTTCCTCCCTGCCAAGCTTGCTTTCTGAGGACGTAACGAACACCGGCGGCAGTTCCTCCCACGTTTCAAGAAGCCGGGCGCAATAGTCGGCCACCTTACGGCGTGTGGCCAGTGCGCTCTGCTTGTCGGCCTTGGTGAAAACTATACTGAACGGCACCCCGTTCTCGCCGAGCCATTGGAAAAATTCCATATCTATTTTCTGCGGTTCGTGTCGGGAGTCAATCAGCACAAACAGATTGGTCATCTGTGCGCGGTACAGAATATAGTTTTCTATGATTTGCCGCAGGCTGTCACGGCTGTCCTTGCCCCGACGCGCATAACCATACCCCGGCAGATCCACTATATACCATGAATCATTAACCATAAAGTGATTTATGAGCATGGTCTTACCCGGAGTGGATGACGTCATGGCCAGACCGGAGTGTCCAGTCAGCATATTTATAAGCGAGGATTTGCCTACATTGGATCGTCCTATGAACGCATACTCATGACGCTGCTCCTGAGGGCACTTGCGGACATCGGTATTGCTTATTACAAAGCGCGCTGAATTTATGATCATAATTAGAGGTTGTTTGAATTTAAAAAGCAGCCGGGCGATAAGCCGGGTTATGTCGGCCGATGCACTTCCCTCACATAGGGAATCCAATGTAGCGGGGATACATCAGCGTTCCGTCATTTATCTGCGCTGCATGTCACCATACAGCTTTAGCAGCCTACCCCCCGGCAATGGACGAGCAATCCTTAAATGCCGGTATACTTGGCCTTGCAACCCATAAGGCGTGCGGCGCCCTGCATTGCTGTAGGACCCGGTGAGCTTTTACCTCGCCTTTTCACCCTTACCCGGCACTCCTGACGGAGGCACCGGGCGGTTATTTTCTGTCACGCTACTCTGCCGTCGCCGACAGCTTCCCGTTAGGAAATATGGTGCTCTGTGTTGCCCGGACTTTCCTCTCGCCGCGCTACTGCGGTGAGCGACGGAATGCCCGGCTGCACCACAAAATTACATATTCCCCCGAAACTGTGCAACTCCACCGAGTCATACTTCGCCCCAGCGGCGCCGTAACGGGTATCGCGCCGTATGTACAAGCAGCCTAAGCGATGTGGCGTAAGTGAAATAGCTCCAGCTCCAGTTAATGAGCACTGTAAGCTTATTACGCATGCCGAGGATGGACAGCAAGTGTACCATCATCCAGGCCATCCAAGCTATCCAACCTGACAGGTGAGTGTGCTTCAAATCGGCCACGGCCAGATTGCGCCCAACGGTAGCCATCGAACCCTTGTCAACGTATCTGAAAGGTATCTCACACCGCCCTATATTAAGATTACGGGCCAATATACGGCCCTGCTGTATGGCTGCCTGCGCGAGCTGTGGATGCCCATGGGGATAATCCTCGGTACACATCAGAGCTATATCGCCTATGGCATATATCCGGTCAATACCCTTTATACGATTGAATTCATCCACTTCAAACCTATTGCCATGTCCGGGTTTTATATCAGTGCCCTCCATCATGAACGGCACACCCGTGACTCCGGCGGTCCATATTACCATAGCGGAATAGATTTCCTCGCCGGTAGACAGGCTGACTATATTGTCATGATACCCGTTCATCAAGGTGTTAAGGCGCACCTCTACCATAAGTTTCCCAAGATAGGACAAGGCATCCGTATGCGACTTCTCGGACATGGCGCTAAGCAGTGCCGATGAACCTTCAAGGAGTATTATGGATATTTCATCGGGCGATATGCCGGGATATTCACGCGGTATTATATATCGCTTCATTTCACCCAAGGCACCGGCCACTTCCACCCCGGCAGGGCCTCCACCTATCACCACGAAGCTGAGCAGACGGCGGCGCTCATCGGCATTACGGCATATGGAAGCACGCTCCAAGCGGTCAAGCACCTCATCTCTTATACGGAGAGCCTGTGCCGTGCTCTTGAGCGTGTACACATATTTTTCAAGGTCAGGATTGCCAAAAAAGTTATTTGTGGTGCCGGCAGCTATTACAAGACGGTCATACGGTATGGATTCAAACTGTGTGACCACCTCGCGGCGTGACGTATTGATATACTTCACCTCGCCTAAATGAAAACTCGTGCCACGCATGTGTCCTTTACGCATTTCTCTTCTGAAGGGGAAGCATATGTTTCCGGCCTCAAGTCCGCTTGAGGCTATCTGATAAAAAAGCGGAGGAAAGCTGTGGAAGTTATTACGATCCACCAGTATGGCTTCATACTTGGACTTGTCAATGTATTTAAGCAGATTAAGTCCGGCGAATCCTCCGCCTATCACTACCAATCGTTCTTTCTTATCCATATTTTTCTAACGGATGAAAGCCCGGATAGTTCTATGTCATTCAATCAGTTTGTATGAGGCGCGGGCTTGTGCACGTGTGCGCAGATTGAAATGCCACCATTCGCTTTTGAGCGGGCGGAAACCGGCTGCTGTCATGACCCGGCGCAAAAGCTCACGGTTGGTCATACTTTGCTTGGATATCTTGCCTGTGCGCACAAGATATTGCTCACGGTCTATATTGGCTTCCTTGCCAAGATAGTCTACCGGGGTACCCATGTCAAGCTCCTTACCGTCAGGCCCTACTATTGTTATATCTACAGCCAGCCCATAATTATGCAGGCCGCCTCCACGGGCCGGATTGCTTACATAGGGAGCCTGCGGTGTACCGGCCACCTTACGGTACATACGCTTCTGTACCGACATAGGCCGTGCGGCATCACATATCTTCAGGCTATATGCGGGATGCAGCTTACGCAGTTCCTTTTGGGCTGTCACCACGGCCTGAGCAGCCTCCGGGTGGAGATATGCCCGGTGCAGATCCGTATACAGTACCTCGCCCACGAAGTTGTCAGGACGGGCATACATCAGGTCAATCACTATGGTAGAGTCAAGCTGAGCCACATCGACATATCCGTCGGCCTCAAGCTTCATTTCAAGTGCAGAGAGCGGTTCGGCGCTATAAGCAAGCATATTGCCCAGTAGGATGGCAAGGGTTGTGAGTATAAATGGTTTCATACGGCTAATTTAGCATTTTTTCACCACACACGGATAAGTCAATTCATAATATTGACTTACTTTTGTAAACAGTATCACATGCACATGAAAAAGTATATCATTATTATATTTACACTTATAGCGTCACTGTCAGCCCAAGCACAGATTAACACTGACCAGGTGCTCAGAATAGGACGTAACGCGCTGTATTTCGAGGATTACGTACTGTCCATACAGTACTTCAATCAGATAATAGCGGCAAAGCCTTATTTAGCACAGCCATATTTCTACAGAGCACTTGCCAAGTTCAATCTTGAAGACTTCCAAGGCGCCGAGGATGACGCATCCACTGCCATAGAGCACAATCCGTTTATAACCGATGCGTATGAACTGCGAGGCGTGGCGCGCCAGAATATGGGCAAGCACAAGGAAGCCGTGGAGGATTATGACAAGGTGCTTTCCATGCTTCCCGAGAACCGTGGAGTGCTCTACAATAAGGCGCTGGCTCTCGTTGAGACGGAACAATGGGATGACGCCGGAAAGGCATTCAGCGATTTGCTTGAACGCTATCCGCGCTTTGACGGTGGCTATCTTGGCAGGGCAAGAATGCTGCTTGCCAAAAATGACACCGTTTCGGCCCTTGATGATGTGACAAAAGCTTTGGAACTGAACAAAAACTCGGTAAACGGTTATGTGATGCGGGCAGACATTAACATGACTGCCAAAAACAACTATCAGGACGCGCTTAACGACATGGATGAAGCCATACGCCTACAGCCCAAGGTGGCCGGATTCTTCATTAACCGCGCATACCTGCGGTATAAGCTCGATGATTATTTCGGCGCCATGAGCGACTATGACTATGCCATACAACTTGAACCGGACAACTTTGTAGCCCACTTTAACCGAGCCATGCTATGTGCCGAGGTGAAAGATTTTGACAAAGCACTTGCCGACTATAATTATGTGCTTAAGATACACCCCGATGAGTACCGAACGCTTTACAACCGTGCATTGATATACCGCGAAAGGGGCGAATATGACAAGGCTCTTGCCGACATCAACACAGTGCTTGCTGAATTTCCCACTTTGGCCGCCGCATACTTTCTGCGTTTTGACATAAAGCGGGCCAAGGGCGACCGCTCGGCTGACAGTGACTACAAGCAGTCATTGGCATTGGCTAAACAGCGCATCAAGGTGAAAGGCAAACATGGAGCAGGCGAAACTGATGACCTGTTCGGCACACCCACCGTGAGCGATGGGGTAAGCAGTCCGGATGATGACAGCGATTCGGAGCCACAGGAAGTGGTGGCAGCCCGATTTACATCGCTGCTCACCATGTCGGACAATTCCAAGCTTGAAAGTGAATATTCCAACAAGAGTATACGCGGCAAGGTTCAGGATCGCAATATGTCAGTAGAGATCGAGCCGATGTTTACTCTTACATACTACATGGCTCCCACGGAACTTAAGCCGTCATCGGATTTCATGCGTGAGATAGAGGATATAAACCGAACCCGTATGCTCAGATACGTGCTTCAAGTAACCAATCATGAGCCTACCATGTCCGATGAGGAGAGCATACGTAGCCACTTCGAATCCATAGACTATTATAATTCCTATCTCTCTACCCACAAACCTCGGGCCATAGACTACTTCGGCCGAGGCATGGACCACATGACAGTACATAACTTCAAGAATGCGATTGCTGATTTCACCAAGGCCTCGGAACTTGCCCCGGACTTCACGCTGGCATTCTTTATGCGTGCCATTGCCTCGTATCGTGACCTTATGAGCCGGGAGGCCTCCTTAGCTGATGCTCCTGTGGCTACAGCATCATTACATGGCTCTGACAAAGCCATGATGACATCCATAATAGCTGATTTTGACCACGCGCTCGAACTGTCACCCACATTAGCCGTGGTGCATTTCAACAAAGGCGTGATATATATGGAAATGCAGGATATAACCTCGGCTATCAACGCCTTCAATCAGGCCATAGAGCTGCGCCCCGGATTCGGCGAGGCATATTACAACCGTGGGTATGCCTACCTGAAGTTGGGCAACCGTAAGGCAGGCATGGAAGATTTGAGCAAAGCCGGCGAGTTGGGTATAGTGCCCTCATACAGCGTGCTGAAAAGAATGTCACGCTAAAGTGATGAGATTTATCAAATTTAAAAAAGTAGTATATGAAAAAGTTTGTCTTAAGTACACTTATCGTGCTGTCAGGAATGGCTACTGCCTACGCCCAATCAATGTACGTGATGTCAATGAAGGGTAATGTAAATCTGCGGACAGCACCGTCAACCTCCGCAGCCAAGGTCGGAACACTGACTCCCGCTGATCTGTTGCCATGCACAGAAGAGCTTGATGGTTGGTATAAAGTGGATTACAATGGCAAGGAGGCTTATGTTTCACAATCTGTTGCAGCTACATGCGATGCCGTAATTCCGGAAGGAATGTTCGGGAAGGACTTAGAATCATCCAAGCCATGGGACAAAATAAGACATCAGGGCTCCCTAACAATCAAAAAGATAGACAATGAGCATGCAGTAATATACATGGACTGGATGCGCATTAATATGCCTGCCGAATCATACACTTATATAGCTACCATTAAGGATGGCAAGGTTATTGCCACGCATTATGGCCATGCTTGGGTTGATACGGAGATGCCGATGTCAGAGATATTGGCTGACATGTTACCACTGGAAGAGAATGTACCCGTCGGGTATAATGAGTTTAACAATACTTTATACTTTGAAGGAGCCGAATTTTCGGAGTATGAATAGCATGTATTACCGTTTTCGGCAGTGCTCTGACAGAGGGCAATCCGGGCACTCCAATTCAGGGCATGAGCATTTATCAGATTCGGAAATTGAGCATCCGCATCCGGATTTTCGTGACTTTATCCGGCGATAGATCCACCATATGCATACCACCAGAATAATGCCTACGGCTATAAGCTGGAGCGTATCATCGGATATGTTCATCATGGTATGGTTTTACGATTGATAGAAACTCCTGCTCAAAATTAGGCGTAAGCATGTTCATGCCCATAGCGCCGCACAGCTCTTCAACGCTCCAGAATCGTACTTCATCTATTTCATCAAGTGCGTAGTGTAACTGTGTGCGGTCATCTACCGTCAGGACGTGGACGTGCACAAGCTCATGCTCTACATCAGAGCGGAACTCATACATTTTTATAAGAGTAGCATTACTACAGTCAATACCGAGCTCCTCCCGGGCCTCACGGAGCAATGCCATATCAATAGACTCGCCATAATCCACATGGCCTCCTACGGCCGTATCCCATTTGCCGGGCTGTATGTCTTTAGTCTTGGCGCGCTTTTGAAGCAACAGGCACCCTGATGTATCAAATACATGCAAGTGCACTACAGGGTGCAGCAGCATTGAACCGGAGTGGCATTCAGCTCGTGATGCGCATCCTATTACAGTACCGTCAGTATTCACTATGGGAAGACGCTCCATAATCATTTCTTTAACTTCTTATTAATAAGCGAATTCAATTTCCCGGGAGTAAGATCGGCAGGGAAGTCTTCAAAAGAAAGGCGCATAGCGCAACCTTCATTGAACCGGCTACAGCCATAAGCCGTGCGCCCCTTGAGCAAATGCCCCTTTCCACAATGCGGGCACGGAATCTCCTCTATGGATTTTATACGTTTCTTTGCCGGGCCGCTCCCCTCTTTCGCCTGTTTCTTTTCCGAAGAGCGTTTTGTGGCGGGCTTAACCGGATCAGCCTTACGTACTTCAATCTTGTGCATCGAGTTGTCCTGCATCACGCTTACTACTATTGACTTGATCATGGCTTTCAGCTCATCAATGAATTCAGGAGCTGAGTACTCGCCCCGCTCTATGCGGCGAAGCTTGTTTTCCCATATACCGGTGAGCTTGGCGCTCTTAAGAAGATCATCTTTGACAGTGTCTATCAGCTCAATACCGGCATCAGTGGCCGCAATGCTCTTACGCCGGCGTTCGATGTATCCGCGTTTAAAAAGCGTTTCAATTATAGCGGCACGCGTAGAGGGGCGCCCTATGCCGTTTTCTTTTAGCGCTTCACGCAGTGACTCGTCTTCAACCGTCTTTCCTGCACTCTCCATGGCTCGCAGCAGTGTACCCTCAGTATAGGGCTTGGGAGGCTGCGTCTGCTTTTTGAGCAATGAGGGGGTATGCTGCCCTGACTCCCCTACGGTAAACTCCGGAAGTATATCATCAGTACCGTCAGGGTTATCCCTATCCTTGTCCGATGCATAAAGAGCTCTCCACCCCGGCTCGGTAATTACCTTACCGGAGGCCTTAAATCCGGTTTTGTCCACATGAGCCGTAACCGATGTGGTGTCAAATCGGCAGTCAGGATAAAAGGCTGCTATGAAGCGGAGGGCTATAAGGTGATACAGCTTTTTCTCATCGCCGGAGAGTATCCGGGGGGACTCCCCTGTGGGAATAATGGCATGGTGATCAGTGACCTTAGAATTGTCAAACACGCGTTTTACGTGAGGTATCTTATGAGCAAGTACGGGGGCCGTCACTGACGCATAGGGCTCCATACGCCTAAGTATATCAGGAATCTTGGGGTACAAGTCCTCAGAAAGATATGTAGTATCGACACGTGGGTAGGTGGTGACTTTTTTCTCGTATAGGGTCTGTATCAGTTTAAGTGTATTATCGGCTGTCCAGCCCCACTTCCTGTTGCACTCCACCTGGAGCGATGTGAGGTCAAATAGTCTTGGAGCCGATTCGCGTGCCTGCTTCTTCTCGACAGAATCAATGCATAGAGGCAATCCTGTTATAGCGTCAAGTGCCTGTCGGGCTTCCGACTCGCTTTTATATCGGCCCTTTACAGAATTGAATGTAGCTTGCCGGTATAGAGTCTTTAATTCCCAGAAATCCTCCGGCCGGAAATTTTCTATTTCACGCTGACGCTGTACCACAAGCGCCAATGTAGGAGTCTGAACACGGCCTATTGACAGTACGCTTCCCGGACGTGAATATTTAAGGGAATAAAGCCGGGTGGCGTTTAGGCCGAGAATCCAGTCACCTACGGCGCGTGACAGTCCGGCATAGTACAGGTTGTCGAATTCCCGCTCCGGTTTCAGTTCATTAAATCCTGCTCTTATGGACTCATCTGTAAGCGATGAAATCCACAGCCGCCTGACCGGGCATTTTATACCGGCCTTCTGCATGACCCAACGCTGTATCAGCTCACCCTCCTGTCCGGCATCACCACAATTTATCACTTCCGATGCCTCAGAAATAAGCGACTCTATTACCTTGAATTGCTTCTTGATGCTTGGCTGGTCAATAAGCTTAATGCCGAAGCGTGGGGGCAGCATGGGCAGAGAAGATAGAGCCCAGCGTTTCCATGACTCGGTATAGTCTGCCGGTTCCTTGAGGGTACATAAATGGCCGAATGTCCATGTTACACGGATATCCCGTCCTTCAAAGTATCCATCACGGCGCACCTCGGCGCCAAGTAGCTTGGCTATATCCTTGGCTACACTCGGTTTCTCGGTTATGCAGACCCTCACTTGCGGTGTTTTGTCGTTCTTGTAGTCTTTTTGCTATTGACAGCAGTCCTTACTGCCGTGCACTGCGTTTTGCCATACGGAGTTTCAGCGGTAAATATCACCTTATCCGAAGGCTTCATGGCAGGGAAGTCAACTTCTATGTCTATCATACCGTCATCTTCCCATTGGAACCATCGCTTGGCATCTACACCGTCAATATCAGTCATGCTTACTGACGCAGCATTAGCCGGGACAGTGACAGTGAGCGCATCGATACGGCTTGAAGTATGCGGGCGCCCCTTGAAGCGGACATATGCGCGCGTCAGATCCTTACGGAAGTCAATGCTGTCAACAAGGATGGTTATATTCCCTCCGCCCGATGTGGATTTGTAGCCTTTAAGCCTCACCGCCCGGGAGGGTATTACTGCCGAAATAAGAAGTAACAGTATGATACAGATACGCATGGTTATAACTTTTTTGCCTCGTTCCAATAACGGTCCATTTCCTCCAAAGTCATATCCTTGAGCGCCTTCCCGGCCGCTTTGGCTGATTCTTCAATATGATTGAAGCGGCGTATGAACTTCCGGTTGGTCCGTTCAAGGGCATTCTCAGGATTGATGCCATAGAGCCGAGCCACGTTGACTATACTGAATAGCACGTCGCCAAGCTCAGCTTCCATATTAACATCGGAACCGTACTCAAGTTCGGTTTCAAGCTCGGAAACTTCCTCTTTGACCTTATGCCACACATCAGCTCTGTTTTCCCAGTCAAAGCCCACGTTGGCAGCCTTCTCCTGGATGCGGAATGCCTTAATCAACGCCGGGAGCGAAGCAGGCACTCCGGCCAGTACGGTACGGTTGCCATCCTTCTCCTTAAGCTTTATCTGTTCCCAATTCGTTTCCACGTCATGCGCATCATTGACCGAAGTGGTCCCGAACACGTGTGGATGACGGAATATGAGCTTGGTATTGAGAGCATCAGCTACGTCACATATATCAAAATCAGCTTTTTCCTCACCTATCTTTGCATAGAAGAGTATGTGCAGAAGCACATCGCCGAGTTCCTTCTTTATATTGGCAGAATCATTATCCAGCAGGGCATCGCACAGCTCATAGACTTCCTCTATGGTGTTAGGGCGCAGGCTCTCATTGGTCTGCTTGCGATCCCACGGGCATTCTACACGCAGACGGTCAAGCGTGTCAATTACCCGGCCTAATGCTTCTATTTTCTCTTGACGTGTATGCATCATTCTTCTGAATAATTGTTTATGCCGGATTCAAGCCACTGAACGAATTTGGCCACATCTTCATCGTAATAGTACGGAGTGCCGAGCGGAGCACCGTCATTGTCAAGCATTACGTAGTAAGGCTGACTGTTGGCGCGGAACTTGCCGCGCTGGAGATAACTCCACTTGTCGCCAATGGTCTCAAGCTTTACTTTTTTGCCGTTTTCCTCCACTGTAATAGGTTCGGGGAGCGACTTCTTGTCATCGACCATGAGCGTGATAAGCACAAAGTTTTCCTTTATCATGGAGCTTACCTCCTGAGTGTCAAATACGGCACCCTCCATCTTACGGCAGTTGACGCAGCCATAGCCGGAGAAGTCTATAAGCACGGGGCGTCCCTGCTCGGCTGCAAACTTCATGCCTTCATCATAGTCATGGAATGCGCGGAACTCACCACCCTCATACAGATTGAAATCCTGTGTGTACAGCGGCGGCACAAAAGCGCTTACTCCCTTCAAGGGTGCGCCCCAGAGCCCGGGCAGCAGATAAACAGAGAAGCTGAATGATACGAGAGCCAAGAAAAACCGGGGCAATGAAACGTAATCGAGCGGTGCATCATGCGAGAAGCATATCTTGCCTAAGAGATACAGTCCCAACAATACGAATATTACTATCCAGAGCGACACGAATACCTCGCGGTCAAGTATGCCCCATCCGTAAGCCAAATCAGCCACTGAAAGGAATTTGAGCGAAAGTGCCAGTTCAAGGAATCCGAGAACTACTTTCACAGAGTTGAGCCATCCACCGGAGCGCGGCATTTCCTTGAGCCATGAGGGGAACATGGCAAACAGGGCAAACGGCACAGCAAGCGCCAATGCAAATGCGCCCATGCCTATGGCCGGACCGGTAACATCGCCCATTGAGGCAGCCTCAACAAGAAGAGTGCCAATTATAGGACCTGTACATGAGAATGAAACGAGTGCCAGCGTAAACGCCATGAAAAATATGCTCAGGAATCCTGAGGTACGCTCTGCGCGGTTGTCTACACTATTGCTCCATTTTGAGGGAAGCTTTATGTCAAATGCCCCAAAGAATGATACGGCAAATACCACAAGCAGGGCAAAGAACAGCAGATTAAACAGCGCGTTCGTGGCCAGATCATTAAGCTTGCTTGCCCCGAATATCATGGTTATAGCCATGCCCAAAGTCAGATATATCACCACTATAGCTGCACCATAGATGAGAGCGTCACGCACGGATTTGGAGCGCGAGCCACTCTTCTTCAAGAAAAAGCTTACCGTAAGCGGAATCATGGGCCATACACAGGGGGTGAGAAGCGCCAACAAGCCGCCCACAAAACCCCATATGAATATCATCCACCATGATGACTGGCTGATGCTGTGCTGGGCATCAGTACCGGAGCTGAATGTGTCAAAATCAACAGGTGCCCACCATGAATCGGTCGAGTATGACGCCGGTCCGCTATGCTCAGTATTGACAGCAGCCTTAGGTGCCAGCGTGTCCGCAGCCACGGATTGCGATGCACCAGCAACCGCCCCCCCTACCGTCAGCTCAAACGGCTCCTTGGCCGGAGCTATGCAAGTGTTGTCGTTACATCCTTGGTATGATATGTATCCGTTGAAGCTACACTGTCCGTTTTTATCTGTGACTTTGAATTTCTGGCGGAATTCCACCTCATTTTCCCACCATGAAAGCTTCAGATGAAATATCATATCCACTTCCTCGCGAGGAGCTTCAGACGGAACTACCGAGCCGACAAGTTCGGCACCCTCCACTGAATCAAAGTTGAACACGGTAGACCTTGGGCCGCCTTCGGGCAGATTCACACCATAAAGGTGCCAGCCCTTCTCGATATCAGCTTTGAACACAATGACCCCGTCAGTGTCCGATGTCATGTCTACGGACGATGTCCATGTAACGGGCGCTACAATTTGTGCTGATGCTTCGACCACTGCAATAATGGTCAGAGCCAACAATGAGATTATCTTTTTCATTTTGTTAGAGTTTCTTTGTCAGCGTCACCGTTTCGGGAGGTGAACAGGTCTTGTTGTTACATGACATAAAAGATATTTTGCAGTTTATGTCAGCCGTGGATTTGTCCTTAACCTTAAAGTTGCGTTTGAAGGTTATATCCGTGTCCCACCATGTAAGGTCAAGGCTAAACATTTCATCGTGTACCTTGACGGGAGTACGGGTAGGCGTTATTGCCGAGGTAAACACAATGCCTTTGCTGGCTGACATGTCGAAGACCGTAGGCTTGGGGCCTCCCTTGGGCAGAGATGTGCCGTAAAGGTGCCAGCCGGGCTCTAATACGGCCTTTAATGTGACAGTGCCTTCCGTGGCCGAAGTCATCTTCACAGTCATACGCCACGTAACGTGCTTGGGCGCCTGTGCAAAAGCCACATTTAACGCGAACACTGCTATAAAAGAGGCAATAAGTAAGGATATACGCTTCATTTCGGTTAAATTTTTGCACAAAGTTACATCTTTTTGAACGTAAAAACGTATTCGCTTTACACTTTTTATCACAACATGGGGCCGAGCTTCTATATTTTTCAAAAATTATCATTATCTTTGCAACATATTATTGAAATTACGAAACAAAGTAACTAATGAATCACAACAAGGTTCTGTACATATCACAGGAGATAACTCCGTATCTGCCCGAATCGCCTCTCTCCATCCTTGGACGTATCACTCCGCAGAAAATGCAGGAAAAAGGTTATGAGGTGCGCACGTTTATGCCCAAGTACGGATGCATCAACGAACGCCGTAACCAGCTCCACGAGGTGATACGCTTGTCAGGCATCAATGTGATAATAGATGATACAGACCATCCTCTGATTATAAAGGTAGCCACGCTTCAGCCCACAAGGATGCAGGTGTACTTCATTGACAATGATGACTTTTTCCAGCATCCGCCCATCAAGGAGCTTGAACTCACCGCATCGCCGGAGGACAATGATGAGCGCATGATGTTCTTTGTACGCGGCGTGATCGAAACCGTCAAGAAACTTCGCTGGGAGCCGGCCATAGTGCACTGTATGGGTTGGATTTCAGCATTAGCGCCTCTTTATATCAAGAAAATGTATTCGGACGACCCGATGTTTGCCAAGTCAAAGGTGATATACACCCTGCGTGAGGAAGGCTTTGATGGCACTCTTGACAGCCGCTTTGCAGAAAAACTGAAGCTGCATCACTTCACCGATGAAGATCTTAAAGCGCTTGGTGACAGTCCGGTTGACCGCAAAGCATTGGATAAGTTGGCCATAGATTATGCCGATGCCGTAATTCAAGCTTCGGAAAATATCGATCCCGAAATTCTTGAATATGCCAAAGAATCAGGCAAGCCGTTCCTCCCCTATTCATCTGATGAAGACGGTCTGGCCGGGTATGCCGATTTTTACGCCTCGCTGACCTCCGCTGAGGACTAAGCCGGCAGCACACTTATATCGAATTAGATAGTAAACTGAAAGATAGAAATGAAAAAATCAGGACTTCTCATCCTGCCGCTGGTAGCACTGTCAATGTTTACCGCCTGCGATGATGATGTGACTACGATAGGCAGTTCGCTCATTACTGACAAGTCTGAGATAGTGATAGACTCCACATTCACCATAACAGGACGTTCGGTAGAAAACAAGGTAGTCCAGTCGCGGACCGTGACTCAGCTCATAGGGCGTCTGGAGGCCAAAGAATACGGCACCCTCAGCTCGGAAATCGTAACACAGTTCATGCCCGCAAGCGAAATTGACACAGCCGGAGTGAGCGTCAACGATATTGACTCCATCAAGCTCGTAATGTTCTTCAACACCGGCGCTTTCACCGGCGACTCATTGATGCCCATGGGCCTTCAGGTATATCCGCTCACCAAACAGCTCCCCTCGCCCATATATAGCAATTTTGACCCTACGGAGTATTACAATCCGGCTGACATGTGGGAGTCAAAGATATATACAGGCAACGCCTTGGCGAGCGACTCGCTTAACGAACTGTACTTCCGTTCTATCATAGTGGATCTGCCATTAGAGTTCGGCAGGAAGTTCTATTCTGAATACTTGACAAATCCTGCCACATTTGACACACCTCAGTCATTTGCCAACTTCTTCCCCGGCCTGTATATAAAGAATTCATTCGGGTCAGGCCGTGTGACCAACATCACGGAGACACGCATCAATCTCTTCTATCGCCGCCATGATACAGTGGAGGTAGACGATGTGGAGAAGGACACCATATACAATCTTGTACGTACATACATGGCCGTGACCCCCGAAGTGGTTACCAACAATATCCTGAACCTCACCCCGGCCGCCGACATAATGGCTCGTGTAAACTCCGGCGAATCAATCTTGGCTGCTCCAGCCGGGCTTGATGTTGAAATAGAATTCCCCATTGTAGATGTTATAGGCAGCTATCGTCGCCAAGCCGGTGAGCTATCCGTAATAAACACGCTGACCATGTCAATACCGGCTGAGGAAATCACCAATTCATACGGAATAGCCCCTCCTGAATATGTATTGGTAGTACTCAAAAAGGACAAGGCCGATTTCTTTGCTAAAAATAAAATTACGGACAGCAAGACATCGTTCTTGGCCACATACAACTCTTCGACCAACAGCTACACACTGTCCAACATGCGACAGTACCTTCTTGATATGCTTGAGAAGGATCAGCTCACAGCCGAGGACTACACCTTCACCATCACACCGGTTGACGTGACCACGGAAAGCACAAGCGACTCATACTATCAGACAAGCCAGACATATATTACATCCATAGCCCCATACGTCAGCGGTCCGAGCATGGTACAGCTCAAGCTTTCGGAAGCAAAAATAAAATTGACATTTAGCAAACAATACGCAAACTTTTAGTATCTTTGCACCGCGTTAGCGAAAACCAGCCGCAATAGCTCAGTCGGTAGAGCATTTCATTCGTAACGAAAAGGT